>NZ_JAMYNB010000005.1:0-480499 GCF_040318795.1 Mesorhizobium sp. M1004
GCTCTACTGGAGCGACTGGCTCGACCGGAGCGACTGGCTCGACCGGAGCAACCGGTGATACCGGCGCGACCGGTGCAACGGGCTCGACTGGCTCGACTGGTGCCACCGGAGCCACAGGTGCGACCGGCGATACGGGAGCGACGGGTTCGACCGGCGCCACCGGCTCTACCGGAGCGACAGGCTCGACCGGCGCCACCGGCTCTACTGGTGCGACAGGCTCGACCGGAGCAACCGGTGATACCGGCGCGACTGGTGCAACCGGCTCTACTGGAGCGACTGGCTCGACCGGAGCGACGGGCTCAACCGGAGCAACCGGTGATACTGGAGCGACGGGTGCCACCGGCGCGACTGGTTCAACTGGTGCAACCGGAGCGACCGGAGCAACAGGTGATACCGGGGCGACTGGCTCGACCGGAGCAACCGGCTCTACTGGAGCGACTGGCTCGACCGGAGCGACTGGCTCGACCGGAGCAACCGGTGATACCGGCGCGACCGGTGCAACGGGCTCGACTGGCTCGACTGGTGCTACCGGAGCCACAGGTGATACCGGGGCGACAGGCTCGACTGGTGCAACGGGCTCTACCGGATCTACTGGTGCGACCGGCGCCACAGGTGCAACTGGCGACAGGGGAGCGACAGGTTCGACTGGTGCAACGGGCTCCACGGGAGCAACCGGTTCGACCGGAGCTACTGGCTCGACTGGTGCAACAGGCTCTACTGGCTCGACCGGAGCGACTGGCTCAGCCGGATCGACGGGAGCGACCGGAGCGACCGGCCCGGGCGGTGACACAGGTGACCACCACCATGGCAATAACGGCTTTGGCAACGGAGATCAGGATGCACCTGGTAATTCCGGGAACCATAACAATGCCGAAAACGGTCCTGGTCACAAAGCCAACGTCACGACCAATACGCTGGGCCTAAAGGACTCGACGCAGTTCCTGCGATCCGGCTCGACCGACAGTGGTGCCGTCAGCCATGCGTCGTTCCGGCAGCTTGTTGGCCTGGCGGCCAGTTCGGTGACGACCGACCTCCTGAATGTCCTCAATACGATCAGTGGATTTGGTCAGAACCAGAACAAGCCGTTAGGTGCGAGCACCGACCTGATCTCGGACAAGACCAAGCAGGGCGCCGGCTACGCCAACACCGACGACACAGTGAAGAAGGCTCTGAAGGATATTCTGAAGCCGCATGAGTGAGCAGTGAGTGAACCTGGACAGGAAATGGTCCAGATTAAACCAGGCGCGCGGGCTTCGCTGGAAAGCGGACCCGCGCGCTGATCATTCCAGGTTATTGGGTTCCCGACCATGGTCAGCCACCATGACCACACAGGACGAAACGTACGCGCGGACTTCGCGGGAGAGCGGAATTCGCGCGTTCATCATTTCCAAACAGGGATTGGCATCAGAGTCGCGTGGCCGGTCGGTTCGAAGTATAATGCGGCGTTGCCGGAAACCTCGGCAAATACCTCGGCTTGGGCATTTTCGAACCCTCGCCCTGCGTACCGGATGAGAAGTCCATGGTAAACGTGCCCGTAAACGCCGAAAACCAGCCGGCCTCGATCCGTGCCGACGCCGAAGGCGACGTCGCAGCGCGCCAAGCGGGCGGCCACAACGCGGCGACGCGGACCCCCGGCGGTCCCGCCGAGCGCGACCAGATCGGGCCACGCATCAAGGCAGTACTGCAGGCCGCGCGTTATCATGGCGTCGAACTCGACCCCAACGAATTCAGGACCGCGAGGGCGGTTCCGACCGCTACCGATCTCTCCGAATGGGCGCAGACCGCCGGCATGTGGGCGCGTGCCCTGCGTATCCGCTGGTCACATCTTTTGCGCTTCCAGGATACCGGACCGGTCGTGCTGTTGTTCAGCGATGGCGGCGCGGCCCTCCTGACCGGAGCGAGTGCGGAGCGCAATGTCGTCTTCCTCAAAAGTGCCGACGCGCCGGACGACGGTGAGGCCACCCCCATCGACGAGCTTCGGCTGTCGCGGGTGTGGACGGGCGAGGCGGTGCTGCTGCGCGCGACACGGTCGCACGTGGCGGCGGATGCGCCTTTCACCCTTCACTGGCTCACCCAACTGGTGCGGCTAGAAAGCCAGCCCCTGCGCGACATAGCCATTGCCTCGTTCACGCTGAGCATTCTGACCATCCTGCCGCCACTCATCGTAATGACGCTGGTCAACAAGGTGCTGCAGTTCAACAGCATCTCGACGTTGCTGCTCTTGTCTGCGGTGATTGCCGTGGTCTTCGCCTATGAGACACTTCTTGGCCATGCGCGGCGACTGATCATCAACGTCGTCGGCGCCCGTCTGGACACCAAGCTGCAGTTGCACGTCTTTAGCCGGCTCTTGCGCCTGCCGCTCGACTATTTCGAGCGTCATCCGGCCGGCGAGACGATGTATCATCTGGCCCAAGTCTATCGTATTAGAGAGTTCCTGACCGGAAAACTTCTCAGCACGTTCCTGGATCTGATCACATTGTGCGTGCTGATACCGGTCATGTTCTACATCAACGCCACGCTCGCCTGGGTGGTAATGGCGTGCGCGGCCGTGATCATGCTGATCATCCTTGCCTTTCTCAGACCGCTGCGCCGCAGATACCAGCGAGTGGTCGAAGCCGAGACCTGGAAGTCGGCAGCGCTTGGCGAGACTGTCGTCGGCATCAAGACAGTGAAGGCGCTCGGCCTCGAGCCGCAGCGCAAGGCGCTCTGGGATGAGCGCGTAGCGGAAGCCGGAAAGGCTCGCCTCGCATTCGGGCAGCTTGCAAGCTGGCCGCAGACGCTGGTCACGCCGATAGAACGCGTCATGGTGCTCGGCACCATGCTGATCGGCGCCTATCTCGCATTGAACGACCGCTCGGGCTATATGGTTGGCAGCCTGTTTGCCTTCATGATGATCTCCCAGCGCGTAGCGCAGCCGCTGGTCGGCCTGGCCCGACTGGTTGAAGACTACGAGGAGGTCGGTGCAGCTATTGGCGAGGCGGCCTCGGTTCTCAACCGGCCGCTGGAGAGCAGTTCGAATTCCACCGGCCTGAGACCCAGGCTTGTGGGCGAGGTCACTTTCAGCGACCTGACATTCAGCTACATCGCTACAAAGACACCGGCGCTTGACCGGGTCAGCTTCCACATTCCCGCCGGCAGCATGTTTGGCATTGTTGGGCGTAGCGGTTCGGGAAAATCAACGATCGCGCGCCTCCTACAGGGAATCAACCGCGACTACAGTGGCTTCCTCAAACTTGATGGCGTCGACCTCAAGGAGATCAACCTACGCCATCTTCGCCAAGGGCTCGGCGTGGTCCTGCAGGACAATTTTCTCTTTCGCGGGTCGATCCGCGATAACATCATCGCCGGGCGTCCAGGCTTGACGCTTTCCGATGCCATGCGCGCCGCGCACCTCGCCGGCGCCCAGGAATTCATCGAGCGCATGCCCAATGGCTATGACACCTATATCGAGGAAGGTTCGCCCAATTTGTCAGGCGGTCAAAAGCAGCGGCTGGCGATCGCACGCGCCCTCATCCACGACCCGACCATTCTCATCCTCGACGAAGCGACCAGCGCGCTCGACCCGGAGAGCGAGGCAGTGGTAAGCGCCAATCTTATGCGCATCGCCAGCGGCCGCACGATGATCATCGTTTCGCACCGGCTGTCCTCGCTAACAGAATGCGACAACATCCTTGTTATGGATCAAGGTAAGGTCCTTGACGTCGCGCCGCACTCGACACTGCTCGAGCGCTGCGCGCTGTATCGCCAGCTGTGGTCGCAGCAAAACCGGCACCTCGACGGCCGTCATGGCCGCCCGGTCGCCATCCCACCGCGGTTGGTTTGACGATGCCACGACTCAGATGCGCTTCAGGTCCGGTAACCCATGAGTAGCACCTCTCTCATCACCCTCCCCTCTCGGCGGCATCGGATGGAAACGAGGGATCTGACGACGCCAGCCATACTCGAATTCCAGTGGCCGTCGACGGCTGTCGCCAATGCTCCTATTCCGCAGGCGGCGCGGCGCATCGTCTGGATCATCGCGAGCTTGGTCATCGCGCTGATCGCCGTGGCCGGACTGATACCGGTCGATCAGGTTGTAACGGCCAGAGGACTCGTGGTGTCAAAATCGCCCAATATGGTCGTGCAGCCGCTGGAGACGGCGATCGTGCGCTCGATCGACGTTCGTGAGGGACAGCACGTGCAGGCCGGTCAAGTGCTTGCTCGCCTTGATGCGACTTTTGCTTCTGCCGATCTGGCGTCGCTCGGGATGCAGGTTTCGACACTTGAAGCTGAAGTCGCGCGGTTGAAAGCGGAAGCGGACGGCCAGACCTTCAACTATGACGGTCTCGACCCAAGCTGGACCTTGCAGGCATCGATTTTTGAGCGCCGCAAGGCGGTCTATGACGCCAAGGTCGAGAATTTCGACCGGCAGCGCGACGAACTCAGTTCCGTAATCTCGCGGTCGCTATCGGATGCAGATGGCTACCGCCAGCGGCTCGCGGTCGCGGGCTCGATCGAAGAGATGCGCAAGCAGCTCGAAGCAAGGCAGGTGGGCAGCCGCCTCAACACGCTGCTCGCCGAAGATAATCGCGCGGAAATGTCCCGGGCGCTCGGCAATGCCGAGCAGACCGCGCAAGCCGCAAAGCTCCAGCAGGCGGCGGTGGCCGCCGAGCGCGACGGCTATATTCAGGGCTGGCGAGCGGATGTTTCACAGAGCCTATCCGAAGCCAGTTCGCGCATGTCGGACGCCCGTGAACTTCACAACAAGGCAAAGCTGCGTAAGCAATTGGTCGAGCTGAAGAGCGAAGCAGACGCGATCGTTCAATCCGTGGCCAAGGTCTCGGTCGGTTCGGTCCTGCAGTCCGGCGAGCGCTTGATTACGCTGGTGCCGGCCAACGCGCAGCTTGAAATCGAGACAAACATCGTCGGCCGCAGCAGCGGCTTTGTGCATATCGGCGACCCGGTGGTCATCAAGTTCGATACCTTCCCCTATTCGCAATACGGCCTTGCTCATGGCACCGTGCGGACGCTCAGCCCTGATTCCTTCTCTGCGCAGGATCAGGCGCGCGATCCGAACAGCTCACTGGCCTTGCTGCCTTCGGACGCCGAACCGTTCTATCGAACGCGGATTTCCATCGACCAGGTCGCCCTCCACGACGTGCCTGCCGGTTTCACCGTGAGCCCTGGCATGCCGGTGACCGCCGATGTTAAGGTCGGCCGCCGCACAGTGCTCAAATATATTCTCGGTGTGATGCTCCCGATCGGCCAGGAAGCCATGCGGGAGCCATAGCGCAGGGTGTTTTCGGAGGCTCGGATCGATGACAATCCTGGATCGGCTGACTGTTTTTGCCTCCCCGGCGGCAGCGTTGCGCCGAGCGATCCAGCTCTCTGACAGCGGCAAGCCCGCAGAAGCCTTTCCGCTGATGGCGACCGCGGCGCGCGCGGGGGTCGTCGAGGCCGAGTACCGGGTCGCGCGTTGCTATCTCGAA
Source organism: Mesorhizobium sp. M1004 (assembly GCF_040318795.1). NCBI lineage: Bacteria > Pseudomonadati > Pseudomonadota > Alphaproteobacteria > Hyphomicrobiales > Phyllobacteriaceae > Mesorhizobium > Mesorhizobium sp. M1004. The sequence continues at coordinate 5,469 of NZ_JAMYNB010000005.1, forward strand.
GGCTCGGGTGTGCCGCCAAGCCGTAAGGAAGGGGCGCGATGGCTGCTGCGGGCAGCCAACCACGGGAGCGCCGATGCGCAAGCGCTGCTCGCTGCTCTCTACCTGACCGGGCTGGTGGCTAAGGAAGGCGACGGAAAGGGCTCCGAATCCGACCAATTGTTCATGGCGGATTCCTCGGGCAAACCGGACTTCACAGCGGCGTTCGATTTCGCCACCAAGGCGGCTGAGGCGGGCTCGGCCACCGGACAGGCGATCCTCGGCTATATACTTACCAGCGGTCCCAAAGCAATGCGCAATGCAGATGCGGCGCACCGATGGTACGAGAAGTCGGCTTCTGCCGGCTGCGCCGAGGGGTGTCTCGGCTTTGCCCTGTCGCTCGCCCGTAGTGGCAAACGTGAAAACAGGGTCAGGATTGCAAACGAGGTAAGACGCGCCGCCGACGCCGGTCTGCCGACCGCAATCTACCTTCTCGCGATCCTTACCGAGCATGGGCTCGGCGTCGTGAGCGACATCAACGCAGCCGTTCAACTCTATCAGGCTGCTGCAGAAAAAGGCCTTCCCTCCGCTCAGTTCCGGTTGGGAATGGCACTGATTGATGGTGCATTTGTCGACCAGGACATATCTGCTGGAGAGGCGTGGATGCGGCGCGCTGCATTGGCGGGCAATATTGAGGCTGCCTATCTCCTTGGCGATCGCTATGTGAAGACGCAGCGGCCGGATTTTGCAGAATCCGCAAACTGGTATCGGCGGGCGGCCGAAGCGGGCCATCAGGCCGCCGCCCGCGCTTTGGCCTCGCTTTATTTGACGGGCAACGGCGTGGCTCAGGATCTCGAAGAAGGGGCACGCTGGCTGCGCGCCGCTGCACTTGGCGGCAATCAGGAAGCACAGGTCGATCTCGCCAATCTTGTTCTTGAAGGAGCCGGCGAGCCGGATGATCGTGCAAGCGTTGCCGGATGGTTCGAAGCGGCCGCTTCATCGGGGGACCTGATCGCCGCATTCAATCTTGGGCTCTGCTTCGCCAATGGCGTTGGCGTCCGCCAGGACGAGGGCCAAGCGGCGCAATGGCTAAGGCGCGCGGCTGAAGGTGTCGCCGAGGCGCAATATATGTACGCCCGTCTCCTGCAAGATGGACGCGGCGTGGTGACCGACCTATCGCAGGCCCGCCTCTGGTTTGCTCGGGCGGCCAATGCCGGCCTGCTCGACGCCCAGGTGGCGCTTGCCGAGATGCTGCTCAATGGCCGCGGTGGCGCGCGTGAGCCAAAGGTTGCTATGCAGCTGTTCCAGGGGGCAGCCGCCGACGGCCACGCCGGGGGGATGTTTGCACTTGGTGCGCTGTACGCAGCCGGCCAGAGCCTACCGATCGACCAGGCGGAGGCGCAGAAATGGTACGCCGCCGCTGCTGGACGTGGGCACGGCCAAGCCCAACTCATGCTCGGGCGTTATTTGTCAAGGGGTATCGCTGGGGAGCGCGATCCTGCAGCCGGTCGCCTTTGGCTCGAGCGAGCGGTCGCACACGGTATCAATGAAGCGGCCGAAGAACTTGCCGAGCTCGCCTCTGGTTGAGCCTTGCCAAGCCTTGCCAAGAACAATCAGGCCCATCAGCGGGATTGCCCGCGTAGGCGCCTTGAGCTTTCTTCTTTGAGAACCCCACAGATTGTGCACAGTTCCTGCCCGGATTGCACTCCGTGAGCGATGCTGCCCCGGAAATGGCAAGTCTCAGACGGCTGGTGCGCCGTTCATAGTCCGCCGGACGAGAAGTCCATATCAAACAAAGAGTTTCAGATTTCTTGTTTCCGCCCACTTGCCCCATCACGCGGCCAAAGCTGATGCTCACATAAAACTACCCGTCGCGCGGCCAGCCCTATAGGGGAGTACAGTTCCAGGTGACGGTTGACGAATGAGGCCACCAGAAGCAAGTAGATCCCGGAGTTGGTCGGCAAAGGTCGACCGCCAACGCAAATGCACTGCCGATCATTTGCTTCGGGATGCACGATCCAGCTGTGCCCTGCCCCCAAACAGCAGAGCGAAACGGTAGAGTTTAGTCCGGGCCTGACCTGTTTCACGGTCTCGTATTAAAGGGCGGCAGAGCGCGCGCGAAAGTGCTTCCGCTCGCCGTTCGTCAATCTCCAGCATCACATTCTCGCACGTGTCTGAAACCCCACAACCAGGGCAGGTCAAGCGATTGAATCCTTGCGTCTCATCGCCGACAAGAGGAAGTTTGCACCTATTGCAGCCGAACTGCGGTGTGTATCCGATCACGGTGGGTCTCCCAGCGGCGGCCAAGATTTCACCGGACGCCGGGATAGGCTACGCAATTACTGGGCCACACGCAGGTGACCCACCACGGTACACCTTTGGCGTCGCGAGCTTCACCAGAGCGCGCACTGGACTGCGAGAATTGCAAGACCCCACAGTCCCGATCGATCAGGCAGAAAAGTGCGCCCAAGTCCCAGCCTGGCTCCTTACGCCTTCTCAGAAAGTCTGGTTGTAGGCGCCCACTTCCGGACTGCGGAGCAGCACGGCGTTGACGGCCTCGAACATCTCCCGGCGACGCAGCGATGAAACCGGGCTTTCAACAACCACGACAAGCTCAGGCTTGTTCGATGACGCACGCACCAACCCCCAGGTGCCATCCTCGGCGACGAGGCGCACGCCGTTTATGGTGATCAGATCAGCGATCTTCTGGCCGGCGAAGGTCGCATCGTCCCGCTTCATAGTCTGGAACTCAGAAACCACCCGCTCCACGACGCCATACTTCACGTCGTCCGCGCAGTGCGGCGACATGGTTGGCGTACCGAAGGTCAGCGGCAGCGTGCGGTAAAGGTCGGCCATCGAACTGCTGGGGCTGCGATCGAGCATTTGGCAAATGGCGATGGCAGTGATCAGCCCATCGTCGTAACCGCGACCAACAGGCGGGTTGAAGAAGAAATGCCCGGATTTTTCGAAGCCTGCAACGGCCCCTAGCTCGGCGACACGACGCTTGATGTAGGAGTGCCCGGTCTTCCAGTAATCGGTGACCGCACCATTGGCTAGCAATACGTTATCCGTGCGGAACAGGCCGGTGGACTTGACGTCGACGACGAAGGTCGACCCGGGATAGAGCAGCGAAATATCCCGCGCGAGCATCACACCGACCTTGTCCGCGAAGATTTCGTTGCCCTCATTGTCGACAACGCCGCAGCGGTCGCCATCGCCATCGAAACCCAGCCCAAGATCGGCGCCGCTCTTCAGCACCTTGTCCTTGATAGCATGCAGCATCTGCATGTCTTCGGGGTTTGGATTGTAGTTTGGAAAGCTATGATCGAGTTCGACATCGAGCGGAACCACCTCGCAGCCGATCCGTTCCAGCGCTTCAGGCGCAAAGGCGCCAGCAGTGCCATTGCCACAGGCGACCACGACCTTGAGCTTCTTCGAGATACGCTTGTCCCGGGTCAGATCGTCAAGATAGGTTTCTCGGAAATCGGAAACGAAATCATAGGAGCCGCCGCCAAGAAGATCGAAGTCGCGGGCCAGGACAATTGTCTTCAGCGCTGTCATCTCCTCGGGACCGAAGGTCAACGGCCGCGCCGCACCCATCTTGACGCCGGTCCAGCCGTTTTGATTGTGCGAGGCGGTGACCATGGCGACCGACTGCGTGTCGAGCGCGAACTGGGCGAAATAAGCCATCGGCGACAAGGCTAGACCGATGTCCCTCACCTTGGCGCCAGCGGCCATCAACCCGGAGACGAGTGCCAGCTTAATAGACAGCGAATACGACCGGAAATCATGCCCGGTGATGATCTCGGGTCCAGCGCCGAGACGGCGGATCAGAGTGCCGAGCCCCATACCAAGCGCCTGGACGCCGATCAGGTTAAGTTCGGGCGCGACCTGGCCAAACCACCAGCGCGCATCATATTCCCTAAACCCGGACGCCTTGATCAACGCCGAAGTTTCAAATTCGAACGTGTTGGGCCGGGCTTCGTCTACAAAACTCAGAGGCAAGACAGGAAACTCCGAACGACACAAATGCGGTTGGCGAGGCGGTAGCTTACCAGAACCGATCTTCAGGCCTACCTATCAGTTTGGTTGACCCTTTCACGACACGGTGGTCCGGCGAGCGTTGTTGTCGGCTAACGACTGGATCGCCGCCCTCCAGCGGCTCGCGACGTCGTGTTTTCTGCCGGGCATTATCTTTTTTAATATTTTGTGATCGCCCTGAGTCGAGTTCTCCACAGCCGCGTCCAATTGACCATCTGCAGTTGCTAGAATGCTGCCGAAGAATGCCTTAAACAGTCGCGGCCCAGACGGAAACCTTCTGCTCTGACGAGCACTTTGTTATTAAGCACGGACGCAAAATGCCGCTGTTTTTCTTCGATGTCCGGGACGGCAAATCCCATTCTCCCGACACAGAGGGCACCCACTACGATGGGGCGCTTGAGGCCCGGGTAGACGCAGTTAGAATGCTGGTCGCCATGGCACAGGACGAAGTTCAGGGCGAACTTCAAAGCAAACTTTCGGTAACTGTTTCTGACGAGAGCCGTCGACCCGTCATGGAAGCAAATATCGACTGCAGCATAAAAGTCTTCGAAAACTCCCAATAACTCTGGCTACTTCGCTCCTTGGGATGGCCCTCGCGTTACGGCACCGATCACTTTAGATGTAAAATTCACGCCGCGCTTCTCGAGCGGAGTAGCCGGACCTCCTGATCCAGCGACATGACCACATTGGGCGCCGCTTTGCCGCCGATGCCCAAGCAATCCTTTTGGCAAAGATAGATCAGCGAAGATGACGCGCTTTGTGGTTTGTTGTGGGACGCAACCGCTTCTGCAACTCTTCGATACAGCAGTACCACGCTTCTAATGCGGTTTGGCGGCAGCCCTTCTGCTCTTCCAGGCAAACGCCGCGGCAGGGATATGGCATTCGAGCGGGCGGCCGTCCGTTAATCGACATTGCCGTCGACATTGAACAGAACTGGCCCCTGGCACATCACTAGGAACCTTTGCCGCCGCGAAGCCAATTCGGCTGAACCTGAGTACACGACTTAACCGTGCCGTGGCCCGACGCCGGGGCGTTTCGTTCGACCATGACGCGCCGAGCACGGGCTCTCGTGGCGCAAACGACTGCAAGTGCGATGAAGAAGAGGAGGCCTGGATCAGCGCTGCCACCCGACACCGACATTGCAATTATGCTTGCAAGGGCAGCATTCCTGACGCTCGCCACGACTGCATCTGTCTCTGGATCCGCCCATTCCCGAAGCGCGCCCAAGCCCCTTGCCACGACACAGAGCAGGACAGCTATCATCAGCGATCCGAAGAAACCCAACTGCGAAAGGACTGCGATCGGCCAACTCGATGCCCTTGAACTGCCGAAACCAACGCCCAGTCCGCTGGTATCGAGAAACGACTGCAGGCTCTTCACATTCCAATAGGTTCGCTCATGGCCTGATGCGGAATCAGCTTTGTTGATGATGGTGCTGTTGATCAGGCTGACGAACGGATCCAGCGCGTCGGCTTTGTAAAGACCAATGCCCAGTATGGCGGTCCCGCCCACTACCATGAGAGCTATTATCAGTATCTCTTCACGCGCAACTTTTCCCCTCATGACTGAGGATAGCATAGACAAAGCAACGGGAATGCATAGCAGTGTCAGCCCGACGTAAGCGGTCGATGAGGTCGACAGAATGGACAGGAAGAGCAGGATGCCAGACAGCCATTTAGCAAGCTCTGATTTCGTCTTTCTCCAGTAGCTGTAGCAGAATGCCAGGCAGGCGAGAGAAACGCTGGCGAACGAAGAGGCCTCCGAAAAAGGCCCGGTAATCCGCACGAATCCTACCTCCAGCGCGTTCGATATGATCGCATAGTTGGCGGTTCTGACCGGGGCCAGCAGGTCTCCCGCTCCCATGTTCTTGCCGATGAAATCGATCAACCCCATCCCCGTATGCAGGCCGCACCACAAGAAGAAGCCGCGCCGGATTTGGACAATCCGGTTGGAGTGCAGCAGCAGGGCACAAAGGGCTATCGCAGCTAGTCCACCAAGAATGAAATAGCCCGTCTGAGAAATGTTGCCTGAAACGGGCGCCAAAGAATCTTCCACGACTGTGCCGCGGGTCTTGGACTGCACGAATACGGCGGTCTGCCCCGCAAAGAACCTAGGAAACAGCCATGATCCGATAATGGCGTAAAGCATGAGGCTTGTAAGAATCCAGACCGGCCTGATGGTTCCGAACACCAATCCAAGATCAAACCAGACACGACGTCTCGCGGCGACAGCTGTGACGAGCAAGCCGGCGAATAGGGTGTAGATCAACGGGGATGACCCACCCAGAAAGCTCAGGGTCCCGACGGCCGTCGCGCCGAAAGCCTGGGAAGCGATCAAGCCGATGATCAGCATTCCCCTCGAATAGTAGGCAACGACCAAAATAGCCGCGCATATTAGCAGTCCCGGCAAAGATACCTGCATGCCGCTCGAGTTCCCGCTTTGGTTTGGCTACGTGACGCGGATACAGCAAGCTGTCCGATCGCTGATCTTTCGGCAGGTGAATATCCCGGGCAAGAGAGTCAAAGGGGGTAGCCTTGACCTGCGAAGGGCGATCGCACAAATACTCCCTCACCTGCCTTTCGTTTCATAATGAAGCCGGCGGAACGATCAGCATGAGCTGCAAGCTGAATGGCCGAAATGTCCGGGCTGCTGTCAGCGTCGCCTAGAAGGGCACAGGTGGTGGGATTGGTCCTACAGGCAGGAGGGCGCGGCGGTAGAGTGGTTGTGATGTGACGACGGCGCCCTGATTTTTCCTGTACCCTCCTGCAAATGGCTATCCCTTGGTCCCGGCACGCCTCCCAAAGAACGGGTCGACCAGGGAGGTCGGTCGTCTTACTACAATCGCAAGCAGTTTTTGCTTTCAGCCGAAAACCTGTGTTGATGATGAGGGGATGGGAGGCTGGCAACGGGCGGGTTGTTTAGAGTTCCATCTAAAGGAGGAGAGGAGATATGACCACCCAGGTTGTGTATCGCATGTTTGGGCCCAAGCAGGTCAGGCAACTCAAGGAAGTTTACGAGTGTGCCCGGGCCGTGAAAGCCAAGTACCCCGAGGGCCATATTGCCAGCAAAGCCGCCAAAAGGCTGATCGACGCCTTCGAAGCCGAAATCCACAATGCCGGATCCGTTCTGGATGTGTCTTGGCTGACGGAGGCTGATGCTCAGGGAACAGCCTGAGCCCGACCTTCATGACGCGCAGGACTGTGGCGTGACGCAGACGCTGGCGTTTAGATATCGCTGCCGGCAGCTGTGTCACCAGCGCGGCTGTTGGAGATAGGATGCAAGCAGCCTCAGTTCCGTATTCCGGGTGAGGACCTGGCGAGGCGGAGCCTCGCCGGATCGGTTCAGAACGAGAGCATTGTAGGTCGCGCGATATTCTATGCCCACAAGATTTATCGGCTGGCCAAAGTCACGTCTTCCGTCTTTATAAAATGGCAGCACCGCGGCGGGGCTGCCCCTCAGCAGTTTTCGCCGAATCAAAAATTTACCAAAAATTAACTTATGTTAGCTCCCGCTTGTGAATAGCCCATAAGCTACTGAGGTTGTTCTAGTTGGGATTAAGGACAGCAGTGGGCCGCAGGTTGGGCAATCCCGGCCAAAGCTCTCACAACGGGCGGGCATTAACTGGACTTTCTGAAGTACCGAACAATGAGGGGCCAATTGGCCGCCGCAGGGCGGTTTTGTGGGAAAAGGGTGGGTAAGAGTATGGGTTCTACAGTAGAACTGGAAAGATACACTTTAGCAAATCAGGCAGAAATCCAGGCAGGCGGGACAGGAGAAGTCCACGAACAACTAAGCAGGGAATGCCTCCTCATCTTGGACGGAAGGGCTCTGGACCGCGAATGTCTTGCATCGGCCCTTGAAGACCACGGGCTCGGCATGGCCATAGAAGCCATGGGTTCGATAGATGAGTGGCGCGTGAGAGAGGGGATGAGCGTTGCAGCCATTCTTTTCAACCTGGGCGGCCGGAAAGTCACCGACCATGGCATCGCGGATCAGATCAGGCGCATTTCGTCAGAATTCAAGTCGGTACCTGTGGTGATCTTGGCCGACACAGAAGACCTTGCACAGATACTGACCGCTCTCGAATGTGGCGCGCGTGGCTACATTCCGACCTCCGTCGGGATCGACGTCTGTGTCGAGGCCATCAATCTTGCGGCGGCAGGAGGCATCTTCGTTCCGGCAAGTAGTGTCCTGTCCATGCGGCACCTGATAGATTCAGGCACTCGTGAAACACCTTTGACGGGCATGTTCACGCTCAGGCAGGCTGAGGTCGCCCAAGCGCTCCGACGCGGCAAGGCGAACAAGATCATCGCCTATGAATTGAACTTGCGAGAGAGCACCGTGAAGGTGCACATCCGCAACATCATGAAGAAGCTCAAGGCGACCAACCGCACGGAAGTCGCCTACAAAGTCAATGATCTCTTCGCGGAGGGGACTTCGGCTGAAAGCTGATTGCAGTTAACGCGGCCCTCCTTTTTCGGAGGGCCGCGTTCACACTGTCCTGCCTCAAACCGCGGTTGCTCGCGAAAGTCGAAGACTTTAGACGGAGACAATGGCCACGCTCCGCACGTTACCGCCCGGAGCGCAAAACCCGCGCCGCATGACGGGATGCTCCAAACCGTCTGGATTCAGCCGATCTGCAGTCCTGAAAATCGTCATGGGGCGCCAAGGCACAATCGCACCGTCCATCCACCAAAAGTGCTAAACCGGTGACCTTATGGAGAGCGCGAAAGTCCGGGGTCGGACATCTAGACTTCTACCAAACTGGAGTGGTCCGCATGTCTGAGCAAAGCCTCTGTTTTCGCAAATCCGCACGCCTTCAAGAACGCGGCCGTGAACTGATCCCGGGCGGCAGCCACACCTATGCGAAGGGCGAGGATCAGTATCCCGTTCTCGCGCCGGGCTTCATCGAACGTGGTCTGGGGTGCCACGTCTGGGATGTCGATGGTAACAAATACATCGAATACGGCATGGGCAACCGTTCCGTCGGGCTGGGGCATGCCTACCCAACTGTGCTCAGAGCGGTGGAGACGGCACTCGGGAGCGGCTCCAACTTCACGCGGCCCGCAAGCATCGAAGTTGAGTGCGCCGAAACGTTCCTGGAACTGATCGGCGCGCAGATGGTAAAGTTCTGCAAGGACGGATCGGACGCGACTTCAGGGGCCGTCCGCCTTGCCCGCGCCTACACGGGTCGTGATCTCGTCGCATGCTGCGCCGACCACCCCTTCTTTTCGACGGACGATTGGTTCATCGGGAGTACACCGATGAATGCGGGAATTCCGCAAGCGGTCCGAAACCTGACCCTCACTTTCCGCTACAACGACATCGCCAGCGTAAAGGATTTGTTCGAGAGGCACCCGGGCAAGGTCGCCGCCCTAATCCTCGAACCTTCTCGTGGCGACGATCCGGCGGACGGCTTCCTGCACAACGTCCAGCGTCTTTGCAAGGAAAACGGCGCGCTGTTCATTCTCGACGAGATGATCACCGGGTTCAGGTGGCATGCAGCGGGAGCACAGAGGCTCTATGGCATCGAACCGGACTTGTCTACATTCGGCAAGGCCCTGGGCAACGGATTTTCGGTCTCGGCCCTGGCAGGCAAACGCGAATATATGCGGCTCGGTGGGCTCGAGCATACGGACCGCCCGCGGGTGTTTTTGTTGTCGACCACTCATGGGGCGGAAACCCATGCGCTGGCCGCGGCAATCGCGACCATGCGGACTTATCGGGAACAACCCGTCATCGAACACCTGCACCGTCAGGGAACGAAATTGAAAGATGGGATCACGGACATTGCCAGAAGCCATGGAGTCGATAAGCACTTCAAGGTTGTCGGCCGTCCCAGTTGCCTAACATACGCCACGCTCGACCAAGACGGCAAGCCCTCGCAGACCTTCCGTTCCCTGTTCCTGCAGGAGACCATCAAGCGCGGTGTGCTCATGCCATCGCTCGTCGTCAGCTACACTCACGACGACGCGACCTTGATGAAAACCATAGATGCCGTTGATGGCGCGCTAGCCGTGTACGCGCGGGCCCTGGAATCGGGAGCAAGCCACTTTCTGGTCGGCCGCCCCTCGCAGATTGTCTTTCGCCGCTTCAACGATAGCGATGAACTGGCACACATTCCAGCAGCTTCGCAGAACACTCACCGAACAGCCAGTGTGACCAATCGGCAATCAGAAACCCACCGCCTCGTGGCGACCTCATGACGTAGCGAGACCGTGCTTTTTTCCTGTCTTGATGCGTGTCGGCACCACGAGGATGTTCCCGAACGCAAAGCGCCAGCTTCCAACATGCAAAACGCGCGGAAAATGAAGGGCGATCCGAGCGGGCTCGCTTATCCGCATGTCGACCTTCAGCGGTGGCAGGCTCTGCGCAACTTGCACACCCGACCCGCATCGAACCTCGTGCCCCGACCGATTCGCAGCCCGCAGCCCTTCTCAGAATCATGTTCCCTTGGATTGGGTAAGGAGCCCGACCTTCGATAAGCGCTCAAATTCAAAAAGCCTGCTAAAGAAGTCTGGCCTTTCTGAGCGTAAACGCCTCGGCGAAATGTTCGGGCGCCCGGCACTCCATCCCGCGTAATCTTGCGAGCGCGGCGAATGTCTCACGGTCGAACCAGTCCTTCGAGCGCTGCGTCCCGAAGTGCTCGTGCAGAAGCTCGATCTTGCGTTCCAGCACGGCGGCTGTAAGCGGCACGTAGGCATTTGGCTGGCAAAGATCGCCGTCCCATTTGGGAATCTCATATTCGATCACGAGATGATCGCGGAAGACATTCCAGGTCAGTTGGTTGACCTCGCGGTGGTCTTGATGGGCATCGAACCTCGCGTGGGTCAGCACCAGGTCCGGCTGGACGCGAGATCTTAATTTTATCAGCCACTGCTTTATTGCCCTGCTGTGGGCCGGAAAGTAGCTGTCTTCGAAGTCTGCGATGTCAACTGTGGACGACTCCGATCCTTTCAGGAACGCTTCGGCCGAAGCGCTGGCCTCGGCCGCCCGCTGGCCGCCGGCGCTTAGTACACACCAGTGTACCTTAAGTTTGACCTCAGACGCGATCAGCTCAAGGATAGTGCCCCCGGCGCCGATCTCGATGTCGTCGGAATGGGCACCAAGGCAGAGGATCGAGAGTTCCTCCCCGCGACGCGCGAGGCCAAGCCCTCTCATGACGCGGCCATCACCATGCTGCGCCTGGCTTTTTCGGCGGTGACCTTTCTATTCCACGGCATGTCGCCCCGCTCGACCATTTCTTCGAGCGATTGCCAATCGCGCAGCGTATCCATCGACCGCCAGAAGCCACCGTGCTTGTACGCCATAAGCATGTTGTCATCGATTAAGCGTCTGAAGGGTTCAAGAACGAGCTCCTCGCCCTCGCGCATATAGTCGAAAATTTCGGGGCGGAACAAAAAGTAACCGCCGTTGATCCAGATTTCCGAAGTATCCGTCGTGCGGAACTCACGCACACGACCGTCTTCTGCGATATCGGCCAAATGGTATGTCAGTGGTGCGCGCACCGCGAGAAAGCAGCCGACCTTGCCGCTGGCTTCGAATTTCGCGATCACGTCATGGAGATCGACATTGGTCAGGCCATCGGAGTAGTTGGCCAGGAACATTTTTTCGTTCCTGACTTGGTCCCTTGCGGCCCAGAGGCGTTCGCCAATATTCCGCCAGACCCCGGTATCAAGCAGGGTAATGCTCCAGTCCTTGACTTGGTCGCCGAGCAGTCTTACGTCCTGACCTCCCTGCGTGACCACGCAATCGGAAAAGGTCTGCGGCCGTGTGTTGAGGAAGAACTCCTTGATGACATTGGCTTTGTAGCCTAGGCATAAGACGAATTCGTCGTGTCCATAATCGCTATACCACTGCATTACGTGGCGCAGGATCGGCTGGTGGCCAAGCGGGATCATCGGCTTCGGGATGCTGTCGGAATAGTCCCGGATCCGGGTCCCGCGACCGCCGCAGAAAAGGACAACTTTCATTTCCGTACCTCCGACGGGTCGATCACCGCCACAAAAGGAATTGGGACCACAAACCTTGCACCCCAGGCAGCGACATGGTGCATCTGTTCAATGATCTCGTCCTTCAGGTTCCACGGTAGTATCAGGATGTAGTCTGGCCGGACCTCGTCGATTGCCTCGACGGATTTAATCGGAATGTGCATTCCCGGGGTGAAGCGGCCATGCTTGTAGGGATTGCGGTCGACGGTAAAGTCAAGGAAGTCGGTGCCGATGGCGCAGTAATTGAGTAGCGTGTTGCCCTTGCCCGGTGCGCCGTAGCCGCAAATCTTCTTACCCTCGCTTTTGGCCGAGATAAGAAACGCCAAGAGGTCACGCTTCGCGCGCCGAGCCTTCTCGCCGAAGGAGGCATAGGTAACCATCTCCGTCAGACCGTGCTGCTTTTCGCGGTCGAGAAGTTTGGGCACACTGTCATCCACGCGCCAACTACTGCCCTCATGGGCGAGATAGACGCGCAGGGAGCCGCCATGGGTGGACAACTCCTCGACGTCGATCAGCCGCAGTCCGTGGCGAGCCGCCATCATCTCGATCGTCAGCAGCGAGAAATATGAAAAATGCTCGTGGTAGATGGTGTCGAACTGGTTCTCCTTCATCAGCCGCTCGATGTGTGGAAACTCTAGAGTGACTACGCCCTCCGGTTTGAGCAGGATCGCCATCCCAGCGACGAAGTCATTGAGATCTGGCACCTGCGCCAGGACGTTGTTGCCGATGATGAGGTCCGCGCGAAGTCCTTCGCACACCATTTGATTTGCCAGCCTGACCCCGAAGAAGTCGACCCGGGTGGACACGCCCTTCTCGATCGCGGCGCGCGCGACATTGGCTGCCGGCTCGACGCCCAGCACAGGAACGCCGAGTGGCAGAAAGTGCTGCAGCAGGTAACCATCGTTACTGGCGAGCTCCACCGCAAGGCTGTCGGAGCCAAGCCCAAGACGCCTTGTGATCGCCTGGCAATACACTTTCGAATGAGCCACCCAGCTCGTCGAGAACGAAGAGAAGTAGGCATATTCGCTAAAGATCGTCTCGGGGCTCATATACTCCTTGAGCTGCACCAGATAGCACGTGTCGCAGACAAGCACGTTGAGGGGATAGTAAGGTTCCATCTGGTCAAGCTGGTCGGCCTGGAGGAAGCTCTCGCAAGGCGGCGACATGCCCAGATCGACCAGAGTATGGCGCAGGCGCGACCCGCAGAGCCTGCAACCGACTTTCCGGCTTGCCGCACTATGATCGCGAACGATTTCGACTGCCTGGATGTTCATTCCCCTGCTCCTGGTTTGAAAAACGGAGACGCCGTGCCCTACGCAGAACCTATGCCTGCCGCGCCTCCGAAGGCAGATGGCCACAGGTTAGAATCCCAGCCCCGCCTGGTTCGATTTGCCTATCCGTCGGGTGCCTTAATCCTAAAAGCGAGCGGGTGGCGGCAACGCCGTCGCTAAGCCCGCCGAAAGGGTAAAGCTGTCATCTTGATGTACCGCTATCGGAGAGGCCACCTAAGGCTTAGGTAGCCCTTCCAGCGTGGGCTGGCGACGCTGACAATTGGCGCGCCGGTCTCGCTCGGCACCGGGGATCCAAGGCATGCAGTTTACCGAAACGGGGCTTCAAGGTGTCTGGCTGATTGAACCTACACCGATGGTTGATGACCGTGGTTTTTTCACCCGTCTTTTCTGCGAAAAGGAGATGGCTGATTGCGGTCTCGCGACCCGCTTTGTCCAGCACAGCCGGTCCTGTTCGGTCAAAAAGGGAACTCTCAGGGGGTTACACTACCAAGAGGAGCCCTACGCCGAGGTCAAGCTGGTCTCCTGTGTCCGCGGCGCGATTTTTGACGTCGTCGTGGACCTGCGTCCGAATTCGCCCACACGCCACAAGTGGCTTGGCTTCGAGCTGACGTCCGAAAACATGAAGCAGGTCTATATCCCTGCCGGATTCGCCCACGGCCTGCAGACCCTTACAGATGGCACCGAAGTCTCGTATCTCATATCGCAGTTCTATACGCCCAACGCGTCGACGGGCGTCCACTACAATGACCCGACCTTTTCGATCCGCTGGCCATTGATGCCGACAGCAATGTCGGAAAGGGACAAGACCTGGCCCCTTGTCAGACGACGAACCGACGCATCGGTCTCATGAGGCTGCTGACAAAAGGCCATGTTCCGATAGTAGTCTCGCGGAGGCCGCCAGTTCCTTGAACGGCAAGTTCGAACGCTCCGCCATGGAGAGAAGCGAATGCTGCCCGTCGGCGAGGTTTAGCACCCATAGCAGCGAGATCGAGGTTGCGCCCGACGACTTCTGCCCTCCCACTGCTGCATAAAGGCCGCGCTTGCCGAGTTGCGGTTCCCCCTTCGGCAAAAGGTTCAACGGCGTCCAGTCCTCTTCGACGATATCGATTACGTCCGTGAGAACGCGGAAGGAATCCTCGAGATGCTCCGGCCTGATGAAGTCAAGATTGTCGGCCGACGTATGGTATTCGGGAAATGTGCCGTGGACGCTCCGCTGGAACATGCCGACCGGAAGATTGAAGCCAGGCGAACAGTATTGCCTCTCGTCATAGCCATAAGGCGAGAAATCCATCAACTTTGCCCCCGCTTGTCGCCCAAGCACGTGTGCCATGGCGCGATCGATAAAGGCATCACCGCGGCGGCTGCGCTTGTATACCGGGCTTCCTGCGTCACCAACGCATGACAGCACCAGACCGTGGTCGATGAGACATGTCCGGTTCTCGTTGCGCGACAGCCAGGCAAGCGCACCGATCGTGCCCGGGGCGAATAGGAAACGATAGCTGTATCGTGTGCTCCTTCCCTTAAGACTTCTCGCGAGCGCCGCCAGCACGGCCAGGCTCGAACAGTTGTCGTTGGCGAGTGAGGGATGGCAAATGTGCGCTGAAAACAGGAATTCCCGTTCTGTTTGCCCGCGGTGCAGGTATTCCCCGTAGGTGAGGCTTCCGTCTTTGAGTTCGGCATCGATCTCCACCCGATACAGACCGTCCGGCATGTTGGCCACACGGTCATGGGCGGCGCAGAAGCCCCAGGTCGGGGTGTAGTAGGAGGTGCGGTAGGGAATCACCTGCGGCTGTTCGGGCAGCGTATGGATATGTGGCCTCAATTCGTCGAGCCGCAGGATCCCCTTGAAGGGCAAGCTGTAGTTGACAATGTGCAGGTTGGAGTCCGCAAAATCGACCACCGTTTGTCCGTCCGGGCCTGTGATGCTTGCCGAGCGGATGTTCCATTCCTTGGGGATGGTCCAATCGAAAACCTGCGTCCCTGTCGGCACTTCGTGCCGTTCCAAGTCGATGTGCCCTGACATTACGTCCAGCGTTTGTCGCACGCCGTCTCCGCTAATGCTCCTGCAGATCGGAAACAGACGTTGGACCAGGGCATAGATTTCGTCACCGACGCCGGTTGGCGGCGGCGAGCTGAGCCCCTCGGGGTTCACCTGTTTCATCCGGCTTATCCGGCCGCCGCCTCCAATGTCTTAGAGGCTCCAGCGACCCGCATCCGCTGGTCCAGGAGTCCACTGGCCAGGAGATGTCTGATGTGACCTATACGCTGGAAGCGAGGCCCTTCGAATTCCTCGAGGGTGACATTCGACTTTCGGTAGGCATGGTAGAGCTGCACGGCCCCTTGGCGCGCATCCCATTGCGGTTTGGAAGCAGGAAGTACAAGCGCGATCTTGTCGAAGTTGACGCGATAGGAGCGCTTGTCGGGTCCGGCATCGGACGCGAACTCAAGCCGGCAATCCGGTACGACCTCGGCGACAATCTCGGCGATGTCCCGGATCCTGTAGTTGTGGTCCGTGCGTCCCACATTGAAGGCCTCGTTGTGAATGGTCTCGCGGGGCGCTTCCAGCCCGGCAATAAACGCCCTGGAAATGTCCTCGATGTGAACGATCGGCCGCCACGGCGTTCCATCGGACTTCAGCAGGATGACGCCCTTGGTGACTGCCCAGGCGACGAGATTGTTCAGCACGATATCGAAGCGGAGACGGGGAGAGAGGCCGTAGGCCGTGGCGGGGCGGAAATAGGTGGGAGAGAAGCTGCTGTCAGCCAGTTCGGAAATATCCCGTTCGGAAAGCACCTTGGACCAGCCGTAAGGCGTGACCGGATTCAGCTCGCCCGTTTCGTCGACCATTCCGTCGCCCGCCTGTCCGTAATTGCTGCACGATGAGGCAAACAGGAAGCGCGACACGCCGGCGTCCTTGGCCGCCTTCGCGAAGCCGACGCTGCCCTTATGGTTGATTTCGTAGGTGATGTCCGGATCAAGGTCGGAGAGCGGATCATTGGAAAGAGCGGCAAGGTGTATGACGGCATCGAACCCTTCTAGGTCGCGCGGGTGCACGTCCCTGACATCCTTTTGGATCCACGCGATTGAAGCCCGCTCGCCCCCCGCTGCAAAGGTGCAGCGCCGGTAGAGATCGCTGTCATAGCCCGTCACCGAATGCCCGGCACGCAGCAGCATCGGCACCATCACCGAGCCGATATAGCCTTGATGGCCGGTTACCATGACTTTCATCGCGCACCTCTTCTCAAGCCGATAGTGATCGCCAGGAAGCTACTTGGCCTTGAAGGAATGGGGGAGAACGCCAATGGACGACCAGCATGCCCTGTTCGAGGAAGCGTCGCCGCCGCCTACCGCTTTTACAGTGGGGCTCGTCTACACCTTCCGGAGGAGTTGGCGCAGCCTACCTTTGGGTTGCCGCACGCCGTCCGCGTTCATTGGCTTTGCGCCACGGGGCTTTGTGGTATGAGTTCCAAAATCCAGTCCCTATATCCACGGCTGTTGAGTTCCTGCGGCTTGAAACCTGTTCGCTGCGCCTTGAGGGGCGAGCCTTCGACTTCCGTCACTTCCCCGCTCGTGGGATCGCGCCAGAGGGCGCGGACAGAAGTCGCCGAAATCCGAGCAAGGTTTACGGTGATGGCGTCATTGGTGGGCATGTAGACGACGGCATAGGAGCCGTCCCCTGCTGTGGCGGCGACTGCTCTGCCCATGTCATTGCCCATGCCATCGACCAGCAATCTGTTCTTGTTGTCAGGTTCAAGAAGCCACCACTTTCTCGACGAAAAGAAAGCGAAAAGAACCTCCATGCTTTTTGCGCCGGGACTGTCGAGAGCCTCCTTCCACCCCATGGTTGGCCGAAACAGGCCAGGCCCCTCGAAATGCCAAATTGGGTTGTTGCCGTAGAGGTGGCCAAAAGCGCCCGAGAGGATCGCCTGGTAGGCCTGAATTCGGATTCGATACTCATCGGCGCCGTATTCGAATTCGTAGGCGGTCTCCATAAGGAAGAAGGGCATGCCCCTGCTGAGATTGTACTCCCTGATCGCGGACGTATAGACCGGGCCGTATGTGAAGACGTTGTTTACCTTAAGCCATGGTTCGCGGCCCCAGAAATCGAGCGGCACCGTATCGGAACCGCCGTGCACAGTGCTGAGGGCATCGGGATCCTCTTCCATGATGCCCTTGGCAAGAGCCCTGACGAGATCCTTGTCAGCAGGGTCGTAGTCGCCGCCATTAACCCACATGATGTTGTCGAAGTGCCGGTAGCGCCGCCCGATAAAGTGGCCGAAGGTGTTAAGCCTACCTCCTCCCGCCGCGGACATTTCCTGATACCAACCATCTGTGCCACCACCATATCCAAGATATGCCGGAGCGAGCAGCACCAGGAATCCAAGGTCGCATGCCTTCTGCAGAATGCGGTCGGCATGAGCAAAATACGCGTCGTTGGGAGCAACGAAATCGCCGTTGTCGGTGAACGGCTTCGCGCCATATGCGTTCGCAGGCGCGTTTCGGGAGAACCGGTGTTCGAGAAGGTTGACCAGCACGGTGTTGAACCCGCGCGCCTTGCGGTCTTCCAGGTAAAGATTCGCGTCCTCTTCAGTCAGGTCGCCGATCAGCGACCATGGCGAGTCGCCTTGCATGAAGAACGGATGGCCGTCCCTATCGACCGGGTAGCGCTTTCCAGGTTCGACGCGAAGCGGGAATTTTGCTCCGATCTCGCTTCCGCAGGCCAGGCTTCCCGTCGCCACAGCGACCAGAAGGGCGCCAGCCAAGAAAAGACGCTGTGCACACCGTGCTGACATCGTTCACCCCGGGTTCGGCACAACGGACACTTCCCGAATGGCAGCGTGTTTGGCATTGAACTCGCTTGAGTTGATGATGCCCAAGGCCACGTCTTCACGTCTCATGGTCCCGGCACGCAATTGCCGGGCATAGGTTTCCATCCCATAGTCATCGGCGGGACGGTCCAGCAGCAGCAGGTAAAGAAAACTGATATAGGCGCGGTCGGTCAGGCCGATCGTGGCATATCTGGTCTCGAAATCGTCCGTGCGCATCATCTCTATGATTATGCCTGCGAGTGTGCTCTCCCCGCTCTCGAGCGCTGCCGACCACCGATCCAAGCTGGCACCGTCACTCTCGTGTCGAAGTACGAGGCAGTAAGCGAAGGCTGCCTGCCTGACATATTCGGACTTGTTTGCGGCTGTGCTCTCGGGATCGCACTCGCGGTTAGGCTTGGGCAGCGGCTGCGGGCCCCGTGTGAAGTCACGAACCGTCTTGTAGGCAGGCTTTGGCTCGCCGATCCTCCATTTGCCGTCGGAAGCCGCGATGAGCCGCACTAGGCCCATATTGGCTTCGAAGCTGGGTGCCCAGTAGGTTTCATCGAACAGTTCGTAGATTTGCGCAGACTCGACCTTGTACTTCTCGCCGAGTTGGCGAAGGCGCGCCATCGTCTGCTTGATGCCGTCGGCCTGCTGCCGCTCGCTGCGCTGACTGCCATAGGGATTGTTGAATTCTGTCACCCATATCGGCTTGCCGTAGCCTGATATTTCGCGGAAAGCCCATTCCGGATCATCGCCATACATGTGCCAGACCGAGATGTCCCAAACGATCCCGTCCTCTTTCATCCGCGCGAACGCGCCTGTGTGGCCCCATCCGGCGGTGCCGATCGCCTTGCGGATGCCGGGATCGGCCCGTGTCATCCCTTCCGACAGGCCCTTTAGCGCGGCACTCACCTTGACCCAGCGCGGGCCATAGTAGTCTAGCGCTCCCGTTCCCGCCCCAGGCCCC
The DNA here is from genome assembly GCF_040318795.1 of Mesorhizobium sp. M1004. Lineage (NCBI taxonomy): Bacteria > Pseudomonadati > Pseudomonadota > Alphaproteobacteria > Hyphomicrobiales > Phyllobacteriaceae > Mesorhizobium > Mesorhizobium sp. M1004. Next base: position 24,547 of record NZ_JAMYNB010000005.1, read on the forward strand.
CATCCACATGGATACTTAGAACCGTCGTCGCGGTTCTCGCACGGCTTTATGATGGCAAAGTTCTCTAGCTCGTTGCCAAGTTCCCAAACGCGGATATCGGCCTTGAACCTTGTGCCGAGGGCAATCGCCAATTTCCTAGTCTTGGCATGGATCTCGTCTGGACTGTCCTTGTCCAGATCGATGGCCGGCGTGAGGACCGGCAGGATCTCGATCCCCCTTGCCTTTCCGGCGCCCACGAGTTCGGCAAGCACATTTGCGTCGTCCTCGCCCGTCACGTTGACCCTGTAAGACTTCAGACCAAGGTCCTTGATGAAATCCAGTTGCTTTTCAATGGCGATGCCCGGATAGGCAGTTATTGGATGGCCATTCACGCCCCATAGGACGTCGGCGCAAGCGGGCGCGGCTGTCGCCACCAGGAAAACCGCGGCGGCTTTGAAACGAAAGGTCATGGCAAGACTCGCCTCCCGGTGAAAAATCCAGGCTCGATAGTCGGGAGGGCCACCGCTTGGCGCAATCTGCCAATAGGGGTGAACGGAGGCTTCGCCCTACCCCTTTCGGAGGTCGATGCCTACCCTTGCGAAACGGTTCTAGGTCGCGTCTGCCCTGTCGTTCCGTTGGCCTGCGGATAACCTGACATTCCTTGCGGCCCGATCCGCCGCTATACACGATCATAACGCCAGTGACCCGACTCACAATGATACATTTTTTGCCTCTAGAAGCCCGCGCCCTGGCTGGCGGCTCGTGAGCTTGCGGACGAAGTGAAGAGTTGGCCTTTCCACAAAAATGTGTGCCACTACACCGACAATAAGGCATAAGAATACAACTGCGGGAACGAAGCCGACTTGTGACATTCCTCCGACAAATGTCGACTTGATCAGCCAACCATATGCGATCATGACAAATACATGGGTCAAATAGAGCGCATAAGATGCATCACCGAGCAGGACTGCTGCACGTCCAGCTTTCGAGTGCGGTAGCTTGAGCTTCAGAAATGCAGCCACTATCACAGCTGCCGGAAAACCCCACACGACGAGCCGAAAAGCTTCGGACATGGAACCAGTCTGGTCCGCAAATATGGGACCAACAACAATGACTAGAAGCGCGAGAACGCTCAGCGCGATCGGGACGTTCCAATTCTTGGCGGAAGAAAACAACAAAGCCAGAGCAATACCAAAACAAAATTCCAGCACTAACGGACTGCAAATGAAAACCGAGAAGGTCGAATCCCGAATTAAGTGGCCCACCAGGATCCCGCCCAGCATAATGCAAACCGTCGAGATCGAGGTTCGGAGCTTTTTCCTAAAATTTAGGCAAACCGCAAAAATTATGTAGAAATATAGCTCGTACGAAAGAGTCCATGCAACATATACTAACTTGTCGCCCGGGAGAATAAATATGGAATTTATCAGCGTGTACGAATCAACATGTTTGTTCTTCAGGAACCCTATTGTGCACATCGCCACGATGGCAGCGCTGCAAATCCAATATAACGGGAATATGCGCGTTAAACGCTTGACGAAGAAACGTGACGGAGATTCCGAAGACCGGCTGGGCGGAAAACTCACGTACACCATGATAAATCCGCTGATTACAAAGAACAGATCTACTCCCGCTCCTCCAAATGAGCGCGTCCACGCGGGGCTGAACCGCCCAACGCCCGATCCATCCGACATGTCGAGCGTGTGGCGAAAGATGACGCCAAAAGCGGCGATGGCGCGAAGTAGTTGAAGTCCATATATGTCGCGATTTTGTTGGTCCATCACGTTCCGCCGGATTCAGAACAATATGGAGCACCCTAGGTGCCTCCTGTGGTAATTCCAACGCATACCTCCGGTGGATAAGGTTAGGACTTTTTTGCGCCCGGTTTTAACCAGCCCGATCAAACTGACTGATGGGCGGCGCGGCCAGAGCACTCGATGGTCTGTCTTTCTGCTACCACTTTAGTCGGTGGTCCATCCCTAGCCTATTGGACGTCCTGACCTTCCACCCTGTTTAAAGGACTATCCATGGTGGCGCACGCGGCCGCGCCGCCGGGAAAGGACATCTATGCTTTCGGTCAAACGCGCACTGTTGATGAGCGTGGGGGAACGCTACGTCTTGCTCGTGATGAACTTTATCAGTGCAGCCTTCATCTCCCGTATTTTGACGCCCCAGGAGATCGGCGTATCGGTGATCGGCATGGCCATTTTGGCGATAGCCCTGTCCATAAGGGAGTTCTCCAGTTCGAGCTTCCTCATCCAGCGCAAGGAACTGAGCCGCGAGGATATTCGCGGCGCTTTTACAGTGACGTTCATCCTCACCGGCTCCATTGCCGCCGCCCTCGTCGCCGCTTCACCATTTCTCGCCTCGTTTTACAACGAGCCGAACCTCGTTCCCTATTTCAGGGTCATCTCTGTCTGCCTCTTCGTCGACGCCTCGTTCACCTTGATAACCGCTCTCTTGCGGAGGGAAATGCGGTTCGGCAAGATCGCAGCGATCGACATAGCGGGAGCCGTGACAAACTGTGCAGCGACGATTGGACTGGCATTGGCAGGCTTCAGCTACATGAGCTTCGCTTGGGCTTGGCTGATCGGCAGTGGTATTGCAGCGGGCCTCGCCTTCGCGCTCTGCCCCCATTTCTGGATGTTCAGGCCATCCCTGGCCAACTGGCGCGGGATGATCTCATTCGGGGGATACAACGGTGCTATCGCAATACTTTTCCGCATGTTTGACGCCCTTCCGCTGCTCCTCCTGGGCCGCTTCGTGTCGCCGAATGCAGCAGCCCTGTTCAGCAGGACGCTCTGGATCGGGCAGATACCCGACAAGCTAGTCATCGGAGGTGCGATAGCGGTCGTACTGCCCGCCTTCTCGGCCGAGGCCAGGCAAGGCAGGGATTTGAAACGTCCATATCTTTCCGCCCTTTCCCTTATCACCGCGCTTCACTGGCCGGCGCTCCTGGTGCTGTCGGTTCTGGCGTACCCGACCGTCGACATCGTGCTCGGTCACCAGTGGACCGAGGTCGCGCCGCTGGTCCAAATCGTCGCGATCGCGCTGCTTTTTTCCTTCAGTTTCGAACTCAATTACCCGGTAATGGTAGCCATGGGAGCGATCCGCGACTTGTTCATCCGGGCGCTGATCGTCTTCCCGTTTTCAGGCATTCTCCTCTCCCTGGCCATTGTCTTCGGCGGATTGCAGGCAGCGGCCTGGTGCCTGTTGATGACCGTTCCGTTCCAGGCATATCTTGCCCTCAGCTTCGTGCGACGCAGGCTGGGACTGAGCCGCAGGGACATCGCCGCGGCGTTGTGGAAAAGCGCCGTCGTCGCTTTTGCGAGCGCGGTCCCACCCCTGGCAGCCATCGGGGTATCCGGTTCCGGATTCTATCTTTCCACCATGGAAGCCATCATAGCGGGATGCTTGGCGTTGGGGGGATGGGCAGCCGGATTGATCATCACGCGACATCCTCTCCTTAACGAGATCATCAAGATTTCCCCTGCACTCCGACGTGCGCGGGTTTCAGTGGGTTGATCGGCAGCTCCCGGCACGCGAGACGCAGTCTCGCCACCCGGGTACTGCCGATAGGGACGGAACACATCATACTGCCAGAAATTGGTCAATCAGCCGCGAAATCTTGTTTCGCTCGGCACTCCTACGCACTCGATTGGCCCAGTACGGCAAGGTCAAATAGGGCGGCGGAATCTCCAGACCGAGTTCCCCGCACTCACGCGCAATGCGGCCGAGCACGGACCGCTCCTTGCTGTCGATACGGTGCGCGCTCGCCGGGAGGAATTTTTCCGGTCCCGTGTAGTGCCGGATCAATGCCCGATCCCAATAACTCGTCTGGAATGCCGACTTCTGCACATTGAATTCCACAGGCAGCGTCTCCCACCTCCGATTGGCGGCAATGTTCAAGGCGCATTGGTCGATGTGGATGCATGACCCGTTCCAATAGGGACAAAACTCCGCATGTGTCTGGATGAGGGAATCGTAGCGTTCAGGAATTCCCGAGCAAATCCATCGGGAGACGTTCAGGATAATCAGCCCGGAGTTGAAGTAGCGCCGCTCCAGCCCGTGCTTTTCGCAATTTTCGAAAAATGCGGGATTGTCGAAACCCGTGGATATGGACAAGTCAGGCACGGCCGCCAGAGGTTGTGTTTTCGGGGCGGCATCTGCCAGATCAAGGGGCCGCATGACGAGCGTATCATTGTCAAGGTAGCAGACGACATCATGTTCGCCCGAAACCGTGGCGATGGCTTCGATTTTTTCATATGCCGTCGATGTTATATGGCCATGACCGGGCAAACCCCGGCCGGCGGTTGAAAGGGTGTGGGTCGCCAGACGATGGCCCCTCGCCTGGAGCACCCCGAGCACCGCCGGTGGTGGAGCCGAGCGGAATCCGGATTGAACGATATGGATGTCTATCTCTCGCGCATGGCTCAACCCCAATGCCACGGCGCTGGCATAGGTCAGGTCGTCGCGCCTGCCGTCGGTCAGGTAAATGACACCGATGCGCTTTCCGGTCATGGGTTATCCTCCGCGCGGATGAAACGGGGCTTTACGACCCGAAGTGTGCTCTGGGACGGGGCTACCTGCCTGCTGCGTCGCTACCAATGTCGGCTCCACGCCTCCGCAAGGCGCGATCGGATGTGGGCTACTGGATTAGGCAGACGGACCAAGTAGTCGATCGGCGGGACGTAGGCCAGGCTGGGCGAGAGTTCCGTCGCAAACCGCAGGAGATCAAAACCAGCTGCCCGCTGGCCGCGGGCGATGTGCGATAGACCAGACCAGTATGCCCGCTTGCCGAGGTTTCGATAGACGCTTCGCCGTAGGTGTTCCGCCCCAGGCATGCAGGCTGCTTCGTGCGAAAAGAAGCTATCGAATGTGAGCTTCTTCTCGACAATGTCGCGCTTGAAGTCTTGCCAGAACACCGCCGACAGATTCGCGCCGTGCACCCTCCTTATTCCATGGATCGCGTTTGTTACCGCCGCCCTGCGATTGAGCGAAAGCCGCAAGAACATCTCCAAGTCCTCGCTGTAGGCTATCTCCGACCTGAAATGGCCGACCCGTTTGAGATCGGAGGTTCTGATGAGCGCTGCGCCACCCCCGAAAAGAACCTTGCTTGGAAGGGACCGCTCCAAAGCGAACGATTCCGTCAACAGAAATCGCCAGTCGCCGACGCCCGAATTCTCCACGACCGGGAAGGGTGACGCCTCATGCCAAACCAACTCGGCTCCGCACGCAAAGGAAACGTCGTGTTCTTTTTCGAGGACCGAGAGGGCGCGCTGAAAACCACCCTCAACAAGAAGATCGTCGGCACAAACTATGGCAAAATACTTCGATCCAGCCCAGTCTACACCTTCGTTGCACGATGCATGCAGGCCGAGATTTCTCTCACGTGCGATGACTTTTATGCGCTTGTCCCGCTTGGCCAGACTCTTTGCAACGTCGACACTGTCATCTGTGGAAGCATTGTCGACGATCAGAATCCTGATGTCTTCCACCTGCTGCCGCACGATACTTGCGACAGCCTGGGGCAAGTAGCGCCCGTAGCAGAAATTTGGAATCACAATGTCGATCAGTGGCATGGATCAGCCTTCGCAAAGTTGTTGGGCCTAGAAACTTCTCGAGACGGTAACCTAATTCGGTTTGCATCCGCGGATCCGTGCCTCGCCCATGCGGACTCAGGTCAACATCACTGGGCGAGACACTGCACGGGCAAACACCTGTGTTCGCAGGAGAACTTCCTGATCCTCAAGCTGTTGCCTGTATCGCAGTACGGTTTCGCGCACCTGCCGCGCTCGCAATTCCTTTTCCGCCAGGAGTGCATCCAGCCGCGACTCGAGCCATTCTACGCTGAAGGTTTCTACGCTGGTGCAAAAGTCCGACAGACCGGTATCGGCCGCAAGAGCATCATGCTTTTCGAGGTATCCCAGAGATATGACTGGAAGACCCACCCGCAGGGCACAGACGACATTGTGAAATCGAGTCGCGACGACAACGTCGGTCATCTGCATTTGCGCCATAACGTCATGAAGCGATGCAGACCGGGTGTAGACGACTCCTGCCAAATCAGCATCAGATAGGAGGCCCCGAAGTTGTTCGATGACATCGACCACCGCCACCTCGTCATTGTCCTGGCCGAGGATAAGTCGAACGGCAAAGCCCCGCATCACGATGCGTGCGACAAACTCCCCGAGCTTGGAAATATATGCGTTGTAGATCAATGCGCTTCCGCCCGTGCGGCCTCGGTAGTTCATGACGCCCACGCCAACGACGGTGGCTGCCGATATCTCGCGCTCGACCGGTGGAACTGCGAGGCCAAAAGCAAGATCGGGGAAAGTCCGATCGCTTGCGACATTGACGCCGAGGGATCGGACGAAATCGCGCGAAATTCCGTCCCGAAACGAACGGTATGATGCGCAGCGCGCGGCCCAGGCAAAGAACACACGACTGAGGGGATGGTAAGCAGGCCCGGCTCCAATGCTCGCAAATGCGACCACGCAGCCACGCAACCTCGCCATCAGCAACCATTTGGCAAAAAGGTAGGGCATGCCAAATGGTGTGTCGCCGAAATCATCGAACGCACCGGTTCCGGGTAGCAGGACGGCATGAAAGCCACGGAGCTTGAGAAAGGCTCGGACCGGTCCCAACATCTTGTACGGAGCCCGACCCAGGGTGCGGTTCGCCCGATTGAGCCAACGCGCCTTGATATCTGGCCGCGTCAGCTTGATGGTTTCTATCCCGAAGACTTTCTTGACGGATTCGGGCGATGTGCAGATTACAGCAAGCTCAGCTTCGGGGCAGATTCGCCGAAGCGTGCCAATCATCGCCTCGAGCGAACCGTCATTGCCAAAATTTCCAACACCGAACTGCCCTATTAGAGCGATCCGCAATCGCCTGCCACTCGTTGCAGTTGGATGCCCCGTGCTGTCCTTGGCGCGATGATGCTCGTAGGGTTCAAGCACGGTTCCAACTTGCGCATTCTGAGACTGCATAACGAAGCGTTCGCTCTCAATTTTCGATAACAGAAGTTCAGGCGTTAATTCGGTCTTTGCGATCGGTTTCGATCGCCAACACCCTAGAATCATACCCTCGTTTCCGCGCTTCAACTTATGGGTTGCGAGACACCCCTTTTTGGCTGAGGCGTTGCTTCTGGGAGAGACCTCCTCTGAGAGCAACGCCAATTTCCTCCGACTTGGAAGGATCCAGAAAGGTTGACTTCTTCAGAGGGGCTTGTTCCAAGATCGCAACCGTTCAACTGTCGAATTCTCCGAAATCAGCATCGACCTGAACCATCAGCTCGAGGTATTTCCAGGCGATCCACCGCCAGGAATAGCTATGAGCCCTGCGGTGTCCCTTGGTCACAAACCCCTCCCGCAGGCTAGGATCCGTCATCAGGCGGCGGATGGCTTCGGCCCATGCATTGACATCGTCGGGGTCGGCGTAGAGCGCCGAATCCTCGCATATTTCGGGCAGACACGGCGAGGTTGAGGCCACGACGGGGCAGCCCGATGCCATCGCTTCTACGGCGGGCAGGCCAAAGCCCTCGATCCGAGAGGGGAACAGGAAGCACAGGGCACCTTCGAGCGCCTTCTTGAAATCGTCGTCAGCGATCCGCCCAAGAAGAACGATGTTTGCTGGCAGTTGTTGGACGTGGCGCAGGATCGTGGTCTCGTCGACGTCGCCGGGCATCCAGAGGTCGAGGCCCATCCCGTCGAGAACCGGGGCGAGTCTGGCAAGAAGCTCCATGTTCTTGTATTCTAGATCATTCCTGCCAAGGCAAAGGACATATGGCCTACCCCTGTCGACGGCCAGTGACGATTTCCTGGCATCCCACCTCTTAGCATGGTCGCTGCCGTTGTAGGTGACAACGATATTTTCCTCTCGTGCTATCCCGAATTTGATGAGGTGACTCCGCGCCAGTTGCGAGACCGTTGTGATGCGAGCAGCGCGCCTGCCGAGCGCTGGAAGAAGGAGGCGGTGTGCCCAGCGGAAGCCGCGCGCATAGCTCGACGGCATCAGCCTGGTGTGCATGTCATGGATGCATGCGATCTGTCGCCTCAGCATGACGGGAGCGAGGTTGCAGAAACTCAGCAATCCCCCGGGCACGTGCCAGGGCAACTGCGCCTGCACCCAAAATTGCGGAAGTCGTGGCCTGTTGAATTCCGGAACGATCCGTACGCTGATGGAATTGAGGGGAAAGGGTTCGGCAAGCGGAAGTGGGATCACAAGATCGATTTCCAGATCGCGACCAAGAGGATGCCCTTCCGAAATAAGGGCGTCGAGAGCCATGGTCACCTCGCGAGCATAACGGGCTACTCCGTTATGGCGAAGCGTCGTGAAGTCTCCGTTTATCGTCCAGCGCCGCCTCGCCCCCTCTTGATCCGCCGACCTTTGCTCAGATTTTCCGACCAGGTATTTGGAGTCTTCGCCAAGCGATCCTGCCAACAGCTTTCCGGCGTGACCATTCAACTGCGTTGGTGACGGCGATTCCGTCGCCTCGAATTCGAAATTCCCCATATCCCTCTCCGGTCCACCCACACCCGTGCTCAGATTAACATTGTCGGCGGTGCAAGGCCCCCAAACGTTTGAGGTAGGTATTGCGCCGCCCTCGCCTAGCCGGATGACCCCCTCTCCACCGAGATGACCTAATGGCCGTAGTGACCGCGCACGTTTCGCCGCTCAAACTGAACGTCTCAAAGGTAATGGCATGGCACGACGCTGGACGATCAACGGGCGCTTTCTTTCCCAGGCGACAACGGGCGTCCAACGTTATGCGCGTGAGGTCGTCCGTTCGCTGGACAATTTGATTCAAGAGCGGGTGCCACTCGCTCGCGACCTTCACGTCCAGCTGCTCTGTCCACCTGGATCCGCGAACTTCCCCCTCTTTTCCGTCGAACGCCGCGAAATCGGCGGCGCGGTCGGGCATGTTTGGGAACAGGCGCGACTTCCCTTCGCTCTCGAGGGCGGCGGTCTGCTCAGCCTCTGCAATACCGGACCGCTGCTTTCCCGTAAGCACATCGTTTGCATTCATGACGCAAACGTCTGGAATGCGCCACAGAGCTATTCCCGTGCCTTCAGGAACTTCTACAGAACGTTGTTGCCATACCTCGGCAAGACGGCATGGGGCATTTCGACCGTTTCCGATTACTCGCTGGGCGAGCTGGTCCGCCGCGGTGTCATCCCCGCGCAACGGGCCTTCGTAGCCCCCAACGGCCATGAGCATGCCTTGCGATGGGCGCCTGAACACTCGATCAGGACACGACTGGCGGCATCGCCGGAAACCATCGTCATGATCGGCAGTGCCGCACCTCATAAGAATATGAGACTTGTCCTGAACATGGCTGACCGCCTTGCTGAAGCGGGGCTCAGGATCGCGATCGTTGGGATCTCTGATACGCGGGTTTACAGGTCAGGTGCAACCAGCGCCAACGCCCAGAACATCCATTGGCTCGGGCGCATTGCCGATGGCGAGTTGGCCGCCCTTCTCGCGGACTCGTTATGCCTGGCTTTCCCCTCCCTCACGGAGGGCTTCGGCCTTCCCGCGCTAGAGGCAATGGCCATCGGCTGTCCTGTGGTGGTTTCCGACCGCGCCAGCCTGCCTGAAGTCTGCGGCAATGCAGCGCTGTTTGCATCCCCTGACGACCAGGACGCATGGTTCAACAGTTTCGTGCAGCTTCGCAGTTCTCGATCCCTGCGGGGGCAGATGATAAGCAAGGGTAGGGCGAGAGCCGCGGCATACAGCTGGAGGGCGACGGGCCTGCGTTATCTCGAGGCGATGGCGGCCGCAGACGGCGTCGACATGGAAATAAAAAGTCGTCAGGGCTCGCGAATTCACATGATCTCGTGAAGGACCTGGACGGCGCGCACCGATTCCAGGATAGCGCTGTCGAAGTTCTCCTCAGAAAAGCGTCCGGCATTCTTGGCGCAGGCGCTGGGCGCTATGGCATGGCTGTTTTGTTCGAATCGTTCGACAGCCTGCTTGAGGTGATCGACGGTCTGGGCCTTGAACAGTACGCCTGTCGGCTCGTGGGATGATCCCAGGCGTTGCACTATATCAACCGCCCCGCCACGGCCGAATGCGATCAGCGGCGTTCCACAGGCTTGCGCTTCGGCCAACGCAATGCCGAAGTCCTCGCAGCCAGCGAAGACCATGGCCTTTGCCCGCGCCAGCGTATCAACGTATTCTTTGCGGGGTAGGAAGCCGGAAAACGTGATGTTGGACCCAGCCAGCGATCGCAAGCTGGCGGATTGCTGTCCTTCGCCAACGACAACCAGCCGCCGCGACGGCATTTCGTTGAAGGCCCTGATGACCAGGTCGGTGCGCTTGTACGGGGCCAGGAAAGATGCCGAGACGTAGTAGTCATCCTTGTCCTCCACACATGGCAGTTCCGCCAGAGAGACGGGCGGGAAAACGACTCGTGCGTCCCGCCCGTAGATGTGCTGGATCCGGGAGCGGACATAATTCGAATTCGCCAGCATCAGGTCAGGACCATGCGCGGTCCTGGTATCCCACGTCCTCAGCCGGTGCAGCATGTAACGATAGAGCATTCCCTTGGGACCGAAGCCCAGATTTCCCTGCTGAAGATACGAGAACTGCTCGTCCCAGGCATAGCGGACTGGGCTGTGCACGTAACATAGATGCGGCTGATCCGGCCTCGTGATCACGCCGCGCGAAAATGCGGCCGAAGATGAGATGACCGCGTCGTAACCTGTCACATCGAACTGCTCGATCAGGAAGGGACAAAAGAAGAAGAGAGACCGGTAGAATTTCCGCACCATGGGGATACGGTTGGCCGCCGACGTATGGAATTCCACGTCCCTGAAATATTGCTCCTTAACCTCCGCGGGCAAGAAATCGAAAAGCGTGAAGACTTCGGCGTTCGGAAACTGCTTGCAGATTTGCGCTAGAACCCGCTCTCCTCCCCGGAAATTTGGGCACCAGTCGTGGACGACCGCTATTCTTGCGTATTTGTCGACGCTCCCGAGCGCGGGCGGCAACTTCTCGATTGGCAAATTGACCTTGGCGGCGATTGCCAGGTCGGAAGAACGTTCCTGGAGCATGGTTCCCCTCTTGCCTCAAGCCAGCAATCCTCATCCCGACAGTCTCCTTTCCATGTCACGGCTCCTGCAAGTTGTCCGATCGGTTACAGATTGCCCGGGGCGCGGGACGGCCTAATGCTTATGGTTGTGGGACTTGCACCCGGAATACGCCAAAAGCCTATGTTCTGAGGTAGACCACGGTTGTCCCTAGTCTTTTATGCAGGCTGTCCAGGTCTGTTCGCCGTTGTAGCGTCGGGAACGCCGAACATGGACCAGGCATGAGACTCGCAGTGATTATCCCAACCCTTGGCCGCCCCGGGCAGGTCGCGCGCCTGCTTGGCTATTTGCGTGGCCAGCAGAGACTTCCCGACGAAGTCATATTGTCGGCGCCCGACGCGACGCATGTCGAATTGCCGGGAGACTGCTCCTTTCCTGTATCGTGTGTTTTCGGGCCGAAGGGGTTGGCCGCCCAGCGGAACACGGCTCTTGCACCGTCGCTGGCGCGTTTCGACATCATCACGTTCTTCGACGACGATTTCGTCCCATCGGCCGAATACCTGAAGCAGATCGAAGAAGCTTTTATGGCAAATGACGGATGGGCGGTGGTGATGGGCAGGGTCGTCAGAGATGGGGCCACCAATGCTGGCCTCACCTGGGAAGATGCCGAAGCCGCTTTGCGGGCAGCCGAGGGCATCAGAGATGTTGGACCCTCTGTGGTTGACCATGTGGGTGCATACGGATGCAACATGTCCCTCCGTTCCTCGCTTGTGGGTGATTTGCGTTTCGACGAGCGCCTCGTGCTATATGGCTGGCAGGAAGACATCGACTTCACCAGCCAAATGAGATCCAAAGGGCGTGTCGTCTGCGTGACCTCGATCACGGGAGTCCATCTAGGTATCAAGACAGGTCGCGTCAGCGGAACCCGATTAGGCTACTCCCAGGTTGCGAATGCGATCTATCTGATCAGGAAGGGGTCCGTGCCGGCCTCTTTCGCGCTTCCCCTTATGCTCAGGAATATTGCGGCCAACGTGGCAAATAGCCCTTGGCCCGAGCCGTATGTCGACCGACGGGGCAGGCTCAGGGGTAACCTGCTCGCCATCTTGCACGCGGCCATTGGACGAATCGAACCCGAGTACATCTTGAAACTTTGACGACGGGAAAGACAATGCGCAGATGGTTTTTGACGATGGCGTCTGCTTCACTCGCTGCGGCGACCGCCGGCCTCCAGCCTTCGGCGGCCGCCGAGTATCTCCTCGGACCTCAAGACAAGGTCAGGCTCAAGGTTTATGAATGGCGAGCATCACGTGATGTGATTTTCGAATGGACGTCTCTCAACGACGCTTTCGTGGTGGGCGCCGACGGGACCCTGTTCCTTCCGTTTGTCGGGCAGATACGCGCGCAGGGCACCGCTCCCGGTGATCTCGCACGCGCCATCGGCGATCGGTTGATGCAGAAGATGGGTCTCGGCCGCCAGCCGGATGTCGCCGTCGAGATCGTGCAGTACAGACCGTTTTACATCGTCGGCAATGTCAAGGCCCCTGGGGAATTTCCTTATCGGCCCGGGCTGACCGTGCTGCAGGCGGTGGGGATCGCGGGCGGTTTGCCAATACGCGAGGACGACATATCGAGGCTCGGGCGGGAAGTCATCTCGGGCCAGGGCGAGGTGGGCCTACTGGCGCTGAACAACGTCAGCCTTCTTGGCCGCAAGGCGCGCCTTGAGGCCGAACTGGCCAGCAGCGACGAAATCTCTTTTCCTGCGGAATTAAAGGTTAGGGCTTCCAACCAAACAGTCGCGTCGACAATGGACCAGGAGCGGAGGATTTTTGCCATCCGCAAGGATGCGCTGACCACACAGCTCCGCTCGCTGAACGATCTCAGAGAGTTTCTGGAAAAGGAACTGGACTCCCTTGGGCAGCAACTGACGTTCCACGACAAACAGATCGAGTTGGTTCAGAAGGAACTCGCGAGCGTTTCGACGCTTGTCGCGAAGGGGCTGGCAGTTGCACCGCGCGAGCTTTCCCTGGAGGGGACGGTTGCGCAAATGCAGGGGGACAGACTGGCTGCCGAGACCTCGCTCTTGCGCGTGAGGCAGGAGATTAGCAAGACGGACATAGAGATTCTCGACCTCGGCAACCGTCATGCCAGTGAAGTCGCTGAAAGTTTGCGGGAGACGCAGATGCAGCTCAATGAAGTAACCAGCAAAGCCGATACCGCGGTGCAGTTGCTCCACGAAACCGAGATAGCAGTCCCCGCCTTGCTCGCCCTCAGGCAACGCTCCGAAAGTGCCAAGCCTGTCTTCAAGATCGTTAGGACGACGGATAGCAGCACTGCGGAACTCCCGGCCGAGGAAACGACACCAATCGAACCCGGCGACACAGTGAAAGTCGAGATCCCGTCGCCGGAGTCAGGTTTGGCTATCCTCCCGGCAGGCGGTGGCCTTCAGGCCGAAACGGTCCCGATCCAGGGCATCAATTGATCAAGTCTCCGATTGCGCCAGGTCTACTGATCCGGCTCGCTGATCAAATCAACCCCGAAACCAATGCTCGACGCTCCCGATCGCGGACGCATGATGGCATGAGGTATTGGGCACTGTAACCTTGGCTCGCCGAAACCGTTCCCGAACAAGAGGCAGAGGCAAGGCTCAACCCATAAGCTGACCATCTACGCAATGCCATCCGGCCACTTGCCATGATCTTTGAGGCCGCATATCAGTGAGCACCCTGGGCCCTGAGGCCCCGGACGGAACCCTCTGCCGCAGTGAGCTGATCCGTCCTGCGGGTGCCCTGGAGATTTCGGTGCTCATGACTATAATAGCCCTAGCGGCTGCAGGCGTTCTGATGGGGCTGTGGTTCAAGGCTCCCGCCCTTATCGCGGCGACCGCACTGCTCCTCATTGGAAGCTTCGCCTGGAACGGATTTGGATTTCCGGGCCATGTGACCGTCTTGAAATTCCTGATCCTGGCATTTGTATTGGCAGGCGCATACACAGTAGGGCTGTTTCTCTCCGTCCGTTGGACGCAAACCGGGGGGTGATATGTCCGGACTTCAGCAAGCCCTGTCGAAGCGCATCACCGCGAAGACAGTCCTGAACAGGATCACGATGTCGAACCAGACCGACCAGTTCCGAACATACTGGCTATCCAGCGCTACGCGCGTGGCATAATCCACGCTGCTTCTTCCGCTCACCTGCCACAAACCGGTCAGTCCCGGCCTCATGCGAAGATATTCACCTACGTGGTCGCCGTAACGCTCGAGTTCCTCCTTCACGATGGGCCTTGGCCCCACGCAGCTCATATCGCCGCGAATGATGTTATAGAGCTGTGGGAGTTCATCGAGGCTCGACTTTCGCAGCATTCGCCCGAGGAATGTCACGCGGGGGTCGTCCTTTATCTTGTGGGTCTTCTCCCACTCCATTCTCATATGAGGATTGGCTTCGAGATAGGCTTTCAGAACGTCTTCCGAATCGGCGACCATCGAACGGAATTTGTAGCAATTGAACGGCTTCCCGCCGAAGCCGACCCGGCTGTGCGAGAACACCGCCGGGCCTCCTGTCGTCATCCTGATTAACATAGCAACGACGATCATCACCGGCGCGGCCCCGACAAGCGCCGTGACCGCTATAATCAAATCGAGCATTCGCTTCAAGAGACCTCCGACAGGAGGATTAGTCGAGCCTGCCCTAAGGGTGGGCGGCAGATCCATCCACAACGCCCCGCCATTTTCATGGTCTGGGGCGGAAACAACATGCATGACCGGCCGGTTGTCGACTGCCATCGGCATCGATGGCTGGCCCCAAATCGGGGGCGCGAGATGTGACTGCTTCTCTAAGGCGTTTGTCATGACGATCATTGTTTTGATTTGCTCGACTCTGACACTTTCCCAATCTCGGAGGCTGTCGGCAAGAAAGGCAAAGGAGGTAGCGCCACACTCTCCCCACACTACCACTAATGCCGAGGAGTGACCCTCTCGCTTTGCCAGCAGTCGAAGGCGGTCCCCCTGTCAAGCCTTGTGGTGAATGGATGTCATCGCCCGAGCGTTCGCCAGAAGCGCACCAAGCACATGCGTCCTGCTGGCCTGCAACGTCCGGACCAGTTCGCGCAGCGTCTCGACGTGTGTCTTGCCCCATTCGGCAACGATGACGACACCGTCCAGAACGGATCCGACAATCAGTTCGTCGGCTCCCGAGGCTAGTGTCGGCAGATCAACGATGACGACGTCATAGGCGGCAAGTTCGCAATTGGCGAGATCAAAAGCTGTAAGCTCCGAGAGGAATGCCTCCATATTGCGTGGGATCAACAGATTTCCGCCGTCCACCACCGAACTGGGAAGCATGTCGAACGGCCGCCCAGGAGCGCGCACGATATTGAGTCGAATTGGGTCCTGGCTCTGTTTGTCGTACGCAATCGAACGGCCTAGCAGCCGCATGGTCGTGGCCGACCGGCGAACATCGGCGTCGATCACCAATGTCTTCAGGCCCGACATCGAGTAAAGCGTGGCGAGATTGCTGGCGACGGAGCTCTTGGGGCTGGCGTTGGACACGGCAGTTAACCCGAGGAATTTGACTTGATGGTTGGTCTCCGCAAGGCTGATTTCGGTCCGTGCTTTCCTGAGGCACTGGCTGTATCGTGAGTGGGGACGTCTTTGCACCTCGTCAACGTGACTGGAACCCATCCGCCTGCTCGTCAACGGCAACTCTCCGATGCATTCGATACCCAGGTTATCCCGGATGTGTCGTGGCGATCGGATGGTCCAATCGAGCATCTGCCTCACAAGCGAAACCCCGATGCCGAAAATGGTTCCGGCGATCGCGGCAAAGGCGAGCACCAGTTTCGGCCTTGGAGCGCTCGGAAAAAGCGGCGCTGTCGCGGCCGTGATCACCCTCGCGTCGGCGACCGGATACGATTGCTGGCTGACCGAATTGGTGTAGGCCTGGAGGAAGCTTTCGTACATCTTCTGATAGGTTTCGGCGGTCACCTCGAGCTCTTCAAGCGTCGGCACAGCGTTGACCCCGTCAATCGAATTGCCTTCTTCGCTTTTGGCTTCGTTGACGACGCTGTAGTCGTGCCGAGAACGGAATTCCTGAGCCTTCGCCATCGCCGCGTTCATCTGAGCACGAAGCTGCTGAAGACGCTTCTCGAGCCACGCGCCACCTTCTCTTGCGCCGTCAGCCTTGGTTTCGATCTGTTCACGCACAAAGGCATCGGCGGTGGCGTTCGCAATATTGGATGCACCCTCGGGATCAACAGACGTGAATGAAATGTCTATCGCGTAGGAAACACCGACCCTGCGGATATCGAGGCTGTCGCGGAAGGTCGCCATTGTGCGCCGGAATTTTTGGTAGTCGGTCAGTGACGGGGTGGGTTCTGGCATGCCGAAGCCGAAATAATCCAAGAGCGACGTGACCCTGGTGCTTTTCTGGACTCCGAAAGCCTCAACCAGGACGGTTTTTAGCTTTCTGAATCTCTCCGCTAAGATCGGAGCGTGTGGACGATTGAAGTTGGGGTCTTCCACGAGTTTCAGCTGGTCGATGACCATCGCGGCTATTTTTTCCGACTGCATTACCGCGATCTGGCTTTCCACCTGCGCGGTGTCCAATGATAGATTTACTTCTCCGCCCTCCTGTAGATGTTGGGGCAATTTCGGCTCGATCAGGATCTGCGCGCTGGCGGTAAAAACCGGATCGGTGGTCGAGTTGTAGAACCACGCTACCAAGAGCGCGATGCCAAGGCAGGCAATGATCGTTGCGACGTAACGCGTCAAAAACCTTGTTATATCAGCGAGGCCGATAAACTCCTGGGCTACCGAAACCTGCTGGTTCGTTGTAGTCGGCCATTGGTGCGGCAACATTCGGTCCATTCAACTTCTCCTGCAGCCGTGCGGGAATTCGAGCGCGCCCGCCGTCCTGACACAGGCGAAGCATGATGTCCGGCCGATTTCTGCATTAAAAGCTGAGGCCCCGCGAAACAGATTGCGGCAAAAGACTACGCCGGCGGGAGGGAAGGTAAAATGCCGCCAATTGGCGTAGGGGCTACGTCATATGGGAAGGAGGATGCACTGCAGTTCCGCTCGCGTCTTTGAGAGAAATGACATCTGCTGTTCCAACGAGACCTGCCGTCTGCGGTTCAACATCACGCTGCGTGTGAGGGTATCAATCCTCGCGGACATGCTTTCGAGGTTTTCGCCGTTTTCCATCGCCTGCAGAGAGAACGCGGCGCAGTCCGTCATCGTTTTCCCTAATGGATGAAGGTGCGTCGCTTCCCGGACGACTTCGACCTGAATGTCTTCAAGAAGGCAAACTAGGCGTCCGAAACGCCTTTCGTCGACATATCCGACATATTCGCGGAACGGCAACCTGAATGCAGTAAACAGCATCTTGCAGCCCAGCCTTGATTCAGCGCCCGAGTCGGACGCACGCTCCAGAATACAAAGCCTCCGCGCTTGGGCGCGATACATCCTTTTGGCCGTCGATTGGCATAGCCTATTGGATGACGGCATGCGAATCTGGGCCTCAGGGCCTACCCGAATTCCTGACGAAGCCGGCGACCGACAGCGTGCTAAGGGTTTCGATTATTCTCGCGGCGCAATTTTCGGAGCGGAACGTGCCCTTCAAAAAAGTTAGCCAAGTCAGACCGAATAGCGTTCGTCTCCGCAATCAATGCTCTCATCGATCTCACCGGTTCGCGGGAACACGTGTGCTGATTCAAGACTCGATCTCATGGCCGCGCAGGCGCTTGGCATGGGGTTTGGCTTCGTGATTGCTAACTGGGCTGGGGGTCGAGCGTCGTCACGGGCCATCACTTTGGCAGCCGACTCATGGTCGTCAACATGGCGCCTGATCGGCGCTGTGTGTTCAGAGGTCGGAGTGGCGTTTTCTGCCAATGCCTGCTTCGCCGAATTCGCTGTCAATTCTCAACCGGTGACCATGGTCACGGCTTCGTGCCGATTCCTGTTGCGAAGCTCCGTCTCGTTGAAACGACCGTGCGAGATGTTCGATGCTCTCAATCTGCTTCCGCGCAAAAATCAAGAGGTCGGGAGCCTGTAGCCAGGCATTTCTGAGAAGGAACTGGATCGTGGCATACAAGCTGGTGAGTTTTGTCATGAGTGGGGGCGTGGGCGCGCGCCTGTGGCCGCTCTCGCGGGAAGACAATCCCAAGCAATTCCACGACCTTTCGGGCGACGGGTCAATGCTCGCAAAGACTGTCCGGCGTCTCAAGGCGCGGCCCGAGAATCAGACACCGATCTACTTGATAGCTTCCGAACGACATGCCGATCGAGTCATCTCAGACGTCGCTTCGCTCGGCCTGAACGGCGGCAGACCGATTTTCGAGCCTATCGGTCGCAATACCGCCGCGGCGGTCGCCATAGCCACCCTGCAGACGATCTCGGAACATGGCGGCGACGCTCTTGTGCTCGTGGTCCCCTCCGACCATGAGATATCGACCGAAGCGCAATTCTGGGACACCGTCGAGTCGGGCGTTTCTGCCGCCGATTCAGGAAGCATCGTTGTCTTCGGCATCAAGCCAACGCATCCCGAAACCGGATATGGCTACATCGAGGTTGCAGCAAACGACGATCGGGTGGCTGCGGTTTCGCGCTTCGTCGAGAAGCCAAATGCCGAGACAGCGCGCGGATACGTGTCGTCAGGACGATTCTACTGGAACGCAGGCATTTTCCTGTTTCGCGCTGACGCGATGCGGCGGGCATTTCTGGATTTCCAACCGGACATCTGGAACACTGCGGAGCGGGCACACAAGACCGCGCGGGTCGACCTCTCCGGTATCTATCTGCCCCAGGGCTTTTACTCGGCCGTTCCCTCCACTTCAATCGACTATGCGGTCATGGAGCATGCACGCGATATCGCGATGGTTACGGCTTCCTTTCGCTGGAACGACCTTGGATCGTGGCAATCGCTGCTCGAAGCCAGCCCGACGGACGGGGACGGCAATGTCGTCATGGGCGACGTCGTCGCCATGAATTGCGACACTTCCTACCTTAGAAGCCAAGGAAGGCTGCTAACGGTCGTCGGAATGAAGGGGGTGGCGGTAGTGGCGACACCGGATGCGGTATTCGTCGCCCCCGTCAGCCACAGCCAGGACGTGAAGATGGTCGTAGAGCAGCTTGAAAAGAGCGGACGGCTCGAGACGAAGTACACGGCATCAGAAGACCGGGTCATCATCAGCGGTTCGTGGCGCAAACGGGTCGAACATTGGCTCTTCAATGAGACCCTGCCGCTGTGGTCCACCGCGGGGGTCGATGATGTGTACGGGGGCTTTCACGAGGCTCTCGGTTTAGACACGAGGCCTTTGGGCAGGCCCAAACGCATGCGGACGATGGCTCGCCAGATCTACGCTTTTGCTGTGGCCAAGGAACGCGGATGGGCCGGACCGGCCGACAAACTGATCAACCATGGCATCGACTTCATTGCGAAACATGGGCGTACCAACCGCGGCGGCTGGGTGCGCACGTTAAACGCCAATGGCACCGTGGCTGACCCTGCGGAGGACGCGTACGATCATTCCTGCTTACTCCTAGCGCTTTCCCACGCTCACCGATGCGGCCATCCCGACGCCTTGCAACTGGCAAATGAGACATTTCACTTCATTGACACCCATCTCGAAGACCATTGTCTGAACGGCTTTCTGGAGACCTCCGGCTCGAATGGTATGCGATTTTCGAACCCTCACATGCACATGCTGGAAGCCTTCCTTGCCTGGCATGGCGTTACTGGCGACCGGACATATCTGCGTCGGGCCGCACGCGTCGTTGATCTCTTCCGCTGCCATTTCTTCGATCAGGAGAGCTGGACTGTAGGAGAAAATTTCGACGTCGACTGGCTGCCTTTGCCTGGAGAAAGCGGACAACGGACCGAACCTGGCCACCATTTCGAATGGGCCTCACTCCTCATCGATTTCGCACAAGCAAGTGGGCAAAAAGATTTGGCCAATTACGCACGAAAGCTCTATTCGTCAGCGATCGCCAGCGGATTGAATCGTGCAACCGGTCTGGCTTATGCGGCTGTGTCGCGGCAAGGAATGCCCATCGACCGGCTGTCCCGCAGTTGGCCACAATGTGAGGCCGTCAAAGCTGCCATTGCCTTGGACAAGATGGGCGGCCCTGATCTAAAACCAGAGATCGAAGCTCGTGTCGCCCGCCTCTTTCGATGGCATATTGATCCCGCGCCTCTTGGCTTGTGGATCGACAGGATTGACGAGCGCGGAAGGTCACAGGCAACGGAGGTTCCCGCTAGCATATTCTATCACTTGGTAACGGCGCTGATGCAGTATCTGGACAAGACCGAAGGCCAAATCGAACCTTTCCGGCTGTCAGCTTTGGACGAGGGCAAGAGCGTCCTGGCGCGAGCTTAGTGCCACACCTGTGCGACTTTTCGTCATCATCAGGCCAGGATTGGGGAAACTTCGACCGAGGCAGAACCGATGCCCTAGCCTACGTATCTGAAGATGAAGAGACCCATCCAGGAAGGCAAGCGGCGACACCCGCCAGTTGGGCAAGAGAGGCGACTGAATTTCTGCAAGATAGAAACTTTTCGACCTTTTGCGAATGCGACGTCCGTCGCGATAGCGACATTGTGGTGTCCCAAGGTTGACGTACCAGCTACGGCTAATTCGGTATGTTTTGCCTCTGTGTCGTCGCTGCAAAGCGGGATAGCTTAGTTATTAGACTTGTCTAAAGACACACATCGATTGAGCCCTCCAACCTCTCCCGTCTCGGGCGCGATCAAGTTCTCGAAGCGAGGTGATTTTGACCTACACAACCTTCTTGTCCGGACAGTTTGAGAAGTACTATGGCAAAAAAGAAATCGCGTACAAGGCCCAACAGTGATCTCTTGAAACTACTAGCCACCAGGCCACGAGCGGTTGCCCTTGCTGCTCTTCACGTGAGTGAATCGGTGCTACTTGAACTTGAGGCATCGGATTTATTGTCCTCAGCACAGATCAGGGGACTGCTCAAGGATGCATCGAGGACCTTGCGGAATGCCGCCGGTCAAGTGGACAACCGAAGCTGCTTCATCGCCAGCGAAATAGTCGAGTCCATACGAGAAAACTTTACAAAAAACAAAACGTAGCCGCGGTTTTTCGCGCGATTCCATTCTTTGCTTTCGCGTGCAGACGTTTACAGATCCTGCCGGCGACGCAGAATAGGTACTCATCACATCAAATTTGATGTACATTTGACCCCAAGGGGCAGAAAGGAAGACATTGGGCGGGTTGTGAATGTCGAACGTTACACATTCTTTGCGCGGAAACGAGAAACGGCCCTCATACATCGGGTTTAACGATGACGATGCGGCGCTCATAAAGACGCTGGGGTTCGTGCCGAAGCGCTATTCTCCGGAGACGGTCATCTTCAGTCAGGGCGAGGACAACGATCGCGTATTCATAGTCGAGTCGGGCTGGGGTTGCATTTCTCACCAACTCGCAGGCGGGCAGCGACAGATTCTGGATTTTGCCCTGAGAGGCGACATAGTCCTGTCCCGGTCGTACACGGGTGGCGCTCTTGAAACGTTTGTTGCTCAAACTGAACTGTGCGTCTTGGTGGCGTCAACCAAGACATTTACTCTCGCGGCTATGAAATCACCCCATCTTTTTTCCCTAGTTGTGGAGGCTCTTGGGCACAACGGAGCCGTCATCGCTCAACATCTCACCAATGTAGGACGACGCAGCGCGTTAGCGCGCACAGCGCATCTGTTCCTCGAACTGAGAACCCGTCTGGAACTGATAGGCGCTGTCACCCACAACAGCTATGAGTGCCCCCTGACCCAGTACGATCTCGCGGACGCCCTGGGCCTTACTCCCATTCATGTCAACCGGATGCTCCGCGAACTTCGCGAGCGTAAGTTTCTCGAATTCCGACAAGGCCGTGTCCGCGTGCTCGATTTGCTGAGCATCACAAAATTCGCGGGCTTCGAAACCCGATATATCCGCGATTGAGCATCTATAGGAGAGACTGCGCTCCCAGTCCTGGGCAAGAGCGCATTGCTGGCAGTTGCGCCGCCAAGGTACGTCACCTGACGGGTCACAACCTGGGAAATGGCCGGTGCGGTTTGCGGTTTGGGGTAAGTGTCCGCACCGGCCGTTGCGGTGGGGCATTGAGGTTCCTCCCGCAGGATTCCGGATCTCCAGGCCCTTCGTGAAACGCCGCTGGTTGAGACTCCCCCTTTCTTGTGAAATCGGCCCGGTTGCGGAAAAAGGATTGGAAAGCTCTCTCCCATGCGGGCAAAGCGCGTTTACCGTCGCGGCGCACCCGAAACACGCGGGGAGCCTCGGGCCATGCTTGGTGTCGCCGCCGCCAAGCTTGATGAGCGACCCGAAGTATCCGATCGCACATGCTGAATCTCCAATGTCGCAGTTTGAGCTACAGGAACACGCAAATTCGGGCTGAGGCGCGACCCAAAAAGGGCGAATTAGATGCCTTGAGGACCGCGGACCGTCACGGCGGACATCCGCGTTGGAGCGGTCAATATCGTCGGCAAAAGAGCGTCCGAAAAAGGGCTATCGGCGACTCTGTCGTGGGAACGAAAAAAGAAGAGAAGCAGAACTTTCGTGTGCTATTTTTGCACACGAACTCCATTAACCATTTGATTTTACTTAGATATCTTCCCCATCCATCATCGGTGCAATAGCCAGTCTATGATCTTGATTCTTCAGCATCTGTTTAACATCAGAACCTTAGAACCTGCCGCACGCGCTGCGTCAGCGAGACCTTCCTGCAACGCGACGTTGCGCGGCGCCGGGGCACCGACACCAAGTCGATCGCAGTGAGACGCCGACAAAGCCCTGTTAGCGCGCCTGAAGCCTTCGGCGAACTCATCGACCTCCATATCGACGACATGTGCGATGTAGGCAAGTCCCCTCGCCGCTCCAAGGCCGCAGCCCTCGCTATGCTCCGAACATCTGGGGAAGTGCAGCATCGCCACCCTCGATCGCGAACGGCTCGTTCGCTTCGGTCGTGATCGAGCCGCCCAGGGTGCCGGACGATGAGTCTCGGTATCGACATCACCTGGGGAAAGTCGTTGAGCGTCGTTCCTGGATGATCTGCCTGGTCGTGATCGACAGCCGCTGGCGAGAGCCGCCAAACACGCATGAGATTGTCTGAAGCGGAGGACCATCCATGGAAGGACCCATTTCGAGCTATTTTGCATCGATTGAACCCGTGGCCCCCGACGTTTTCTGGACCGCTTGCTGCATCCGGCGCGGCATTTCAAACATCCCCACGACGTTTTGGCCGACGTTGCCCTGGCTGTTCAGGAGTAGCGCGCCATTCTTTCGTCATGGGCGTCGGATGCCTGCGCCGTAGAATCCGTGCCAGCGCTTCGCATGCTGCCGGGAGCGGGTGAACCGGTCAGCTTCGACACGATCATGGATGCGTTGCAACAGTTGGATCAATCGGATGAGCGTGCCGGTCCTGACTGCAGCGACAGCGCGGCAGTGGCCGCGTTCGTACCATTCGTCGATTGGATTTAAGGGCGACGTCGTTGTTCTTGCACCATGGACCCGTCGGCGAGTGACCCCGCCGGCGGAAGGGGTGGCATTGGTGCGTTCGCCCAGATTGCCGATGAAAATTTTCCTATTCTTGCTCTTGAAGGTGTAAGTCGCGATTCTAAATGATGGTCGCCGGCCGCCCAATGGGGCCGGCAACACCAGGCGGCAAGGCTCTTGGCGCCTTCTGTTGTCCATGTTGCTCAAGGAGGATGTGGCTATGAAGACAAACCTCGATTTTACCCCTCTATACCGGTCCAGCATCGGCTTCGACCGCATGGTCGACATGCTTGAAAGTGCGAGCCGTGTGGCCTCGTTCGACAACTGGCCGCCCTGCGATATCGCCAAGGTTGATGATGATCAGTATCGCATCACGATGGCGGTCGCCGGTTTCTCGCAGGACCAGCTGACCGTCACCCACCAGCCCAACATGCTGGTTGTGAGCGGGTCGCAATCCGGCGATGAGAACGGCCGGTATCTGTACCGCGGCATCAACGGGCGCGCTTTCGAGCGTCGGTTCGAACTGGCCGATCATGTCAAAGTCGAGGGCGCCAGCCTTGAGAACGGGCTGCTGAGCATCGATCTCAAGCGCGAGGTTCCCCAGGAGATGAAACCGCGCAAGATCGAAATCTCCAGCGGGGCTCCCATGCCGAAGATCGAGGCGCCCAAGGTCGAGACCGACAAGCTGGCCGCCTGAGCAATCCACCATGAAGGCTTTCGCTTGAGCCGGGCGTCCCGCCCGACTCAGAGACCTACAAAAGGAGAAAGACAATGAGCGTACGTGACTTGATCCCATGGGGCCGGGGCAACGGAAACTCGGCGCCCAGTCTCTTCCCCGACGGAGATCGAGACCCCTTCGTCTCCCTCCACCGGGAGGTAAACCGGCTGTTCGATGACGCCTTCCGCAGCTTTGGCGCCAGACTGCCGGCCTTCGGTCCCTCTTTCGCCGCCAGTTGGCCGAGTGTCGAAATCTCCGACACGGACAAGGAAGTCCGCGTCACGGCGGAAATACCTGGCCTGGACGAGAGCGACATAGAAGTCCTGCTGGAAAATGGGGCGCTCAAGCTTAAAGGCGAGAAGCGTTCCGAGACCGAGGACAAGGACCGGCAGTTCTCCGAGCGCTTCTACGGTCGCTTCGAGCGCCTCATTCCGCTCGGCTACGAGGTTGAAGAAGACAAGGTCAACGCCGCCTTCAAGAACGGGGTGCTGACCGTGACGTTGCCCAAGACCGAGCGGGCGCAGGCGAAGGCCAAGCGGATCGCAATCAACGGGAAGAACTGACGGATGCAGTATGGGTGGCGGCCCTTACGGCCGCTGCCCGTGCGACCCTTCATAACGGGAGGGACAGGCAATGGAGACAGTTCAAAGCAGCGACAACAGAAACCTAACCAAGACGTCCGTCCGGCCGGACAATGACAATCGGCCTCGTCTAGACGGGCCGGCTTTGTCAATGGGACGGTCAGTGTTTCCGGACGGCGCAACGGCGCGGATCTACCAGCCATGCCGCCCGGCCATGACCTCGGCAAAGCCCCGCAAGGCCTGGCGATTGGTCTTCGAACGCCGCACAGCCCCGTTCATCGAGCCGCTGATGGGCTATACCGGTGGCCGGGACACCCTGACCCAGGTTGAACTGAACTTTCCGACGCTGGAAGCGGCGATCCGTTATGCCGAGCGTCAAGGCCTCAACTATGTCGTGCAGGCTGCACCTCCTGCTTCCCAGGCCAAGGTCACGCGCCAGCATGCATCGGAGGAGAAACAGGCCTTTTCCGACCTGGTTTGGCAGCGGCTGCAGTTGGCTTGGCTCCAGGCAAGCCACGGCTATGGCGCCGGTGCACAGGCAGCGCACATACAGACGGCGCTTTCGGAGCCCGAGACATTCTACGCCTCTCCGATGGAGGTTGTGGATGACCCAGTGCTAGCACCCGACGAGAAACGCGCCGTGCTCAAGAACTGGGCCTGGAACGAGTACCTGATCGACCTGGCCACCGCCGAAGGCATGCCGGAAAATGCACGCCCGTCGCGATTGGACGAGGTCGAACTCGCCTTGCTGGCCTTGGAAGTCCGAAACCGGGGCTTCCAGACCAGGACCAGCCCGGTGCACTCCCGGATAGCCGCATGATAAGGCAAGAAGGAACCCACTGATCGTCTTCGACGCCCAACGGACCATCCCGAAACCCTTCCCGCTTGCGGTCGCGGCAGCGGGCGGGCGCGCGCCGACAACTTTCCCAATGCGTGGGCGCCCGATTGCGCCTCGGCAGAACTCGGCCCAGTTGTTAGGATCGCGCTGATATGGACTCCAATGAATTGGCGACAGAGGTTCCTATGTATCAATCCTTCAACGGCTCCGCCCATCCCCTGGCACCGAAAGAGATCGCGATCGCCGCCGTCCCCGAAGACGAGCGTGTCTGGGTCCCACAGGCGGAGGGCGTGTGGTTCCGACCACTTATGCTCAACACAATGCAAGGGCAGTGGTGCAATCTGCTCCGCGTACGCCGGGCCGGGATATTAAGCCGTCATCTGCATCCGGCCCCCGTGCATGGCTATGTGATCAAGGGGCGTTGGCACTATCTTGAACACGACTGGGTGGCAGAGACGGGATCTTACGTTTTCGAGCCGCCCGGTGAAATCCACACGCTCACGGTTCCAAGCGACGTGCCCGAGATGATCACCTTCTTCAACATTTCCGGCTGCATGGTTTACCTGGACAAGGATAACAAGCAGATTGGTTTCGAGGACGTTTTCACCAAGATCGACATGTGCAGAAATCACTATGCGAGCGTGGGTCTCGGTGACGATTTCGTCGATCAATTCGTACGGTAGACATCCGCCCGTTTGCCTTCCGCTGCGGTGAGTTCGCGGTCCGCCACAGAGGCGAAACGAGGAGATATTGGTGACCGACTCCATATGGGCCATGCCCTTCTTCGCGGGCAAGACCGTCGTCATTACCGGAGGCACGACAGGTATCGGAAACGGCATCGCCATGGCGTTCGCCGAGGCCGGGGCAATTGTCCACGCGACGGGGGCCACGGCCGCCGAGGTAGCGGCCGCTCGTGCATACGGCACCGCCGTCTCGTATTCAGTACTCGACGTCCGGGACATGACTGCGGTCGAAGGATATTCCAGTCAGTTCACATCCGTTGCAGCGCTCGTAAATTGCGCAGGGGTAAACCTGCGCGCCGCCGAATTCACTGTCCAGGGTTTCGAAACGGTGGTCGATATCAATCTCACCGGCTCCATGCGGAGTGCGAGCGCGTTCCGAGGGGCACTCTCGAACGGGGGCGCCATCGTCAACATCGCCTCGATGTTCGCGTTTTTCGGCGCGGCTCATGCCCCGGCTTACGCCGCATCCAAGGGCGCCATCGTGCAACTTACCAAGTCGCTCGCCATCGCCTATGCCGGGGATGGCATCCGCGTAAACGCATTGGCGCCTGGCTGGATCGAGACCGCCATGACCGCCGCGCCACGGGCCGATCCAGTTCGCAACGCGGAATTGATGAAACGCACTCCGATGGGTCGCTGGGGTACGCCGGGCGACCTGACCGGCCCCGCCTTGTTCTTGTGTTCTCCGCTCGCGGGGTTCATCACTGGGGCAATTTTGCCGGTTGACGGTGGCTATCTCATTGCGTGAGGCGTTGGCTATGCTGCGCGACCGATCTCCAAGCCTGTGTCGTCGAGATCAAGATCGAACGCGACCAATCGACCATGCCTGACCGCAATTGCCGCCACCAACTCCGCAAGCTCGCCATCCGTATGCTCGCAAAAAGCTGCCTGTTTCCTGACAATCGTGACCGCATCCCGGGTCGATACGACAGAGAACGGCCTCCGGGATCTCACGAATGATTCCGCAACCTCCGCGACGGATGAAGCTCGGTCAAAATTATCTTGCATAGTTGCACCTCTGTACGACGCTAGCCCAAGCTCGGCCCGCGCAAATTGTTCCCATTGGCCTAATGCAGCCTGGTTGGCATCCGGCTTGGGCTCCTTTGTGAGCGAAGGCCGGGAGCAACGCGACATGGCCGTCGCCGTCTGCCTTAGACAGTCGGCTGGACGCATTCGTCTCCGAATGCGGACACGGGGCCGGACGCCTAAAAACGAGGAGGATCAGATGTGTCCAAGCCGCTCGCCAAAGTTTCCGATCCTCGGACCACCGCAGTTCCGCGCAACAAGTCGCCGGGAGACCTGTTTGCTCGCGTTGATTGCGGTCGACTGACTCCTGGCTCATTCGCCGCCTCGCCGGCTGGCTCCGGTCGGCCGGCTTCGTCCGTCTTCGTCATCGCTGGCCGGCGGACGATCCAATCCACCAAACCGGCTTCGGTCTCCTCGCAGGTCACGAATTCGCGCACCAGACTTCGCGCCAGCTCGCGCCATTGACACTCGGGCACGTTCATCTCCGCGATCAGATCTCGGCATGCAGCGCGTATGATGTCGGCATCGAAGGCTGACACGGCGACAGGACCACGGTCTGCATTCTTTGCTCGAGGAGTGTCGTCGCCCTGACGTTCGCGAAAGCGCCTCAGCACCTCGCGCGATGCGGCGATCGCTTGTCGGGTTTGACTCATAGCCTCGTAAAATCCAACTTCGCGGACCAGTGAGCGGTGCCGTGATAGAATGAAGTCCTCCATAACCGCATGCGCAGTGTCCGTACGCCTTGCAACCATCGCCGCCTCCCTGCAGGCGCACCCAATGCTTGCAGCTTCTGCCGGTGTTCGGGCGGCCGCCTGCATTTGTCGTGTCGCTGCTATGATCGCGTGAGTTAAAGCCGGTGAAGCGTCGCTGCAATTACAAATGTAAGTGTGGCATCCGATAAGTGGTATGCCCGCTGGCTGCGGCGGCGGCGAGTTCGTTCTTCAGACGGTCGAAGTCTTCCTCGGCGAAGCGCTCTCCGCGTTGCCGGAACGAGGAAGCAGGATCTGGACAAAATGCATGCGGCCGCCTCCAAGATTTCTAAACGGCAGCGACAGGCACCATGTTCCATGCAAGGCGCTATTGGCGAAAATCCGCCAATTTCCGCCAGTCGAAGACAACGCCCACTCCAGGCTCGTCGGGTGCTATCGCCAAACCATCCTGAAGCCTCAGCGGCTCAGTGGTATAATGGTCAATATCAAAACTATGCGCCTCCACCCAGCCGGCATTTGTCTGACCTGCAACGAGGCTGACATGAAGTTCCTGCATCCCGTGACTGCAGACCGGAATGCCAGCCTTGCGTGAGAGCGCTGCCACGCGCAGCCAGCCGGTGACCCCGCCGCAGTTGGAGGCGTCGGGTTGGATGTAGGCGAGATTCGACCAAGCGAAGGCATGCTCGAACTCCTCGATGACATGCAGGTTTTCTCCCATTGCCAGGGGCATTCCGGTCGCCTTGGCAATGCTGGCGTAACCCTCATAGTCGTCGGGTATGATGGGCTCCTCGAACCACAGCAGATCGTAGGCGGCGAATGCTCTCGCTGCCTCGATCGCTCGCGGGACGTCGAGCGCGTAGTTGGCGTCAACCATAAAGGTGATGTGATGTCCTATGCGCTCGCGAACTGCTTTCACCCGGGCCACATCCTCGGCCAGGTCGTCCTTGCCGACCTTGATCTTCACCCCGGTGAAGCCGGCATTGAGATAGGAATCGATGCTGGCCAAAAGCTGATCGAGGGTAAAGTTTAGGTCGATGCCGCCGCGATAGGCCTTGGCACTCTTCCCGGCCCCGCCCGCCATCTGCCAAAGCGGCAGGCCGCTACGCCGGCCCCTGAGGTCCCATAATGCGATGTCGATCGCCGAGATCGCGAAAGAAGCGATGCCGCCGCGCCCGACATAGTGGATGTGCCAGAGCATGCCGTCGTAGATCGTGTGGATTTGCGTTGCGTCGCGTGCCTTGAGGAACGGCGCGAGGTCGTGATCGATCATTGCCTTGATCGCATAGCCGCCCTTGCCGCCGGTGTAGGTGTAGCCTGTGCCCTCGGTGCCGTCGGCAAGCCTCAGCGTGACGGTGACCAGCTCGAAATGCGTGTGCGCGCCGTGCTTGGCATCGGTCATCACCTCACGCAGTGGGACCCGAAACAGCCGGGTCTCGACTTCCTTGATTTCGGTGCGGCTCATGCTGCGCTCCATTCACGTTTTTTCATCGGACCATAATTGCACCGGCAGCGCTGACTGGCAACAATGTGGCTGATCTTTCAGCGGTTCTGAAGCCAATCCGTCATTTTTGGTCCTACAAAAGCATCAATCCGCTTGTGCTTTGGTCCGATTTACCTTCTAATAACAGGACCATCTGGGAGGAAAAGGCTTGCTGGATACGGAAGAGCGTCCTGAGATGCCCGCGGCTATTCTCGCCGCCCGCGCGGCCGACGCGATGGTGGCCGGCATAGAGGCCGACATCACGTCCGGAAGGCTTGGCGACGGCAGCTACCTGCCGGCCGAGCGCGAACTGATGATCGAGTATGGTGTGGGCCGGGGCGTTGTGCGTGAGGCGATTGCGCGCCTGGCCAGCCGCGGCCTGGTGGAAGCGCGTCCGCGGTTCCGGCCCGTGGCGCGCCGGCCTGGCCTGGATGCCGCGCTCGGCGCCCTCGACGGCATTGTAGGACATCTGCTGAGCGACCAGGCGGGCGTGAAGAACCTCTACGACATGCGCGTCTTCCTCGAGGCGTCGCTGGCGCGCAACGCCGCCATCCATGCCCGCAAGGATGACGTCACAGCCCTGAGGGCGGCGCTGGCGATGAACGAGGCGGCCATCCCGGATTCCGAGAAATTCTATGCGACGGACGTGGCGTTCCACGCAGCGCTCTATGACATCGCGCGCAACCCGGTGCTGCCTGTCGTGCACAAGGCATTTACCGCCTGGCTGTCGCCGCATTGGATGCGCATGCCGCGGTCGCCTGAGCGCAACCGCGTGAATTTCCTCAGCCATCGTGAAATCTGCACGGCCATCATTGAGCGAGATCCTGACGGCGCCGAGCGGGCGCTGCTCAACCACCTCTCGGCGGCATGGGAGTATGTCCGCGGTACATTCGAAAGCCGTGAGGCGCCGGAAGCATGACGCAGTCCTACGACCATATCGTGGTGGGCGGCGGAGCAGCCGGCTGCGTCGCGGCGGCAAGGCTTGTCAAAGCGGGACGGCGAACCCTGCTGCTGGAGGCCGGCCATTCCCATCATCACCCCTTGCTCGACATGCCGCCCGGCATCTTCAAGATGATCAACGGCTCGAAATTCATGCGCTATCACCGCACCGAGCCGCAGGCCCATCTCGACGGCCGCGTCCATGAAATCTCGCAAGGCAACGTGCTGGGCGGCGGCACCTCGGTCAACGCCCAGGTCTACATGCGAGGCCGCTCGGCCGACTATGAGGAGTGGGACGAACTGCTGCGCGGCAACAATGCCGGCGTGCGCTGGAACTGGCAGGCGGTGCTGCCGCATTTCACCGGCATGGAGGGAAACAACCGCCTCGGCGGCGAACTGCATGGAAGCGAAGGTCCGCTGCTGGTCTCGGATCCAGGCCACATCGATGATGTTTCCCGTTGGTTCGTCCAGGCCGTCCAAGGCCTTGGATTGCCGTACAACCATGACTTCAACGGACCGTCGCAGCGCGGGGTCGGCTTCTACCAGTTCATGAACCGGCGGGGAAAGCGAAGCAGCGCCGCCTATGCCTTCATCGAGCCGCTGACGAATGATCCCAAGCTGACGCTGAAACTCAATTGCACAGTCAGCCGGCTGCTGATCGAAAAACGTCGGGTCACCGGCGTCGTCTACTCGGATGCGTCGGGCGCCGAGCATACCGTCCATGCGGATGCCGACGTGATCGTCTCGTCCGGTGCCCTCGTCTCGCCGAAACTGCTCATGCTGTCCGGCATCGGCCCCGCCGAGGCGCTTGCCGGGCACGGCATTTCCTGCGTCGCCGACCTGCCCGGGGTCGGCGAAAACCTGATCGACCATCCGGAGGTGCCGATCATCGCCACCGCAAACGGCCCATACGGCTATTTCAGGCAGGGCCAAGGCTGGCGGATGATCAGGAACGGCCTGCATTTCAAGCTCTTCGGCACCGGCACGATCCTGTCAGCGGGGGTGGAGGCCGGAGCCTTCGTCAATCCGGCCGATCCCGAGGGCGAACCGACGATCCAGGCCTTCTGCGTGCCGCACGTCTATCTGGACCGCGATATCCTGACCTTGGTCGAGAACACCTATGGGCTTACCGTGACGACAGTGGTGGTGAAGCCAAAGTCGCGCGGTTTCGTAAGGCTGCGTTCGGCGGATCCGAAGGACATGCCGATCGTTTCGCCGAACCTCCTTAAACATCCCGACGACATGAGGGAAATGATCTCCGGCCAGCGTTATTTCCTGCAGGCTTTTCAGACCAAGCCGCTCGCCGATCGGGTCAAGGCCATTGCCGTGCCAAGCCAGGATGATCTCAGCGACGAAGCCATGACAAAGCATTGCAAGCGCTTTGTGAAGACCAACTACCATCCGGCCGGGACATGCCGGATGGGCTCGGACAGCGACCGGATGGCGGTGCTGGACGCGGCGCTGCGCGTGCGCGGAATAGACAATCTGCGGGTTGCCGACATGTCGGCCTGCCCCAACATCAATGCCGGCAATACGGCGGCGCCCGCCATGATGCTGGGCGACCGCTGCGCCGACTTTATTTTGGAGGCGGCATAGCGCCTGATCCAGCTTCCCGACGGCGTCATCGCCGAAGCCGTCTGGGCCGATATCGTGAGGAAATTACACAGTCGCTGAAAGCGACAATAAAGGAGGAAAGAGCATGATCATTACCCGTCGAAAACTACTGGTTGGCTCCGCCGCCGGCGCGGTCGCGCTGACACTCGGCTCACGCGCCTTCGCGGCGCTCCCGCCACTCGCCAAGAAGGACAAGTACAAGGTCGGTTTCGCCCAGACGGAAAGCAACAATCCGTGGCGCCTTGCCGAGACCAAGAGCATGCAGGACGAAGCCGCCAAGCTCGGCCATCAGCTGGTCTACACGGATGCCGCCGGTTCGTCGGCCAAGCAGGCCTCCGACGTGAACTCGATGATCGCGCAGGGCGTCGACGCAATCTTCCTGCCGCCCCGCGAAGACAAGCCCCTGGTGCCGGTCATTCTTGCCGCGCGCGATGCCGGCATACCGGTGTTTCTGGTCGACCGCGACGTTGATCACACCATGGCCAAGCCGGGCGAGGATTATGTCTGCTTCATCGGTTCGGATTTCATCGAGGAGGCGACCCGCGTCGGCGAATGGCTGGTCAAGAACGCCAATGGCAAGTCGAAAATCATCGAGCTGGAAGGCACGACCGGAGCCTCGGCCGCTACCGACCGCAAGAAAGGCTTCGACGATTTCATCGCCAAGCACTCGCAGTTCACCATCCTGGCATCGCAGTCCGGCGACTTCGCTCGTGACAAGGGCCGGCAGGTCGCCGAGACGCTGCTTCAGGCGCACCCTGATGCGGATATCATCTACGCGCACAATGATGAGATGGCGCTGGGCGCCATCGCCGCTTTGGAAGCAGCCGGCAAGACCCCGGGCAAGGATGTGCTGATCTTGTCGATCGACGGCGAGAAGGAAGGCGTCCAGGCGATCATTGACGGCAAGATCGGCGCTATCTGCGCTTGCAGCCCGCTGTTCGGGCCGAAGGCCTTCGCTACGATGGCCGACTATGCGGCCGGCAAGAAGATCCCGCCGTTCATCAAGAACGAGGATGCCTTCTTCGACGCCACGAACGCGAAGAAAGACTTCGATATTGCGTTCTGATATCCACTCTCTTTCCAGCTGCCCTACCCGCTCCGGCGGGTAGGGTTTGGGAGTTTGACGATGACCGCTCAGCCGGACCAAGCCGCGCTGCTCCTGGACATGCGTGACATCCAGAAGCGTTTTGCCGGCATCCCTGCCCTGGCCGATGCCTCGCTCCAGGTTCTTCCGGGCGAGATCCACGCACTCATCGGCCAGAACGGTGCGGGCAAATCGACACTTATCAAGGTGCTCACCGGCTATTACCGCCGGGATGCGGGCCAGGTGCTGTTCGAACGGAAGCCGTTCGAGGTTGGGTCTCCGCATCAGGCCCAGGTCAGCGGCATCAGCACCATCTACCAGGAGATCAATCTGGTACCGCTGCGCTCGGTCACCGAGAACATCTGCCTTGGACGCGAGAAGCGCCGCCGCGGCCTGCTCGACTGGAGCGCGATGCATGCGGAAGCCGAGCGCCTGCTCAGCCGCTTCTCGATCGGCATCGACGTGCGCCGCCCGCTCAGCGATTTCAACACCGCCACGCAGCAGATGGTGGCGATCGCCCGCGCCATCGGCTTTTCCGCCCGCCTCGTGATCATGGATGAGCCGACCTCCTCGCTGGACGAGCGTGAAGTCTCGGTCTTGTTCAGCGTTATCCGTCAGCTCAAGGCCGACGGCGTCTCCGTTCTGTTCGTCAGCCACAAGCTCGACGAGTTGTACGAGGTCTGCGACCGGGTCACGATCATGCGTGACGGCCGCACGGTGCGAAGCGCGGCGATGAGCGACATCGGCAAGCTGGAGCTGGTCGCGGCCATGCTCGGCCGCGACGTCGCAGCCGTCGAAGGCCACGCGACCGCGTTCGGCGAGCGCGATCGGTCGAGGATCGGTGATGTGCTGTTTACCGCGCAAGGGCTGGCGGCCGGCCAGTTGGTCCGTGACGTGAGCTTCGACCTGCGCCGCGGCGAGATCGCCGGCTTTGCCGGCTTGCTCGGCGCCGGCCGCACCGAAACAGCCCGCCTCGTATTCGGCGCCGACCGCCGGAGCGCAGGCGAGATGACGATGGAGGGCGCGTCCTACCATCCCGCACGTGCCGCCGATGCCATCGCCGCGGGGATGGGCTTCTGCACCGAGGACCGCAAGGCCGAGGGCATCGTGCCGGAAATGACCGTCGCGGAGAACATAACACTGGCACTGCTGCCGAAAATCAGCCGCAATGGCATCCTGAACGAGGCCCGGCAGAAGGAGATCGTCGAGCGCTTCATTCGTGAACTCGACATCAAATGCTCGGGGCCCAACCAGAAGGTCCGCGAGCTGTCGGGCGGAAACCAGCAAAAGGTGCTGCTTGCCCGCTGGCTGGCGATGAACCCGAAGCTGCTCATTCTCGATGAGCCGACGCGCGGCATCGATGTCGGGGCCAAGGCCGAGATCCAGCGCCTCATCCGCAAGCTTGCCGATGACGGGCTCGGCGTGCTGATGATCTCCTCGGAACTCGAGGAAGTGATGGAAGGAGCCGACCGCATATTCGTGCTGCGCGAAGGAGTGAGGGTGGCCGAACTGGAAGGCCAGGCAGCCAACGAGGAGGACGTGCTCGCGGCGATGGCGCATGGCGGCGCGGCGAAGGAGGCAGCGTGAGCGATCTGGCCACACCATCCGCAGCCAACGACGCTGGAAACCGCCGCTTTGATGTGTTCGGTTTCCTGGCGCGCTACGGCACGGTGATCGCGCTTGTGCTGCTGGTGGTCTTCAACCTTGCCTATACGCGCAATTTCGCGACTCTGCAGACACTCAACGTCAACCTGACCCAGGTCTGCACGATTGTGATCGTCGCGGTGGGGATGACCCTGGTGATCGCCACCGGCGGCATCGACCTGTCGGTTGGTTCGCTGATGGCGATCTCCGGCGCATTGGCGCCGATGATCTTCATGGGCACGATCTTCCCGGTCGGAAACATCTATCTGGCGGTAGCCGTCGCGATGATTGCCTCGATCCTCGTCGCCGGCCTGTTCGGGCTGTTCAACGGCTGGTTGGTCTCGCGTTTCCGCATCCAACCGATCGTCGCAACGCTCGTGCTGTTCATCGCCGGGCGCGGGATCGCGCAGGTCATGACCAACGGCAATCTGCAGACCTTCCGCGTGCCGCAGTTCCAGTGGATCGGACTTGCCCGCCCGCTCGGCATTCCCGCGCAGGTCATCATCATGGCCGTGCTGGTTGCGGCGGCCGCTTGGGCCCTTCACCGCACGGTGTTCGGGCGAAGCATCCTGGCGGTCGGCGGCAATGAAAAGGCCTCTGAACTCGCCGGCATCGCCGTATCGAGGATCAAGCTCGCTGTCTATGCGATCAGCGGCCTGTGCGCGGGGCTGGCCGGTCTCGTCGTCATTGCGATCAACTCCTCCAGCGACGCCAATCTCGTGGGGCTGGGCATGGAGCTCGACGCCATCGCGGCGGTCGCGGTGGGCGGCACGCTGTTGAGTGGCGGAAAGGCCACAATCATCGGCACCCTGCTGGGCGCACTGACCATCCAGTTGGTGCGCTACACGCTGCTTGCCAATGGCGTGCCCGACGCCGCTGCGCTCGTCGTCAAGGCCGGCATCATCGCATTCGCCGTCTGGCTGCAGCAGCAACACCGGGTGTAATCCATGAACAGCGCCAGACTGGTTCGCATCATCGGCACTTACGGTGTCGTCATCGCGCTTGCAGCCCTCGTCCTGTTCGGATTCCTGCGCTACGATCGCTTCCTGGGTCTCTTCAACGTGATGAGTGTTCTGCGCTACAACTCGATGTTCGCGCTCGTCGCGCTCGGCATGTGCTTCGTGATCATGACCGGCGGCATAGATCTGTCCGTCGGCTCCGTCGCCGCCTTGGGCAGCGTCGCGTCGGCCCTGGCGAGCCCGCACGGCATCGTGGCAGGCCTTGCAGCGGGCGTTGGCGCCGGCCTGGCAGCCGGGCTGATCAACGCGCTCCTGGTTACGCGCGGCAACCTGATGCCTTTCATCGCCACGCTTGCCACCATGCTGGCCGCAAGCGGCTCGGCGCTGCTTCTGGCCGGCAACCAGACCGTTTCGGTGTCTTACGATTCGGGTTTCACCGCCATCGGCCAAGGGAATTTCTGGATTTTCCCGATTCCGGCAGTCATCGCCCTGGTTGCCTATGCCGTCGGCTCAGTGGTCCTGAACTACACCAGCACGGGACGGACGGTGCTGGCCATCGGCGGTGGCGAGGATGCCTCGCGGCTGATGGGGCTGCGCACTGACCGCGTCAAATTTCTCGTCTATGTCGCAAGCGGGTGCCTGGCCGGGCTCGCCGGCGTCGTCCTCGCTTCTCAGTTCGGCGCAGGCCAGCCGATCGAGGGCGTCGGCTGGGAGCTGTTTGCCATCGCAGCCGTGGTCGTGGGCGGGACGCTGCTGACCGGCGGCTCGGGCTCGGTGTTGACCACGCTGGCCGGCGTGCTGTTGCTCGGGATCCTTTTCAACGTCCTGAACTTCGAAAACGGCATGGGTTGGATTTCGCTGTCAGCGTACTGGCAGTCGGTGATCCGCGGGCTGTTTTTGCTCGTCGTCGTCCTTCTCCAGGCACGGCTTACGGCAAGGCGCGAAACTGCCTGAGGATGGCGAGCACACTCGAGCACGACGAGCTCAAAAGAGCTCTGACGCTGCAGAATAAGTGCGCGTTGCGCGCCCGGCCAATGAGCGCATCCCGCAAACTTTCTGCGGCGATGCTTCCCCGTTGCACCTGGGCTCCGGCGCCTTTGGAGCGGATTCGCAAGCGGATCCTGGTGCAGTCACATGGCCGTCCTGGAGACGGTCATTTCCCGGCGACCGCCACGAACACGGACTGCCCCTGCCTTTCCAGCCGAAACAGGATGGGCTTGCCCTGCCGGCGAGAGTTCGCCCACTCCTCGACGATATCCGAAGGCTCCGTCACGCGGCGATCGTTGGCCGATATGATGACATCGCCCGGCTGCAATCCGCTCCGGGCGGCAAGGCCATCGGGAACCACTTCCACGACGAAGACGCCGGTCGTTCCTGATTTGATGCCTAGCTGCTGACGCGCCTGATCCGGAATCGGGCTGAGGGACAGGCCGAGGCCTTCGGCCGCCGACTTCTTGTCGGGAACAGCGCCGGTCTTCACCTCCGCATCCTTGCGCTCACCGATGACAAGCGCGATCTCCTGGTCCTTGCCGCCGTTACTCCGTGTCAGAGTGGCCTTGCTGCCAGGCTTCTGGCTAGCCGTCGCAAGCGTGAGGTCATGGACACCCTCAATGCCCTTGCCGTTGAACCGGGTGATCACGTCACCCGGCTTCAAGCCGGCTTTCTCCGCCGGGCTGCCGGGCTCAACCGAAGCAACCAGCGCGCCCTTGTCATCCTTAAGCCCGAGGGCCTCAGCCAGCGACGGCGTGATGTCCTGCAGGCGGACCCCGATGAAGCCGCGCTCGATCCGGCCGGTTCGGATCAGCTGGTCGGCGATGCTCTGGGCGGTGCGCGATGGCACCGCAAACCCGATTCCGATGCTGCCGCCCGACGGCGAGACAATGGCGGTGTTGACGCCGATCACCTCGCCACGTGCGTTGAACAGCGGACCGCCCGAGTTGCCTCGATTGATCGACGCGTCCGTCTGGAGAAAATCGTCGTACGGCCCGGCTTGAATGTCTCGCGAGCGGGCCGAAAGGACGCCGACAGTGACTGTCCCTCCGAGCCCGAAGGGACTCCCGATCGCGATTGTCCATGCGCCCGGCTGCATTGCATCCGAGTCGCCCCATTTGGTCGTGGTCATGTTGGGCCGCGGGTCGACCTTCAGCACCGCTATATCGGTGGCGGGGTCACGGCCGACCAATTGCGCCGGCGCCGTTTCCTTGTCGGAAAATACGACATGGATCTCTGTCGCATCGGCAACGACATGGTTGTTGGTGACGATGTAGCCGTCGGCACTGATCACAAATCCGGAGCCAAGCGCCTCCCTCACCTGCGGCTGAACGGGTCCGAGGCCCTGGCCATCGAACGGACTTGTAAAGTCGCCCGCCGTCGTCTGGTCCTGGACAACCTCCCGGGTCGTGATCGCGACCACGGCCGGCAATTTCTGCTGGATGATCGCTGTGAAGTCGGTCGGGGTATCCTGGGCCAGGACAGGCGCCACGCCACTGGCCGAGAGCATCAGCGCAATCGCGATCAAGCGCGTTGCAAATCGTCTTTGCATATCGTGAGACATTGCTGGACCTCCTGCCGGACAGCCCCGGCCGCTCGGCCGCGCCGCGCGGAGCCGGTGCTCCGGACGCTAGAACTGCCAACAAAGCTGTTTGTTTCAGCCCCCCGGAAAAATGGCACGGCCAGGAAAAATAGCCCGACCGCGAGGGTCCGGAAGGCAGCAGCCGGGAATCATTGAGGCCGTCGAGTTGAACCGTCCACAGGACTGGTCCCGGACGTGGCAGAAATCAGCAAAGCGACTTCGTCAGCTCCGGCAAATGCCCGATATGCCCATGGAGCCAACCTAGCGGCTGAGGTGCCTCTACCGGGCCTGGTGCGAAAAGGATCTGCAATGAAAGAGGGAGCTCCACAGCCGCCGAGAGACGCGGCTGTGATCACCACCGCTCGAACTCCCTCAAGGGAACAAAAGGGTACCAACTAAGTTCGGCCCCCATAATGAGGATGCCTATATGGACCTGTTGCCCCAGTCTGCCGAACACACCGTCTCCCCGCCGCCCGCTCCAGACCTTCACCGGCTTTTGTTCGATCCAAACTTGCGTATACACGGCTTGATTGATGACACTGTTGTCACCAAAGCCTTGGACGATTTGAAAGCCGTGCGTTCCGGGGAAGACGATCTCTACGTTGAAATCGACACGCCCGGAGGCGACGCCGACGGCGCGCGACGTCTAGCTCTAGAGTTCAAACTTTTTCTGAAACACTCGGGCCGCAACGGCTACATCATTGGCAAGAATACGGTTTACTCTGCCGGGGTAACGGTCCTTGCCGCTTTCCCGAAAGCCTGCAGGTTCCTTTGCCCGCAAGCAGTCCTGCTGATTCATGAAAGAAGGCTTGAGAAAGACTTGGTTCTGAATGGACCAATTCGAAGCTGTCTTCAGATCGTTCGCGAACAACTTGCGCTGTTGGAAACGGCAGAGCGACTCGAGAATGAAGGGTTCGCCGATCTCGTCCAAGGTTCTCGAACATCGCTGGAAGAGCTGCGCGACCATGCCTTGACCAACTGCTACCTGATGGCAGCCAGAGCTTTGGAGTTGGGCCTTGTTGAAGACATTGCCGATTAACTTGACGCCTCGGATGCAAACGGCAGAGCCGAGTCCAACACGCTTCCCTCACTCATGGCTCCGGCGACCATGAACGGCAAGGTTGAAAAGATAGAGCGGACCGGCGGCTGTCTTTGCGGGTCTGTGAGGTATGTTGTCACCGGCGCGCCGTTGCGCGTTGGCTTGTGTCATTGCCAGGATTGCAAGAGAACCAGCGGCAGCACCTACAGTGCCTTTGCCGTGTGGCCGCGGTCGGCTTACCAGTGCAAGGGCGAGCTTGTTGCATTCAACGGCAGAGGTTTTTGTCCGGCATGCGGGTCGCGCGTGGTGAACCTCCGCGACGACGAAGCCGAGATCATGATCGGCACTCTCGATGATGCGCCAAACGACCTTCTCCCGGCATACGAGCTTTGGACCCCCCGGCGCGAAGCCTGGCTCCACAACCTGCCTTGGGCTGACCAATTCGCGGGCGATCGCACCGAAGAAGGCCAAAATTGGCGCGAAGCCCGACGAGTATGACCATGCTCGAATGGCCCTCCACCCATGAACTGTGAAAGTCAGCTTCATGCGCGATGAATCACTCAAGTTCTTGAAGAAAATTGTGGCGACCCCGTCGCCGAGCGGCTTTGAGCAACCTGTAGCGGAGCTTTTCCGCGAGTATGTTCGTCCGTATGCCCACAGGTTGACGACGGACGTCATGGGCAATGTCACAGCGATCATCAATCCTGAGGCGTCTATGCGCTTCATGTATGCCGGGCACATGGATGAGGTCGGCTTCATCGTCCACTACATCGACGATGACGGTTTTCTGTTCTTCAGCACCATAGGTGGAACGGACGTTGCCACTGAAATCGGCCAGCGTGTCTGGGTGCACGGCAAAGAGCCGATCCTGGGGGTCGTGGGTCGCAAAGCAATCCAGACCTTCAAAGCCTCTGACACGTCTCAAACACCCTCGCTGATGGAACTGTGGATCGATATCGGCGCGAGTTCGCGAGAGGAAGCGTTGAAGGTCGTAGAGGTCGGCAGCGCGGTGACTATCCATGGCGAGTTTGCAGCGCTCCAGGGCAACCTTGCTGTCGGACGAGCGTTCGACAACAAGGTCGGCCTCCTCATCGGCGCCGAGGTGCTGCGCTGCCTCTCTGAGGAGGGAGGCGTTCACCCCGGCGTGGGGCTCTATATCCTGGGTACGGTTCAAGAGGAAATCGGTTCCCGAGGCGCGATGACCTCGGCGTTCAATATCGCGCCTCGAACCGGCCTCGCAATCGATATGGGCGTGGCGATGGACTATCCGCGCGCTCGCGCCGAGGATCAGGGCAAACTGGACCTTGGGAAAGGGCCGGCAATCACTCAAGGCGCGAACACCAACCCGGTGGTGTTCAATCTGCTGAAGTCGGTGGCCGAGAAAGAGGGCCTGCCTTATCAGTTTCAGGCGGTGGGCAGCTCAAGCCCTACCGACGCGCGTGTCATGCAGCAGAACCGCGGCGGCGTCGCGAGTGGGGTGCTCTCCGTGCCTTTGCGTTACATGCATACCCCGTCCGAAGTTGTTTGCTTGGATGATGTGCAAACGACGATTGACTTGGTTTGTGCATATTGCCGGCAATTGACGCCGGAGATCGACTTCACGCCAAGATGATCGCTGCGGGATTGATTGTGGAAGTCGTGGCTCCAACAGTCGCCGATCTGGCGCCTGTCGGCCACCGCCCGGTTCGTCGGTCACCGCGCACCTGCGAAAACCCAACCACGGTCCACTGGGGAGCGCGCCTCAGGTCACCGCGACCGCTTCCACCAAACGCCTGAGGAAATCCGTCAGACCGGCTTCAGGATCATCACCTGCGCCAACGAGCACCGAAATACCCCAGCGCCCAAGCACGGCCTCCTCCACAGGGTTGCGGCTGGGCATGAAGATGAACGAAGGGGGACGATCTTTCTCATATCCAGACCGGTGCCAGGTTTGCCAAAGCCGGTGCAACAGCAGCCGGATGTTTGGATCGGAGAGGCTATAGCCAATGAACAGGATCGTGCTGCCGAGAGCGTCGGAGCGAAAGCGGACATCAAGGGGAGAATTGAAGGACAGGCGGTCAAGATAGTCGGTTTCGGTGAGGACAAGGGAAGAGTCCTCGTCAAAGTCGCCGTGAAATTTCACGATGTGCGTTATGCCTCGACGGGCCTGCGCAACGTGCCG
Organism: Mesorhizobium sp. M1004; assembly: GCF_040318795.1. Classification (NCBI taxonomy): domain Bacteria; kingdom Pseudomonadati; phylum Pseudomonadota; class Alphaproteobacteria; order Hyphomicrobiales; family Phyllobacteriaceae; genus Mesorhizobium; species Mesorhizobium sp. M1004. The sequence goes on from NZ_JAMYNB010000005.1 coordinate 66,170, forward strand.
TGCGTTGGCCACTTTCACGTACTCTCGACCGTGGATTTCAAAAGCGAGTTCCAGGTTCCGGTCATAGTTCGTCGTATAGATGACGGGAAAATCGAGCGTCACGATGAGACGGTGCAATTCCGATTTCTCGATCCGTTCCTTGGCGACAGACCAGTTTCTGTCCATCCAACTGCGAAGTGGTCCGATGCTGCCATGCTTGATCCGATAGTATTCGGCCAAGGTCTGAAAACGATCGCGTCGCGTGGAAAATTCATCGTCGACGCCGAGCTCCTTTGCCATTCGCTCGATGAGCTTCTCCCAAGACGGAAGTCCGACGCTGATCGATACCCCCGCCCCCACAAACAAAATTGCGCTGCGATGACGAATTGCATTGGCGAGCGAATTTATAGGATCATCATCGTTCATGGATAGGTCCTCCGAAGCCACTCGCGTGGGCCGGACCTAAAGGTGCGTGCCCCGTGAGCGGATCGTGGACGCGGCCCCGCAATTCGAGCCAGCACGGCGCACTGCGGGAGCATCGTGCTCCGCCCTCATCGACGAAATCGGATCGACCACGCACCAGCCAGCCCAGAGGGGGCGGCCCTTGCAGTCCTGCCGAGCCGCTTGCCACCCGAACCGAGGTAGCGGCCGCGAGGACACTGGCTGTGAACTGGAACCGGCGGTGTTGCGGTTTACTGGCCACGTTGATTCAGTTCTGCGCCAGCCATATTGCGCAAAACTCTATCGAGTTTCGCATTCACCAAGAGGTTGCGCCGCTTCGCGCCGATAAAGATGGCGAGAGAGTAAATCATTGTAAGAACAGAGATCATCGTCATTCCGGCCTAAACATCAGCGGCCGGAGATGTTCCATGCGCCCGGAAATATTCCAGTGCAGGTGTTTTTAAATCGCCGAAGCTACGCGCTCAATGCGCGGTTGGTTTCGTGTCCAGGGCGGACGAATTAGCGCAAGGCGGTATTCATCCTCCCACATCGGCGGCGGACTGAAGCGAAATGCTGGTTGTGTCCCCCAGAATTGCAATGAAACGCCGATGCTTTGCATGCGGCCCGGAACAAATGCTCGCTTGCACAGTTCGAGCCATGCAGCGGTCGACCCCCGCGCTGCAAGATCGGTAGCCCGATCGCCCGCGCCGGCCCCTCCCACGGCGCGGGCTTTCGTTTGAATTCACGCTGTCGGGGTTGGAGTCGCTCCGCCGTTGTCGCGAGCCGGCTGATATACGCGCTGTCCGGGGCTCGCGGGATGCCGGCGACATCGGCATTCGCGCAGTCCGGCAGGTCAGCCGATGCACGGGAACAACGCGGCACTGTGATGGTTTGGTGGCCTCGGAAGGTGGCAGAGAACGATGGGCAAAAAGCCCAAACAGCACGCAAAATCCACGGCGGATCGCGAAAAGGCGATCGAGGCGCTCTACTTCGCGCGCAAGTGCGGCCTTACGAAGGAAGAGGCACTCAAGATGCTTAGGGAAGCCCCGATCGGGATCGATGATGAAGCCGAAGAGCGCTCCGGCAGTTAGACGCGATCGCCGGTCGCGCGTCGCAGCCGGCCGCGGCGCATGATCTTCTTCACTTCCGATACGCATTTCAACGATCCGCGCATTCTGCGCCTCGACCGGCGTCCCTTCGCCTCGTTGGTCGATCATGACCAGGCGCTGGTTGCGTTTTGGAACGAAACGGTTGGCCCGAACGACGAGGTCTGGCACCTCGGCGATTTCGCCAAGGGTCCAGCCGAGACCGTGTCTTCACTGCTGTCGTCTCTTAACGGGTCCAAGCACCTGATAATTGGCAACAATGATGGCGCCGCCACCATTGGCGACCCGGCCTGGGCGAGCGTGCACCACTACATGGAGCTTCTTGTCGAGGGCAGCTTGCTGGTTCTGTGCCACTATCCTTTTCGCACCTGGAACCAGATCGGCAAGAGGTCGGTAAACCTGCACGGTCATTCGCACGGTCGTCTGAAGCCGATGACGCGCCAGCATGATGTCGGCGTCGACGCATGGGGGTTTCGTCCGGTAACCTTTGCTGCCATTCAGGCCAGTCGCCGGCGGGGTTAGCCCGACAGAACGCCGGGCGAGCGAAGGTCTTCAGCTTAGCGGGATTGGAGCCGACGAGAGGCCGTCTGTAATCCTGCCGGACCCGCAACAATGCGACAATTCTGGTTGGGCGACTTCAAATAGGAGAACTGCTTCATATATGCGGTTTTCGCGGTACGCGGACCGCGCCGCACCATCAGCTTGAGTGTGGCGAAGTCTTACGGAAGCCCTACCGGCCGTCGCAGCGCGAGATCGAACCCGTCGCCTGAGCTCAGCACGTGAACCCTAAGATCATGGATGGAAAGGGCGGCATCAGGCTCACCTTCCGCGATGTTGGAATGCGTCACGCCGGCTGCATCGACCAGATAGACAGCGCCGCTGCCGATGACCTTGAACATCTCGCCCTTCACCACGATCGCGGTGTCTTCATCGATGCCGATGCCGAGGACGCGCGGGTTCTGCGACACCGCCCCGATGAGCCGCCCAATGCGGCCCCGTTCCGCAAAGTGCTGGTCGATAATTACATTCGGCAGCAGGCCCAGTCCCGGCGCCATCCGAATGTGGCCGATCCGAAAGGAGGCTGCGTTCGGCCCCTTCACCATCATCGTGTCGCTCATGACCGACGCGCCCGCGGAGGTGCCGGCAATGACGCCGCCGGCTTCATAGATTTCGTGCACCCGCTCGTCGATGGGCGTGTCGCCGATCTGGCTGGTGATCCGGAGTTGGTCGCCGCCGGAGAAGAACACCGCGCTCACGTTTGCGAGCGCACTTATTTTCTTTTCATGAGCTGCCTCGAGGCGGTCGTTGACGTAGAGTTCGATGACATCCTTGATGCCCAGCTCACCGAAGGACCTCTGATACTTCTCGAGATAGCCATCCGGCTCATGAGACGCGATGGTGGCAAGCACCAGGCGGCCGTTCGGAACCAGGCTCGCTACCTCCTTCAAGATGACACGATCGCCATCATGGTCCTCGTGGCCGCCGATGATGACGAGCGTTCCAGCTTTACCGTTCGAGGATCGTTTTTTCTTCTTGTCGGTCATTTGCCCACGTCTTTCTTGCGCAGGAAAACGTGCGGGTGGTTGTCCTCGCTGGTCATGAAAGCGACTGCGAACTCCCTGCTGTTATGCGCCCATCCAGACACGCCGGTCGCGGTAAGCACGATGGCTCCGGCTTCGCCGCCGATCGCCTCGACTTCCTTGAGCGCGGGATTCAGCACCTGCTCCAGGCCGCCTTCAGCCTGTCCCGAGGACAATGCCTGCCGCGCCGAGAGTGACTGCATGACACGGGCCGCGAGAGCCTTTCGCGCAATATGCTCACCGTCTCCCGAGAAGGCGACGGCTCCCAACCGGTTGTCGGCATAGTAGCCGCAACCGGGTTGCGGAGAATCCCCCACACGACCCGGAGCACTGCCGTCCAGTCCGCCGGTCGAAGTGCCCACGGCGATGTCCCCGTACTGATCCAGGGCAACCACACCGATCGTATCCTTCGCCTCCGACTTGCTGGAGGCGTCGCGCTGCTGCGGCGTGATCAAATCCGCCGGATCGCAAAGCTCCAGCTGCTTGTCGGCGGCGAAACGCCGGGCCCCCTCCGACGCCAGCAGGATCGGCTCCTCATGCAGCATTGCCTTCGCGACACTGATTGGATGGCGCACGCCCTTGATCACTGCGACGGCACCCACATTGAAGTCCCTGCCCTCCATCAGGCCAGCGCACATCTCGACCTCGCCGTCCGAATTGAGGGCACTTCCATATCCCGCATTGAACGTCGGGTCCGCCTCGAGGATGCGACCGGCCGCTTCCACGGCATCGACCGCCGTTCCGCCGCCGGCCAGGACGGCCCGACCTGCCTCGAGTGCCTCGATGCATCCGTTGCGATGCGCCTCCTCCTCTTGCGGATCGATCTCCTTGGCGCCGCCGTGCAGGATCAGCGACCACATCAGCCAGCCCTCAGATGGCGAATATGGGTCTGATCGGGCCCTCCCCTCGAAGGCGTCGCGCCTCCGAAGCCGGTTACCTGCCGCCACACGGCTTCAACGTCGTCGACGGTCAGCACGACAAGGTCGTTTTCCCGTGCAAGCCTGAGACACACGTCGACGGCCTCCTTCTCGGGACAGACGGCGTGAATGCGGCCTGGGGCGCAGCCGGCGTTCAAGGCACCTTCCCGCAGCAAGCCGGCGATCGCTCCGGGGGCTCGGCCGCGCAGCTCCTGCTCATCCTCCTTGAAGACGATGACGTCGAATATCCGCGAAGCGATCGCGCCCATCTCGCGTATGTCGCAATCGCGGCGGTCGCCCGGTATGGCGACCAGGCCGATCGTGCGCTGATAGCCGCGCCTCATGTGGGAAACGAGCTTTCCGAGCGCCTTCAGCCCCTCCGGATTGTGCGCATAGTCGACGATGGTGCGGAAACCATGTCCGTCGAAGACGTTGAGGCGACCGGGAGATTGCTCGAACGAGGTGCCAAACTCGGCCAGCGCCGCCCGGATCGTTGCCGCCGGAACGTCGTGGCAATGCGCCATGGCGACGGCTGCCAGGCTGTTGGCAACGTTGAATTCGGCCGAACCCTCGAAGGTCGCGGGAATTTCGTCGACGCTCATCAAGAACATCGATTCCCCATCCTCGTGGATGAAAATGTCCCAGCCGTCGCTGCTGGGCTCCCGCGTCACGGCGCGGCCGCCTTCCGCCAGGTGGCTGCGCAAGAAACCGGGCCACTCGCTCCTGCTCGCCAGCGAGAAGTAGCAGATCCTGCCGCCGGCATCGCGCGACATTGCGGACGTATGGACGTCGTCGGCATTGAGAATGCTCCATCCGCCGCGGCGGACGGACTCGACCACGACCGATTTCACCTCCGCCAGGTCCTCGATTGTGTCGATGCCCCTCAGCCCGAGATGATCGCCGTGGACGTTCAGCACCGCGCCAACATCGCATGCATCGAAGGCAAGCCCTTCGCGCAGGATGCCGCCGCGTGCACATTCCAGCACCGCGACATCGACACCCGGCTCGCGCAGCACGATCCTGGCGCTCTGCGGGCCTGAGCAATCGCCTGTGATGATTCGTTCGCCGTTCAGGTACACGCCGGTGGTCGAGGTGAGCCCGACGGTTGCGCCATTCGCCTGCAGGATGTGCGCCAGCATTCTGGCAGTGGTCGACTTGCCGTTGGTCCCGGTGATCGCGAAGATCGGAATCCGGCCGTCCTTGCCGCCTTTGAAGAGAAGATCGAGCACGGGCCGTGCGACGTTGCGGGCGCGCCCCGACGAGGGTTCGAGATGCATGCGAAAGCCAGGACCGGCATTCACCTCTATGATGCCGCCGCCGGTTTCGCTCACCGGCCGTGAGATGTCGGGACAGACGAAGTCGATCCCGGCAATGTCGAGGCCGACGATCTGTGCCGCCCGCCTGGCGATCAGCGCGTTTTCGGGATGGATTTCTTCCGTTCGGTCGATCGCGGTCCCACCGGTGGAGAGATTGGCGGTGGGCCGCAAGAGCACCATTTGACCCGGCGCTGGAACGCTCGCCAGGGTGAGCTGCGATTTTGACAGGAAATGCTCGACACATTCGTCGATCTCGATGCGGGTCAATACCGAGGAATGGCCCTCTCCCCTTCGTGGGTCGCGGTTCGTCTCCTCGACGAGCTCGGCGACAGAACTCCGGCCATCGCCGACCACATGGGCCGGAACCCTCTCGGCGAGCGCCACCACCTTTCCGCCGATCACCAGGATCCTGTGGTCCGAGCCGACGAAATGCTGCTCGACTATAACGCTACGGCTGTGTTCTCGCGCCTGTTCGAAGCCCCAGCGGACCTCGTCTTCTGTTGCCAGACCGATGTTGACGCCGCTTCCATGATTGCCATCGAGTGGTTTGGTGACCACGGGGTAGCCCAGCCGTGCTGCCGCCGCGACTGCGTCCTGCGCCGATCGCACCAGCTCCCCGCGTGGCACCGGCAGGCCGGCCTGTTGCAGCAGGAATTTGGTCAGGTCCTTGTCCGAGGCGATCTCGGTCGCAATCTCGGAAGTGAGGTCGCTGCAACTGGCGCGGATCCGCTTCTGATGCTTTCCGTGACCAAACAGCACGAGGCTGCTGTCGTCGATCCGCGCGGCGGGTATGCCCCGCCTCTCGGCCTCGCGCACCAAGGAAGCAGTCGTAGGCCCCAAGGCACGCTCGGCGGCCAGACGCTTGAGCTGCTGCAGCCTGGCTGCGAACTCGAATGGCCCCTGCGTTTCCGCAATGTCGCCGAGCCCCTCGACACCATGCAGATTGGCCGGCAGCAGGCTGTCCACCAGTTCGAGCGCGACGCGTCCGGCGAGCAGCCCGACAAGCTCATCCTTGTAGGCGAACATGACGTTATAAGTGCCGGGACTGCCTTTGACCGACCGTGTCTTTCCTCGTGTCACCCGGTGACCGAGCATGCTCTGCAGTTCCAGGGCGACATGCTCGACGACGTGGCCGAGCCAGGTTCCTTCCTGCATGCGGCGGACGAAGCCGCCGGCGGCGCCATAGCTGCAGCCATGGCCCGCAAGGCCGGGCAACAGTCGGACGATTTGTTCGGAAAACCCGGGCAGTTTGTCTGTCGGGAACGCCTCAAGGGCTCCGAGGTCGATCCGAATCTGGACCATTGGCGTCATACTATAGAGGTGCGGCCCGCGAAACACGCGGGCGTCCACGACGCGGATAGGGCGAAAACGCGAGGCGCCCCGATGAATTTCTTTGTCCGACATAGTCCGTTTCTCCTGACTAACTCCGCAACATCCGGAGGATCGGTTAGTTCCCGGCTCTTTCAGCCCAAATATTTTTGCAGGAGAGAGAAACAAAAGTGGCCGTTAACATATGTTGGCCCAAGAACACCCTCTGGTCATCTCGGCCACGTGCGGTCGCTGTTCTGAGGGCTACTTATCTCTCGGGACGAGGCGGGCCAGGCATTCGCTCGTTTTCACAAGCATTCGCCGGGCACATCGCGCCCGTTGAGCTAGTGCCCGGCTTTAGCTCATGGCGACCCATTGTGCGGGTCCAGCACTGAGGCATTAATCTTCAGCACGCCTTCGGCACCCGGGAACATTTCCAGACGCGTCAGGTTTGGAACCATCCTTGCACCGGAACTACAGCCATGCAGAGTCGAAAATCGGTGAAGGCCGCGCTCGTCAAGGAGATCGACGCGGTCCGCCTTCGTATCTCGCTGCTTGAAAGCGAGCTATGCAGAGATGGCAGACCCAGGCAAATTGGATGGCGTTCAGGATACGAACTGAACGCCCACAAAGCCCGCCTTGTTCGACTGGAGACCGTGCTTGCCCACTATCCGTCGGCACCGACGGCCCGGGCATCGAAACAGCAACAGCTTGAGTTGCGCGCAAGGCAACCAAGTAGTTTTGGGGAAACGCCATGGCTGACAGACCCTCAATCAGAACTCCGCTAGCTCGAGTGCGGGGGCTTGGATCGGCGAAACACGGAACCGAAACGTTCATGCTGGAGCGGCTGACATCTGCTGCCCTGTTGATCCTTGTCATTTACATCGTCGCGGTCGTTATAATGCTGGTCGGTGAGCCTCGAGACGCCGTCCTCAGCGTCGTAGGATCGATCTATGTCGCGCCAGCCCTTATTGGCTTCATTCTCGTAAGCTGCGTTCACATGCGGCTTGGAATGCAATCGATCATCGAAGATTACTGCCATGCCACCGTGCTCAAATCGCTTCTTCTGATCGCCAATTGGTTATTCTGCTGGGCAGTCGCGCTCGCAAGCTTGTTCGCTGTGCTGTTAATCAGCTTCAGATAGCGATCCGGTTCTCAGCTGCAGCCAACGTCTGCCACCAGCAGGCTGAAGTTCGCCTCAGCGGCGAACCGGGCTGGCTTGCGCAAAGGAGTTCGACAACCCGGCCTCATCTGATTTGCGGCAGCCTGTCCCATTGATGGAAAGGGGGTGGAGAGGTCAGCTCCCACTCCAATGTGGTAGCTCCTGGCCCCCATGGGTTCATGCCGGCGGCTCTTTGCCGGTAGAAAGCTTCCAAGATGCCGAAGAGGAAAATCACGACACTCGCGGCCGACAGGTACGATCCATACGAGGACACCATGTTCCAGCCGGCGAATGCGTCGGGATAGTCGACATAACGACGCGGCATGCCAGCCAATCCAAGGAAGTGATGGGGGAAGAAGACGAGGTTCACGCCGACGAAGGTCGTCCAGAAATGGACCCCAGCCAGAAGCGGGTTGTAGAGATATCCCGTCATTTTCGGAAACCAGTAATACCAGCCCGCGAAGATGCCGAAGATCGCTCCCAGTGAAAGTATGTAGTGGAAATGCGCGACGACGAAGTATGTGTCGTGCAGTTCACGGTCGAGGCCGGCATTTGCGAGTTGAACGCCCGTCACCCCGCCTACGGTGAACAGGAATATGAAGCCGAGGGCCCAGAGCATCGGCGTCCGCAGGCTGACCGAACCGCCCCACATGGTTGCAATCCAGGAGAACACTTTTATCCCGGTCGGCACTGCGATCACCATCGTGGCGAAGGTGAAGTAGCGCTGCGTGTCGAGGCCTATCCCGCTGGTGTACATATGGTGGGCCCAGACGACGAAGCCGATCACCCCGATCGCCACGATTGCGTAGACCATCCCGAGATACCCGAAGATCGGCTTTCGCGAGAAGGTCGAGATCACCTGGCTGACGATGCCGAACGCCGGCAGGATCATGATGTAGACTTCCGGGTGGCCGAAGAACCAGAAGAGATGCTGGTACAGCAGCGGGTCGCCTCCGCCGTCCGGCGCGAAGAACGTGGTTCCGAAATTGCGGTCGGTCAGGAGCATGGTGATGGCGCCGGCCAGCACCGGCAGAGCCAGCAGCAGCAGGAAGGCGGTGATGAGGATCGACCACACAAACAGGGGCATCTTGTGCAGGGTCATCCCCGGCGCGCGCATGTTGAAGATGGTGGTGATGAAATTGATGGCTCCCAGGATCGAAGAGGCGCCCGCAATGTGCAGAGACAGGATGACCAGATCCACGGCGGGACCGGGATGGCCGGAGGTCGACAGCGGCGGGTACAGGAACCAGCCGGTCCCAGGGCCATAGCCGCCGGGGACGCTGGGCATGAAGATCGACAATAAAAGCAGCATCAATGCCGGCGGCAGCAGCCAGAACGAGATGTTGTTCATGCGCGGGAAGGCCATGTCGGGGGCGCCGATCATGATCGGAACCATCCAGTTGGCGAAGCCGCCGATCAGGGCGGGCATCACAGTGTAGAAGATCATGATCAGCGCGTGGGCCGTGGTGAAGACGTTGTAAAGCTGCTTGCCGGCGTCGATCGCCGCGTCGCCCTGGTAACCGTAGATCATCGACGCCAGTCCGGGGAAAAACTGGATCCCGGGTTGCTGCAGCTCGATTCGCATGCTCACCGACAAGAGCATGCCGATCACCCCCGCGATGAAAGCGAAGACCAGATAGAGTGTGCCGATGTCCTTGTGGTTGGTCGAAAACAGCCATCGGGTGATGCCGCTCGGCTGATGGCCGTCGAGACCGCCCGGATCTGCCGCCGTATATTCGTTCATGACCTTCTCCGCTTGAGCCGTCCGTCGCCAGCATCGAACCGTGCTGGAACTTGATTGTTCCCTCCACCGAACCGACAGCCAGGAACATTCCACGGAAGCCGCTGTTAGGTTCCGCGCGGCCGACCCTGCGCGGCTGAGGATCGACGTCCATGCTGGCGATAATTGCTGCGACACTGGTTCTGACTACGGTGGTTGGTGGGCTGATATCCGCCTTCTGGCTCGAGGCGCGTCATGGTCTCCATGACCCCATGCCGCCGGACATGTCGGTGCCCAGGCAACTGAACGCCCCGGCCTGGAGCCGGTGGTCCTGACATGGACGCGATCACCGCGACACTCGACCCGAGAACGCGAGCCGGCTGGCTGCTGCTCGGCTTCGCGCTCGGCGGTTTCTTCGACGGCATCGTCCTGCATCAGATCCTGCAATGGCATCATCTTCTCTCGGGCGTCGCCGATCCGGTGGGTTCCGACCTGCGCTTCCAGATCATGGCCGACGGCCTCTTCCATCTTTTCATGTATGTGCTCGCCGTCGCCGGCACGGTGCTGCTGGTGGCCGCGAGGGCGGCCGGCGCGCGGCCCGGGACCACCACGGAGATCCTGCGGCTCGCCTTCGCCGGGTTCGGCGTCTGGCATGTCGTCGATGCCGTCGTGTTTCACTGGCTGCTGGGTCTGCACCGGATCAAGATGAACAGCGACTTGCCGCTCGCCTGGGATATTGCGTGGCTGGTCATCTTCGGCATCGTGCCGCTTGTGTTGGTGCTGGTGCTGCCCAACCGCGGCGGACCGGCACGCGGTGCTTCGGCAGCGCTTACCAGCATCGTCCTGCTCGCGGGATTGGCAGCCGGCGCCGGCCCGTTCTTCAACGGTGCCGCCAATTCCATCATCGTCTTTCGGGCCGGGATGGAACCGGCGGCGATGATGCGGGCCGTTGAAGTCGCCGACGCCCATCTCAAATGGGTCGACGCCAGCGGCACCATCTGGGCGGTCGACCGCGTCTCATGGCGCGGGTTGGTATCCCTTCACGCGCGCGGCGCCCTTGTGGTCAGCACGACGCCTGTCATTGCCGGATGCCTCGCCTGGACCGATGCCGCCGGAATGAGCAGTAGCTCCAGCCAGCAGCGAGGCACTCCTGCCAGGCTATGACTTCCGGACAGGGATAGGGGAGTATCAAGCATGCAGTTCGCCACCGAGAGCAGCCACGGCCGGAGCCTGACACCGCGCATCGTCGTGGTCGGCGGAGGCTTTGCCGGTCTGGAGGTTGCCAAGGCGCTTGGCAAGGCGGAAATCGGGGTGACGATCATCGACCGCCACAATCACCACCTGTTCCAGCCCTTGCTCTATCAGGTTGCAACCGCCGCCTTGTCGGCGCCTGATATCGCCGAGCCCATCCGCAAGATCCTGGGCCGCTATCCCTCGGTTCAGGTCCTCTTCGGCGATGTCACCGAGATCGGCACCGAGGCCAGGATACTGGTGCTGGCCGATGGGACCACGGTCCCCTACGACATCCTGGTCTTGGCCACTGGTTCGCAGCCATTCTATTTCGGCCAGGAGAGCTGGGCTCGGGTTTGTCCCGGTTTGAAGACCATCGAGGACGCGCGCACGATCCGGTCACGGCTGCTGCTATCGTTCGAGCACGCGGAACGGACCACCGATCCAGTCGAGCAATCCCGGCTGATGACGATCGCCATTATCGGCGGCGGCCCGACCGGTGTCGAACTGGCGGGCTCGATCGCCGAACTCAGCCGGCACACACTGGCGCGCGACTTCCGCAACATCCGGCCCGAGAAGACAAGGATCATACTGGTAGAAGCCGGCGAGCGTCTGCTCGCCGGATTCGCCCCGGAGCTTTCCAGATATGCACGTCTGCGCCTTGAAAGCCTGGGCGTCGAGGTCGCGCTCGGCAACCGGGTCGAGGCGATCGAAGCGCATCAGATCACCGTCGGCGGCCAGGTGATCCCGGTGGCCTTGACGCTCTGGGCCGCCGGGGTGGCGGCTTCTCCGCTGGTCGCCCAGCTTGGTGTCGGGCTCGACCGCGGCGGTCGGGTGAAGGTCGAATCCGACCTGCAGGTCGTCGGCCATCCCGATGTCTTCGCGCTTGGCGACGTCGCACTGGTCCTCGATGGGAACGGCCAGCCATTGCCGGGTCTTGCCCAGGTCGCCAAGCAGCAGGGCGAGCACCTCGGCAAGGCACTGGCACGCCGGATAGATGCTGGCGATACGCTGCCCGCTTTTGTCTTCAGCAATCGAGGCAACACGGCCATTGTCGGCCGCCACGCTGCCGTGTTCGAATCGGGCAGGCTGAAACTGAAAGGCTGGTTCGCCTGGTCTGCCTGGGCGCTCATCCATGTCTACCTGCTCGTCGGTTTTCAGCACCGCGTTCAGGTCTCGATCCAGTGGCTCTGGCGCTACCTAACCTATGAGCGTGGCGCCCGGCTCATCGCCGAGGAGCGAGTCGAACCGGGTTCGAAATCATCGCCGGGAGCGGCCCCGAGAGAGCCGCTGCCAACCAAGGCAGACGCCGCCCCGGCATTGCACGCCCGCACTGACTAGATTGCCGGGTGCTCAGTTCGGAGACAGTGGCGATGCGGGGGTCAGCTCTGGATTCCGCCACGGCCCGTCGTCCCACGGCAGCCCGAACCTCGATAGTTGAGGCGGGTGGTTCCCAGCTTGTATCCGGTGCCGGCCTGATGGATCCGGATGGCACCAACGACGTTGCGTCCCTATATGAACAAATGAACACAGGCTCCTCGAAACGGGATCTGTTGAACCCCTCCTCTTCAGAGACAGCTCGTCATGACGTCACCTGCGACTGCTGAACAACCCCCGGTCATTCAGACGGGGCTTCCCGCCCTGAGCAACAGCTATGCGCAATTGCCGGAGCGCTTCTTCGCGCAAACAGATCCGAAGCCGGTGTCCGAACCGCGGCTGATCCGGTTCAACCGGCACCTCGCGGAGGAACTCGGGCTCGATGCCGACCAGCTTACCAGCCCGGATGGAGTGGCGATGCTTGCCGGCAACAGATTTCCGGAAGGGTTGCAAGCAATCGCCCTGGCCTATGCGGGCCACCAGTTCGGAAACTTCGTGCCTCAGCTTGGCGACGGGCGCGCCCTGCTGCTTGGCGAAGTGGTGGACGTCAACGGCGTTCGCCGTGACATCCAGCTGAAAGGATCGGGACCAACGCGGTTCTCGCGCAACGGCGACGGCCGCGCCGCACTCGGCCCTGTCCTGCGCGAATATGTCGTCAGCGAAGCGATGGGGGCGCTCGGCATTCCGACGACGCGAAGCCTTGCGGCGGTGCTCACCGGCGACCCGGTCTATCGCGAGGTCCGGCTGCCCGGCGCCGTCCTGACACGGGTGGCGGCAAGCCATATCAGGATCGGCACGTTCCAATATTTCGCCGCGCGCCACGACACCGAGGCGCTCAAGATACTGGCCGACTATGCCATTCAGCGTCACTTCCCACAGCTGGCGGGGGAAGCACGGCCGTACCGGGCTTTGCTGGAGGCCGTTGTCGCCGCACAGGCGGACCTGGTGGCGCGCTGGATGCTGGTCGGCTTCATCCATGGCGTCATGAACACCGACAACATGTCGATCTCGGGCGAGACGATCGACTATGGCCCATGCGCCTTCATGGACGCTTACGACCCCAGCGCGGTGTTCAGTTCGATAGACCGCGCCGGTCGCTATGCCTATGCCAACCAGCCTCGTGTCGCCACATGGAACCTTGCGCGCTTTGCCGAGACCCTGCTGCCGCTCATGAGCACGGACGAGAATGAAGCAGTGTCTGAAGCGGAAGAGGTGCTGAGGTCGTTCCAGGCCTCCTATGAGGCTGTGTTGCAGCGCGGCTTCCGCAGAAAACTCGGACTGCTGACCGAAGCGGAAGGCGACTTGCAGCTCGCTGCCGACTTTCTGGATGTGCTGGCTCTCGGCGAAGCGGATTTTACGCTCGGCTTCCGGCGCCTGGGCGATGACCTCGACGCTGCGGACGGCCAAGGCACGGCGCGGCAGTTGTTTAAGGATCCAGGTGCATTCGATGCCTGGTCGGCGCGGTGGCGCCAGCGCATCGCAAGCGAGGGCGACACGGCCACGCGCCGTTCTGCCATGCAATCGGTCAATCCCAAATTCATCCCCCGCAATCATCGCATCGAGGCGATGATCCAGGCGGCGTTGGGCGGCGACTTCAGACCGTTCGAGGAGATTCTGGCGGTCGTCAGCCGTCCCTTCGATGAGCAGCCGGGAATGGAACGCTTTGCTGAGCCGCCACGCCCGGATGAGCGCGTCCTGCAGACATTCTGCGGTACATGAGACATTCGTGATGGTCGCTTAACATGTGCAAATGCGGAAGACCCATTTGCAAGCTATCGTCACGGGCACTCTCGTAGGGGCTGAGCTATGACGATCATAGAATTGGCATTCGAATTGCTGGCACGGAAGCTCGTAGACCGTACCGGAATATCAGACGAAGATGCTCGAGACCTTGTCGCAGCCATGGGAGCTGACTGGTCATCGCTCGTGCGAGCAGCGAGGGCGATCAAAGAGACTTAGGTCTTTTGACGTCGTTTTTGCTGCCACCAGCTGCGGGCAGATCGGACCAGAGGCTGCTGCCGCGATCCAGGCGCGACACCGCGCTCGTCACCGATCATGTCAGCAACGTGGTCAAGCACTGTATTTCGGTCGCTCCAAATCGACCGGATACAACACGCTGCTCTCATGAAAGCCACTGTGGCCCGCTACGCAAGTCGCCGGAAGCTCGCAATAAACTGCGATAGCAGCCCAGGCTTAGGATTTATATTGCAGGCCCGCACCACTGGCGGGGCGACGCGGGCGGGCCTTCGTTGAAATCCGCGTTGGGAGTCAGATTCCGTCGGCACCGAAATCACAGGTGCTGACGAAGCAGACGGAACTTCCCCCCACGATCACGGTTTCGAGTCACGAGACCAACCCAAGGAGATGCAGATGTCGAGCAAAATGCCGCCCGTGCCGCCTGAGAACCAGAGCCAGAAGGGTCGAGGAGAAGGGCGACAGGTTAGCCACGATGATGCCCAGCACGGCACTCACGGAGCGCCGGATCCGGAGCGCCAAGGGCAGCAAGCCAACACCAAGGTCAACACCACTCATCAGGGCCGTCAGCAGGATCGGTGATCATGTCCACATCGAAGAAACACCCGAACACGATCCGGCAGGGCGGGCCAGGCGCATCGCACGAGAACGCCAGAAAACCCCTGCGGGTCAACAAACCCCCGGCGGATGAAGACCGTCGATCCAAAAGCCGAGTTTCAGGGGGTGGCGGTGAAAAGGACAGTCATCATTCGCACAATCCAGCCAAGAAGGGTAGCAACAGTTGAACCCACGGCTTTGTGAATGATTGTGCTAAAGCGCGCCGCGTGTGCATGTCATTGTCTCACAACCGAGCCTTTTTTTGAGTGACATGCATAGCCGGACCAGGGTGAGGATCAGCGAGTCGAGACGCCCGGAAAAACCGGAGGCCGTGGGCCCGCACCACTGGCGGAGCGATGCGGGCCCGGCCAAGGGTTACGGCCCTCGACCAGCAGCGAGGGGCTCGCTGCCGCATGCAGAACAAGCCCCGTAATTTCAGGTTCCGCTAATATACAAAAAAGCCGGCCACCTTTCGGCAGCCGGCCAGTTCCAACAGAACAAGGGAACGTGCACTGATGGGGCAGTGCAACGCCCGAAGTGTTTCGAGGCGACGATGTTCCACCGGAAATCCACGGATTCGCCGTTTCGATCTACATTGGCCGGATTGAAAGATCTTTGACGATCTCTCCCAAGTTCTCGCGGAGCCCGGTCCGACGTGTGGCGCCCTGTCTGCGTCTTGGCTCTCTATGCGGCCAGCAAGCTCATCTTTGAAGAATGCCCGCCGCGACTGCCGCGCGCGTCAAACACCGGCGTGCAATTGGTCGAGCGCGCGGCAGACCGGGGACGCGTCAAGTCGAGCGTCGGTCGACGTAGGTGTAGACGCCGGCCCCAATGGCGACCGCGCCGACCGTGATCACGATCGATGGCGCGCCCATCAAACTGGCAAAGACCGCCCAGATGAGGGCGATGACGATAGCGCCGAGTGTTCCCAGGATCAGTCTCGGCATTGTCTACCCCTCCACGTTCGGGCCGCCCGTGGATGGTCGTCACCCACCGGTCATGCGAAACGCCGCATGAAAGCACAGTGTGGCCCATGAGGTGAAGGGCCGCGCCGGAATACTCCGGTGCGGAAAAGATGATGCCCGCGCCGCCAAAGCCCGGGTGTTCAATAGCCAAATGGCTGGACCGGCGCCTAGCGCCTCAGCGCGTGGACTTCCGCCATGCTTTCGCCGCCCATCGGCAGGGCCATGTCATCATCGAGCAGCCGGGTGATGCGGGCAAAGCCCGTAAACGCCTTCCTGGCTGCTTCGGCCGACATTCTGCCCGACAGGGCCGCGGAGCAGCAATTCACGGCGCACTGATACACAGGCCCACGCCGTCCCAATGGCCATTTCTGCAAAAAGACCATCGCTTCGGCAACGCTATCGACTTCCTCGACGGGGTGTCCCTGCCCGCGCGCAATGCGCACGGGCGTAAAGAAATGCAAGCGGTCCATTTTGTTCTCTCCCTGGTCGGCCGCAGCGCGAACCAACCCTACTAAATTCGCGGATGGCGCGTTTGTTCCGCTTATTGCAAAAAAATCTGCGCTGGTGGGCTTGGGTTGCCGACGCCCGCTTTTGTCCGGAACGTTAGGCCGGCTGATGCATTTCGCTCTCGTGATTGCCTTGAGGGACACGTTCAAACCATGCGCATAGCCCATGTCGCCCCTTTGCACGAATCGGTGCCACCCCTTCTCTATGGCGGCACCGAGCGCATCGTTTCCTATCTGACCGAAGGGCTGGTCGAACTCGGCCATGAGGTGACGCTGTTCGCCAGCGGCGACAGCCGGACGTCGGCCAGACTGATACCAGGTCGCGAACGCGCGCTACGCCTCGATCCGCGTCCACTGAAATCGGACACGGCGGCGCATCTTGCGATGCTTGCCGATGTGAGGAACCGAGCCCACGACTTTGATATCATTCATTTTCATCTCAGCCATTTCCTGCATTTCTCGTTCTTCGAGACCATGCCGGACAAGACGGTGACAACGCCTCATGGCCGGCTCGATTATGTCGATCTGGCGCCAGCCTATGAGCGTTTTCCGCGCTTTCCGCTGATCTCGATCTCGCATAGCCAGAAGACCGGGCTTGCGAATGCCAATTGGCTGGCCACCATCCATCACGGGCTGCCGACGGGTCTCTATCAGCCAACCTTCGAGACGGCGGCAGGCGAACCATACCTCGCCTTTCTCGGCCGGCTTTCGCGCGACAAGCGGCCGGACCGGGCCATCGACATCGCCTTGCGCTCGGGCATGAAACTCAAGCTGGCGGCCAAGATCGGCGACGATGATCGCGCCTATTTCCATGAGACGATCGAGCCGTTGATCGATGGCGACCGCATCGACTATGTCGGCGAGATCGCCGAGAGTGAGAAGACTGAATTCCTCGGCAATGCCGCTGGTCTGCTGTTTCCGATAGACTGGCCCGAGCCGTTCGGCCTTGCCGCGATCGAGGCGATGGCGTGCGGTACGCCAACCATCGGCTGGAACTGCGGTGCGTTGCCGGAAGTCATCGACCATGGCGTTACCGGATTTGTCGTCGATTCTCTCGACGCCGCGGTCGCCGCGGTGCCGGCCTTGCTGCAACTCGACCGGCGAAAGGTGCGCGCCGTCTTCGAAAGTCGGTTCTCCGCCAACAGGATGGCGCGCGACTATCTCACTGCCTATGCGCGTCTCATCGGCGCCCCGGCTGAATCGAAAGCGTCGTGAACGACGGCGGACGTTCCGAGCCCGAAACAGAGATTTGTGACTGATGACCGAACTTGACGAGCGCAAGCTCGACCCTGCCGTGGCCCTTGCCTCCCTGGACGAAACCGCGCCGCGCGAGCCGCACCGGCTGTTTGCCCTAAAGCAAGGCGACTGTTTTGCCGTGGCCGATGCCTACGGCGATATCAGGGGTGCGGGCGACGGTTTCTTCCGTGACGACACCCGGGTGCTGTCGGAGTTCAGGCTCACCGTCGGCGGCCGGCAGACATCGCTGCTCGGCGCCTCCCTCAGCCAGGACAATGTGCTGTTCACCAGCAATATGACCAATTTGCCGATGCAAAGCGTCGGTGGCCGCGACATCCCGCAGGGCGCCATCCATATCGAGCGCGTCAGGCTGTTGTGGCAGGACCGGCTGTTCGAGCGCATCACCCTTTCCAACTACAGCCAGGAGCATTCGGCAATCCGCGTCTCGCTGCATTTTGCCGCCGATTTCCGGGACATGTTCGAGGTCCGCGGTTCGACCCGGCCGAAGCGCGGAATGGCGCATGCAGCGGAGATCGAGCCTGCCTCGGTGCTGCTGCGCTATGACGGACTGGACGGGCTGGCGCGGGTGTCGGCGATCTCGTTCTCGCAGCCGCCAGACCAGTTGAGCGCCGAGCGCGCGGATTTCCTCATCGCAGTGACCAAGCGCAGCAGCAAGATGCTTTACGTCGAGGTCGGCGCGGAACTGACCGAAACGCCCGACCGCGACCGCTTCCGGGCGGCCGCGGCGCGCGCCCGTTTCGGCATGCGGGCCAAGCGCCGCCATGGCGCGACGGTGCACAGTTCGGGTCGCGTCTTCAACGATTGGGTCGAACGCGCCCGCGCGGATGTCGCCTTGCTGACCACCGAGTTGTCGACCGGCCCCTACCCCTATGCCGGCATCCCCTGGTTTTCGACGGCCTTCGGCCGTGACGGCGTCATCTCGGCGCTGCAGATGCTATGGCTCAACCCCGGCCTGGCGCGCGGCGTGCTTGCCTTCCTCGCCCAGCACCAGGCGACCGAGACATCGCCTTTCAGCGACTCGCAGCCCGGCAAGATCATGCACGAGACGCGCAAGGGCGAGATGGTGGCGCTGCAGGAACTGCCTTTCGGCCGCTACTATGGCGGCGTCGATACCACGCCGCTCTACATCCACCTCGCCTGCGCCTATGCCGAACGCACCGGCGACATGGACTTCATCGCCAGCCTGTGGCCGTCTCTCTGCGCCGCCGCCAAGTGGACGGAAGAGGCGAGCCGCGCAACCGGCTTCGTCACCTATCAGCGCGCTGCCGAATCCGGCCTTGCGAACCAGGGCTGGAAGGACAGCTTCGACTCCGTCTTCCACGCCGACGGGCGCATTCCCAAGGGGCCGATCGCGCTGGTCGAAGTGCAGGGTTATGTCTTCGCCGCCTTCAGGGGCCTTGCCGCTCTCGCCCGCCGCCGGGGCGAGTTCGCGCAGGCCGAGCACTGGGAAAATCGCGCCGAAGAGATGCGGATCGCCGTCGAGCGTGATTTCTGGCTGGACGATCTCGGCTTCTATGCGCTGGCGATCGACGGCGCCGGAGAGCCGTGCAAGGTGCGCACCTCGAATGCCGGACACCTGCTCTATGTCGGCCTGCCCGAACCGGCGCGGGCTAAGATGGTCGCCGACCAGTTGCTTTCGGCTTCCTTCCACTCCGGCTGGGGGGTGCGAACGCTTTCCGACGACGCTGTGCTGTTCAACCCGATGTCGTACCACAATGGTTCCATCTGGCCGCATGACACGGCGATGTGCGGCGCCGGCCTGGCGCGGTTCGGCGAGCGTGACAGCGTGGTGCGGCTGATGAGCGGTACGTTCGAATCGGCAGTGCATTTCAACATGCGACTGCCGGAACTGTTCTGCGGTTTCACCCGCTCGCCGGGCGAAGCGCCGATCGCCTACCCCGTCGCCTGCCTGCCGCAAGCGTGGTCGGCAGGCTCGGCCTTCATGCTGATGCAGGCGTGCCTCGGTCTGGAAATCGACGGCTGGAACGGCGAAATCCACGTCACTCGACCCCGTTTGCCGATCGGCATCGATACGCTGACGCTCAGGCATCTGGGTGTCGGCGAAAAGAGGGTCGATCTTACCTTCCAGCGCGTCGGCGACCGCGTCGTCGCCTTTCTCGCCGACCGCCATGAAGGGCTGGTTCCGCTGATCGTGCGGACATGATCTGAACGGCCTTCAACGGGAACCGAACCCAGGGTTTGTGCGTTGCGAAAAACACAGGTTCTCACGGGCGATCGTCGGCTGCGAACACTCAAATGGAACCATGAAGAAAAAGGCCCTGACGGCCAAAATTGAGTTGGAATTGGAATGACTGATTATGGCATGGCCCTGCTCTGGGTCTTGATCCTTGCAAGCCTTGGCCTTTCGATTCTAGCCGTTCTGTTATCGATCTCCAGGCAACGTCGTAGCCATAGCTTGACGGTTGCACCGACTGCCGGCGAGGACGTCGCATCGGAAGCGACGCGCAAGGTTTTGCGGGAGTTCGAGAAGAATGGACAATCTCCCGACGCGGCGCTGGTGAACTGGTCGCCCGACACCTTGCGTAAGATACTTGCCGACGACCTGCCGGACGCGCAGGTCATCGTCGTCTCGAACCGAGAACCCTATATCCACAACATCAAGGACGACGGCGTCGAGCTTCTGGTGCCGGCCAGCGGCCTGGTGTCGGCGCTTGAGCCTATCACCCGCGCCTGCAGCGGCACCTGGATCGCCTATGGCGGCGGAACGGCGGATCGTCTGACGGTCGATAGCAACGATCGGGTTCAGGTGCCGCCGGACAATCCGTCGTATACGCTGCGCCGCGTGTGGCTGAGCGACGACGAATATCAGGGCTACTATCTCGGCTTTGCCAATGAAGGGCTTTGGCCGCTCTGCCATATCGCCTTCACCCGGCCGGTCTTCCGTGCCTCGGACTGGGAGGCCTATGAGGCCGTCAACCGCAAATTCGCCGATATGGTGGTTGCCGAGGCGCGCAATGAGCGGCCGATCGTGCTGGTTCAGGATTACCATTTCGCGCTCCTGCCGCGCATGATCCGCGAGCGCCTGCCGGAGGCGATCATCATCACCTTCTGGCACATCCCGTGGCCGAACTCCGAAGTGTTCAGCATCTGCCCATGGCGCGAACGCGTTCTTGATGGACTGCTCGGGAGCTCGATCATCGGCTTTCACACCCAGTTTCATGCCAATAATTTCACTGAAAGCGTAGACCGGTTCCTGGAAAGCCGCATCGAGCGCGCCGACGCCGCGATCTCGTATGGCGGGCGGACGACCCTGGTGCACGCCTATCCCATCTCCATCGAATGGCCGGCCGAACTCCTGGCCAAACTGCCACCGGTCGAGGAAAGCCGCGCCCGCCTGCGTGAGCGGTTCGGCCTGTCGGCGGACGTCAAGCTGTGCGTCGGCGTCGAGCGCCTGGACTACACCAAGGGCATCCTCGACCGCTTCCATGCGCTGGACGAATTGTTTACGCGCCACCCCGAGTGGATCGGCAAGGTAGTGTTCCTGCAGATTGCTGCCCCAAGCCGCGGCACGCTGCCGGCCTACCAGCAACTGCACGATGAATGCATGCGCTATGCCAACGAACTCAACCAGCGCTACGGTCATGACGGGTACAAGCCCGTGGTCATGGTGGCTGAGCACCATTCGCAGCAACAGGTCTATGAGATCTATCGCGCCGCCGACATCTGCATGGTCACCAGCCTGCATGACGGCATGAACCTCGTAGCCAAGGAATTCGTCGCCGCGCGTGACGACGAACAGGGCGTGCTGTTGCTCAGCACATTTGCCGGCGCGTCGCGCGAACTGCTGGAAGCACTGATCGTAAATCCTTACGACGCGGCGATGATGAGCCAGGTGCTGCTGCAGGCGCTGACCATGTCACCGGACGAACAGCGCGAGCGCATGCGCCCGATGCGGGAAATAGTGCGCGACAACAATGTCTTTCGCTGGGCCGGCAGCATGCTGCTCGATGCGGCGCGCCTGCGCAAACGCGGCGACCTCGAAAGAGCGACTAGTGTCGCCGAGCGGCCCGCAAACACCGACACCAACATCGTCTCGCTGTTCGACCGCATGCGGAAGGTGGCGTCATGAATAGCCTGTCAAAAGCACCGGGCCTGCCAACCGCACCCGACCTGCCGGAAGGACAATGGGCGCTTTTCCTCGATATCGACGGCACGTTGCTGGAGCACGCGGCGCACCCCGACGCCGTGTCCGTAAGCGACGAACTGCGCAACCTCCTCGGCGTCGTCGATGAACGGCTGGACGGCGCTGTCGCCTTTATCACCGGCCGCTCGGTCGAAGGCGCCGACCGCCTGTTTCATCCGTTGAAGCTGCGTGTTGCCGGTCTCTATGGGCTGGAACACCGGCTGACGCCGGACGGCCCGGTCGTTACCGCCGATGCTCCCGCCGATATCGCTGCCCTTGCCGACGCCATCGAGGCCGAACTGGATGACGGCCTTGTTCATATCGAGCGCAAGGGTCCGATCCTCGCCATCCATACGCGTGCGGCGCCGCATCTGCTGGCCAGGGCAACGCATCTTGCCGAACAGGCATTGACCGAGCTTCCCAAGGGCTATCGGGTTATCCCGGGCAATGCCGGCGTCGAACTCATGCCGCTCGAAGCAGCCAAGGGCGCTGCCGTGCGGCGTTTCATGGCAATCCCGCCCTTTGCCGGACGGCGGCCGGTCTTTCTCGGCGACGACACCGCCGACGAAAACGGTTTCGAGGCGATCAACGAGGCCGGCGGCATCTCGATCCGGGTCAAGCCGCGTGGGCCGACCGTGGCCCAATACAGGCTCGATGATGTCACCTGCGCGATAGCTTGGCTTGCCGCCAATTTCGACGCATCACCGGCCCTCAACCGCAAAGCGTCCTGATCCCTGCCGTCTGCGGGTCGAATCAAGATCGCCGTGATTGCGCCGACCTTCGCCAAAAGCCGATCGATAAGCGCTGTTCTCATTGAATATCTTTAAGGCCAAAGCCGGCAAATGGATTGCTTGCCGGTTCCCCTGCGTCAGGCATAACCTGCGCAGTCGACGCGTGAGGGCGCGTGCGGCATCAAGGGGAGGACATCGCAGTGACCATACAAGGCGCATCACCCGATCTATACAATGAGGATCTGGCTCCGGCCAAAGTCCGAAACTGGGGGCCGTTCTCGATTTTCAACGTCTGGACGTCGGACGTCCACAGCCTCTGGGGCTATTATCTCGCCGCAAGCCTGTTCCTGTTTTGCGGCGGCTTCGTCAATTTCATCATCGCCATCGGCATCGGTTCGCTGATCATCTACGCGCTGATGAACATGGTCGGCTATGCCGGCGTGAAGACCGGCGTGCCCTACCCCGTGCTGGCGCGCGCGTCCTTCGGCATCTGGGGCGCCAACATTCCGGCCCTGGTGCGCGCCATCGTCGCCTGCTTCTGGTACGGCGCGCAGACGGCAGCGGCATCGGGCGCGATCGTGGCGTTGCTGATCCGCTCGCAATGGTTCGCCGATTTCAACGCCAACACGCATTTCCTCGGCCATACGGGTCTGGAAGTGATCTGTTTTGTGGTCATCTGGGCACTGCAATTGCTGATCATCCAGAACGGCATGGAAACGGTGCGCCGCTTCCAGGATTGGGCCGGCCCGGCGGTGTGGGTGATGATGTTGATCCTGGCGATCTATCTCTGTGTAAAATCCGGGAGATTTGCCTTTACCAGCGACATCCCGATGGATGTGCTGCTCGACAAGACAAAGGATGCCGGCGTACCCGGAACCCCTGGCTCCTGGACGTCGCTGTTTGCGGTGGCGGCGATCTGGGTCACCTATTTCTCGGCGCTCTATCTCAATTTCTGCGATTTCGCCCGCTATGCCCCAGACAAGGCATCGCTGCGCAAGGGCAACATCTGGGGCCTGCCGATCAATCTCATCCTGTTCTCGCTGGTCGCCGGCGTGACCACCATCGCTGCCTTCGACGTGTATGGCGAAGTGCTTCTGCATCCCGACCAGATCTCGGCGAAATTCGACAGCTGGTTCCTGGCAGCGCTTGCAGCCCTGACCTTTGCCGTGGCGACGCTCGGCATCAATGTGGTGGCAAACTTCGTCTCGCCGGCCTTCGACTTCTCCAACGTCTTTCCGCGGCAGATCGACTTCAAGAAGGGCGGCTATATCGCGGCCGTAATCGCGCTGGTGCTCTATCCCTTCGCGCCGTGGGAAGGCAGTGCGGCGTCTTTCGTCAACGTCATCGGCGCGACGATGGGGCCGATCTTCGGGGTGATGATGGTCGACTACTATCTGATCCGGAAGGGCGAGGTCGACGTCGAGGCACTGTACCGCGAAGATGGCGAGTTCCGCTTCCAGGGCGGCTGGCACATCAACGCCTTCATAGCCGCCGGCATCGGCGCCATCTTCTCCTCGGTCCTGCCGAACTTCACGAACCTGCTACCGGCATGGTGGGGCGTTTATGGCTGGTTCTTCGGCGTCGGCATTGCAGGGGTCATCTACTACGTCCTTCGCACCGCCGCCCTTGGCGCAGGGGCCAGGACGGCAAAGGCGTGAAATGAGAGATAGGGAGTAGTCAGTAGTCAGTAGTCAGTAGTCAGTAGTCAGTAGTCAGTAGTCAGTAGTCAGTAGTCAGTGGGAATAGTATAATCCCTACTCCCTACTCCCTACTCCACCATCTCAGCCAATCTCCGCACCGTGTTCCAGTTGCGTGCGGTGCCGATGCCCATGCGCTTGTGGTTCATGGCAGCGAGCAGCCGCGAGCTTGGCCGCTCGCGCGAAAAGACGACCCAGATGTCGCCATCGACCGAAGCCACCTTCTCGTCCTCGGCGGCATAGGCCTGGAGCGCGGCCACACCATCCGCTGGCGCTGGCTTGCGCATCACCCGCACAGCCACCTGATCGCCTGCCTCGGCAGAGTCGGCCGGGAATGGGTTGCCGGCGGCAAGTTTCAGCCAATCCTCGGCAGTGCGCACGATGATGACGACGTTGCGGCCGAAGGTTTTTTCGAAGGCCGTTTCCAACTGCTGTTCCAGCTTGGCGATACCAGTCGCCCGTGTCTCGAAGACCAGATTGCCGGTCGCCACCAGGGTGCGCGGGTTCTTCAGCCCAAGCTGTTCAGCCATCGCCTTGAGGTCGGCCATGACGACCCGGCGGCCTTCGCCGAGGATAATGCTGTAGAGCAGCGCAACATAGGTCTGCATCAGCTGCGAAACCTCACCGTGGCCCTAGACCAGTCGCGACTGGTCCACCGCGGCCGAGATGAAGCTGGCGAACAGGGGATGCGGCTCAAGCGGCCGGCTCTTCAGCTCCGGATGGTACTGGACGCCGATGAACCAGGGATGGTCGGGGTATTCGACCGTTTCCGGCAGCACGCCGTCGGGCGACATGCCGGCAAACACCAGGCCGCAATCTTCCAGCCGCTCCTTGTAGTCGATATTGACCTCGTAGCGGTGGCGATGGCGCTCGGAAATCTGGGTGTCGCCATAGATGTCGGCGATCTTCGAACCCTTGGCGAGTTCAGCCTGATAGGCGCCAAGCCGCATGGTGCCGCCGAGATCGCCCGTTTCGCGGCGCTTCTCCAGCATGTTGCCTTTCAGCCATTCGGTCATCAGGCCGACGACCGGCTCGTCGGTCGGACCGAATTCGGTCGACGAGGCGTGTTCGACGCCGGCCAGCGAGCGCGCTGCCTCGATGCAGGCCATCTGCATGCCGAAGCAGATGCCGAAATACGGCACCTTGCGCTCGCGGGCGAATTTCGCCGCCAGGATTTTGCCTTCCGAGCCGCGCTCGCCGAAGCCGCCGGGCACCAGGATGCCATGCACCTTTTCCAGCCACGGCGTCGGGTCTTCCTTCTCGAAAATCTCGCTCTCGATCCAGTCGAGCTTGACCTTGACGCGGTTGGCCATGCCGCCATGCGACAAAGCCTCGATCAGCGATTTGTAGGCATCCTTGAGGCCGGTGTATTTGCCGACAATGGCAATCGTCACCTCGCCCTCCGGATTGTGGATGCGGTTGGACACGGCCTGCCAGGGCTCCATGCGCGGCTTCGGCGCCGGATCGATACCGAAGGCGGCCAGCACTTCCGAATCGAGCCCTTCCTTGTGGTAAGCCATCGGCACGTCATAGATGTGGGGCACGTCGAGCGCCTGGATGACGGCACTTTCGCGCACATTGCAGAACAGCGACAGTTTTCTGCGCTCTTCCTTGGGGATGGCGCGGTCGGCGCGGACCAACAGGATATCGGGCGCGATGCCGATGCCGCGCAGTTCCTTGACCGAATGCTGGGTCGGCTTGGTCTTCAGCTCGCCGGCCGTGGGGATGTAAGGCATCAAGGTCAGGTGGACATAGACGGCGTTGTTGCGCGGCAGATCGTTGCCGAGCTGGCGGATCGCCTCGAGAAACGGCATCGCCTCGATATCGCCAACCGTGCCGCCGATCTCGCACAGCACGAAATCATAGTCGTCATTGCCGTCGAGCACGAAATTCTTGATCTCGTCGGTGACATGCGGAATGACCTGCACGGTGGCGCCGAGATAGTCACCGCGCCGTTCGCGCTCGATAATGTTCTTGTAGATGCGGCCGGTGGTGATGTTGTCCTGCTGGTTGGCCGAGCGGCCGGTGAAGCGCTCGTAATGGCCAAGATCGAGATCGGTCTCGGCGCCGTCATCGGTGACGAAAACCTCGCCATGCTGGTAAGGCGACATCGTTCCGGGATCGACATTGAGATAGGGATCGAGCTTTTTGATGCGTGCGCGATAGCCTCGCGCCTGCAAGAGAGCCCCAAGGGCCGCTGCAGCGATGCCTTTTCCAAGTGAGGAAACCACGCCGCCTGTGATGAATACATATCGCGCCATGGGAGTCATCGCTTAACGCGGCCGAATTGATTCCGCCAGAGAAAAAACCGCCGCTGAGGCTTTTTCCAGAGAAGGCGCGATAGTCCCGAGGTTCGAGACTGGTGTTTTGGTCAAAACAAAAGGGCCGGCAAAAGCCGGCCCTTTCGGCAGGTTTGTGAAAGCGTCAGATGATGACGACCTTGGTGCCGACCCTGACGCGGCTGTAGAGGTCCATGACGTGCTCGTTGATCATGCGGAAGCAGCCATTGGAGGCGCTGGTTCCGATCGACTGCGGCGCGATGGTGCCGTGGATGCGCAGATGCGTGTCCTTCTTGCCGTCGTAGAGATAGATGGCGCGGGCGCCGAGCGGGTTCTGGCCGCCGCCGGGCATGCCGTCCTTGTACTGGCCATAATGCTTGGGTTCGCGCTTCTGCATGTCGAGCGTCGGGATCCAGCGCGGCCATTCCTGCTTGTCGCCAACGGCAACCTTGCCCTTGAACTGCAGGCCTTCGCGGCCGACCGCGATCGCATAGCGGCGGGCGGTGAAAGCCGATTCGACGAGGTAGAGGCGGCGCGCGCTAGTATCGATGACGATCGTACCCGGCTCATAGCCGCTGAATTCGACGTCCTGCGGCACGAATTCCGGCTTCACCTTGAACTGTTTCTTGGCTTGCCGCTTGGCGAGAGCTTGGTCGAGCGCGCGCGTTTCGGGGAGATAGGCAATCGACGAGGCAGAGGACGTGCCGCCGAACAGGCCGGCGAACAGTCCGCCGCTCGTCGGCTTCTGGCCTGGGGCCTCGCTGCGCAATTCGCCATTATTGCCGGTCAGCGCGATATTCATCGCTTCGGCCGGAAGCGGTTCAGCCGATTCGATCGGCTCGATCGGCGCGATCGGGTCAACCGGAGCGATGATCTTGGTGGTCTTCTTGCCTGGCTTGGCGTCGGCAACCACGACCGGCTTGCCCTTGCTTGCCAGGAACGCCTGGCGCTGGGCATCGGCCCTGGCTTTCGCCGCATCGCGCATCGCCAGCTTGCGGGCCTCGAGCGCCTTGACGCGGGCGAGATCCCTCTCGGCGGCGATCTTGTCTTCGAGCTTGCTGATCTGAGCCAGATCATCCGGGCTCGGGTTTTTCTTCTTCTTGAGAAGCTTCAGCTGCGTCGCATCGCTCTTGGCGGCGACGTTGATGACAGCGGTTTTGCCAACCGCCTGCGGTGAGGTCATTGCCGGAGTGCCGGCGAAGACCGCGGAGCTCATGCCGAATACGGCACAAAACCCCATGAAAATGAAGCTGCGAAGCTGCATGGCGAAGATCCGATCGTTCAATGCTTGTTGCCCACGGCGTCGCCCGGCGCCCCCCAAGGGCGCAGAAAGTGCCGCCGGCAATCTATAATCGAAGTGGCGTACGGGCCTCAAGCACGGGGTGCGGTCGAATCTTCGTGATCGTGTGCCATTTGCCGCGACTGTGTTGAAACAACAACAGATCGCGGCATCTGACGCTACCGACTACTGGTTCGGAACCTGCGGTGTCACCGGGAAGGTAACGCCATTGGTAGCCGGCGGCGCAGCCGAATCGGTTGCAGGTGGCGTCGCCGGAGATGGAGCCGTCGCCGGGGCCGTGGTGGCGGGCGGCGTCGTGGCGGCGCCGTTGGCCGCGGGCGCGGCCGGTGCGGTGTTGCCCGAAGGCGGCGTCGGCGCCGTCGTGCCGGGCAACTGATTGAGCACGCCGTTGCCGCTGTCGGCCGGCACGCGGTCGAGAATGTCGATCGGTTTTTCGCCATAGCGGGCAACGATCGAGAGTGTCAGCGACGTCACGAAGAAGGCCGCGGCCAGGATCGCCGTCGCCCGCGTCAGCGCATTGGCGGCGCCACGCGCGGTCATGAAACCGGAACCGCCGCCAATGCCGAGACCACCGCCTTCGGAGCGTTGCAGCAGCACGACGCCGACAAGGGCGAGCACGACCATGAGGTGGATGACGATCAGTACGGTTTCCATATTTTATCCTGGCAAGCCCTGCCGCTCCCTGGCGATCAGGGCCGGTGATTTGGAGGCGGCTCCATACAATGCTTTAACGGCCTTTCCAAGCCCGTGGCCAGAATATGGGAAGCAATGCGCCCTTTGCAAAGATTTCCGCCGAACTGCTGCGTTCATAAGTCGATGACCGAAATTCCGGGGCCTACGCGATATTCTGGTATGCCTCGGCGATGGCGAGAAAGTCGGACGCCTTCAGGCTGGCGCCGCCAACCAGCGCGCCATCGACGTTTTTGACGCCCAGCAGTTCGACTGCGTTGGACGCCTTGACCGAGCCGCCATAGAGAATGCGCATCTTGCCGGCCACGACTGCGCCGAGCGCTTCCGCCAGTTTTTGGCGGATATGTGCGTGCGCCTCCGCCACGTCTTCGGCGGTCGGCGTCAGGCCGGTGCCGATAGCCCATACCGGCTCGTAGGCGATAACGGTGTTGGCGGGCGTTGCGCTCGGTGGCACCGAGCCGGCGACCTGCCGCGACAACACGTCGAGTGCTGTGCCCGCTTCGCGCTCCGCCTTGGTCTCGCCGATGCAGATAATGGCGACGAGCCCTGCCCGCCACGCCGCCGAGGCCTTGGCGAGGACGATGGCATCGTCCTCGCTGCGCTGTTCGCGGCACTCGGAATGGCCGACAATGACGTGGCTGGCGCCCGCATCCTTCAGCATCTCGGCTGAGACACAGCCGGTGAAGGCGCCGCTTTCCTTGATGTGGCAGTCCTCGCCACCGGCCCGCACCGGCGTGCGCGACAGGATTTCGACGGCGCGCGACAGCAAGGTTGCCGGCACGCAGACCAATGCTTCGGTCTCTGCGTCGAGCCCGCTCATGAAGCCGTTGCCGATCATCCTGAGCTCGTTCAGCGAAGCGCTGGTGCCGTTCATTTTCCAGTTGCCGGCAACGAGCGGTCGAATTCCTGGCGTCATGGGGATCTGGTTCTCCGGGCGACATTGGGGTCTCGCCCTCCCTATCAAAATCAGGCCACAAAGCAATCGACAGTGAGCCGGAAGGGCGCTATTGCGCTTGTTTCAGACTCGGGCGCACGCAAAACTGCGCAAAAATCGGAAGTAACAATGCTTGGTATATTAAGAAGCGCGGCAGGGACCTGGGTCGCGAAAGCCCTGCTGTCGCTGCTGGTGTTGAGTTTCCTTGCCTGGGGCGTCACCACGCGGATGACGGGCGGCTTCCTGGCCGGCCATCATGCGGTGATCACCGCCGGCAGCACCACCGTGTCGATCACCGAGTACCGCCTAGCCTACGATCGCCAGATCGCCATGCTGCAACAGCAGATCGGCCAGCGCATCAGCCGCGACCAGGCCAAGGCCTATGGCATCGACAACCAGGTGCTGGCTCAGTTGGTGTCCGGCGCCGTCCTCGACGAACAGGCGCGCAAGCTCGGGCTTGGCTTCTCCAAGGACAGGCTGGCCGAACTGACGCGGCAGGAACCCGCCTTCCAGGGCCCGAATGGCCAGTTCGACCGCCGGCTGTTCGAATCCCGCCTGCGCGAACTGGGAATGCGGCCGGAGGATTATCTGAAGAACCGGGCTCAGGTGGCGGTGCGTCAGCAGATCGTCGAAGCGGTTTCGGACGGGCTCAAGGCTCCGGATACCTTCTTCAAGGCAGTTGCGCTCTATCGCGGCGAAGACCGCACCATCGACTATCTGATCTTGCCAAAGGCGTTGGTGGAGCCCATCGAGGCGCCATCCGACAGCGTGCTTCAGGCTTATTTCGAGGCCAACAAGAAAACCTACGCGGCGCCAGAATACCGCAAATTCTCCTATGTCCGGCTCGAGCCCGAAGACATCATGGATGTCGGCGCCGTGACCGACCAGCAGGTCAGCGACGACTACAACAAGAACAAGGGCCGCTACACCACGCCGGAAATGCGCACCATCGAACAGCTGGTGTTCCCTTCCGCGGACGCCGCCAAGGCGGCATCCGATTCGCTGAAGACGGGCGCCACTTTCGACAAGATCGTCACCGCGCAGGGCAAGACCCCGGCCGACACGCTGCTCGGCACGCTCTCCAAGGATAAGATCACCGACAAGGCGGTCGCCGATGCCGCATTCGCGCTTGCCGTCAACGAAGTCAGCCCGGTCGTCCAGGGCGCGTTCGGTCCGGTGCTTTTGCGCGTTACCGAGATCAAACCGGAAACGGTGAAGCCGCTGGCGGAAGTCTCAGACCAGATCCGCAAGGATCTGGCGCTTGGCGAAGCAAGCCGCATCCTGCTCGACGTGCACGACAATTACGAAGACACCCGCGCCGCCGGCAGCACGCTGGCCGAAGCCGCCGCCAAACTCAAGCTCAAGGACGTTACCGTCGAGGCCATAGACCGCACCGGCCTCAAGCCGGACGGCACCATCATCAAGGACCTGCCGGCATCGCCGGACCTCATCAAGGCGGTGTTCGAGGCCGAGCCCAACACCGAGAATCAAGCCCTGACCACGCCTAACAACGGCTTCGTGTTCTATGAACTGACATCGATCACGCCGGCTCGCGACCGCACGCTGGACGAAGTCCGCCAGCGCGTGGTGGCGGACTGGACGACAGAGGAAACGACCAAGCGGCTGACCGCGAAAGCAGACGAACTCGACAAGCGCCTCAAGGCTGGCACCACACTCGACGTCATCGCCGGCGAACTGAAGCTTGAAAAGCAGACCAAGCGCGGCGTGAAGCGCGAGGCCGACGATGTCGATTTCGGCAAGGAGGGTGCTGCTGCGATGTTCGGCGTCGGCGAAGGCGGCACCGGGCTGATCCCCTCGCCCACCGGCGACGGCCAGATCCTGTTCAAGGTCGCCGAAGTGTTCGAGCCGGCCGGAGCCGACGCCAGCTCGGTACCCGACGATGCGCAAAAATCCTTCACGCAAGGCATGTCCGACGATCTGCTCGACCAGTTGGTGGCGCAGTTGCAGACGCAGTACGCCGTCAGCGTCGACCAGGCCGCCGTTGCCCAAGCCCTCGCCCAATGAATGGCCTTAGCCCAATGAACGTCTTGGCCCAATGAGCGCCCTGAAGACCCATATCGCCAAGGTCGCCACGGGAACCGGGCTTACCTTCGAGGAAGCGCGCGAAGCTTTCGACATCATCATGTCTGGCGACGCGACGCCGGGCCAGATCGGCGGCTTCCTGATGGCGTTGCGCGTGCGCGGGGAGACCGTGAGCGAGATTTCCGGCGCCGTCGCCACCATGCGTGCCAAGATGCTGCGCGTCGAAGCTCCTGAGGGCGCCATCGACATTGTCGGCACGGGCGGCGACAATTCGCATTCAGTCAACATCTCGACCGCTTCGGCCTTCGTCATTGCCGGCTGCGGCGTGCCGGTCGCCAAGCACGGCAATCGCGGCCTGTCGTCGCTGACGGGCGCCGCCGATGTGCTGGTCGCGCTCGGCGTCAAGATCGATATCCCGCCAGAGGTGATCGGCCGCTGCATCCAGGAGGCCGGCGTCGGCTTCATGTTCGCGCCGGCGCACCACCCGGCGATGAAGCATGTCGGCCCGACCCGCGTCGAGCTCGGCACGCGCACCATCTTCAACCTGCTCGGACCGCTGTCCAATCCGGCCGGCGTCAGCAGGCAGATGGTCGGCGTGTTCCTGCCGGAATGGATCGTGCCGGTGGCCGAGACATTGAAGGCGTTGGGCACCGAGCATGCCTGGGTGGTCCATGGGGATGGCTATGACGAAATCACCACCACCGGCGAAACGCACGTGGCGGAATTGGCCGGCGGCGAGATCCGCCATTTCACGCTCACCCCGGAAGCCGTCGGCCTGCAGCGCCACACCAAGGACGAGTTGCGCGGCGGCGACGCCGCCTACAATGCCACGGCGTTGCGCGACATGCTGAGAGGTGCTGCCGGGGCCTATCGCGATACGGTGCTGATGAACGCCGGCGCCGGCATGGTGGTGGCCGGCAAGGCGACGACGCTTGCCGACGGCATGGCCGCGGCCACACAGGCCATCGACAGCGGCCGGGCGCTGGGCGTGCTCGACAGGCTGGTCGAGATTTCGAACGGATGAGCCGTGGCTGACATTCTGCGCAAGATCGAGGCCTACAAGCGCGACGAGATCGCGGCGGCGAAGGCGCGGATACCGTTGGCCGAGATCAAGGCGCGAGCCAAGGATGCCGACGCACCGCGTGGCTTTCTGAGGGCGCTTGAGGCGAAGCGCAGATCGGGCAGCTTCGGCCTGATCGCCGAGATCAAAAAGGCAAGCCCATCCAAAGGCTTGATCCGTGCCGATTTCGACCCGCCCGCACTGGCGCAGGCCTATGAGAAAGGCGGTGCCGCCTGTCTTTCGGTGCTGACCGATGCGCCATCCTTCCAGGGCGCGCCGGAATTTCTCATCAGTGCACGGAAGGCAGTGTCCCTGCCCGCGCTGCGCAAGGATTTCCTGTTCGACCCTTATCAAGTCTACGAGGCTCGCGCATGGGGCGCCGATGCCATCCTGATCATCATGGCCTGCGTCGATGATGCCTTGGCGAGCGAATTGGAAGCGACCGCGTTCGAACTCGGCATGGACGCGCTGATCGAGGTGCATGACGAGGCCGAGACGCAGCGCGCGGTAAAACTCTCGTCGCAGCTGATCGGCATCAACAACCGCAATCTCAGAACATTCGAGACCAGCCTCGAGACCTCGGAACGGCTGGCATCGATGGTGCCGGGCGGCCGATTGCTGGTCAGCGAGAGCGGAATTTTCACCCACGACGATTGCTTCAGGATGCAAAAGACCGGCATCAGCACCTTCCTCGTCGGCGAGAGCCTGATGCGGCAAGAGGATGTCGCTGCGGCAACGCGGCTGCTTTTGACAGGCAAGGCGAAGGCAGAGGTAGCCTGACAATGGCAGCCGCCCTCACCCATCTCGGCGCCAAGGGCGAGGCCAACATGGTCGATGTCGGCGACAAGGCGGAGACGACGCGCACGGCGGTCGCCGAGGGCTTTGTCTCGATGCGGGCCGAAACCCTGAAGATGATCCTCGACGGCGACGCCAAGAAGGGGGATGTGCTCGGTACCGCGCGCATTGCCGGCATCATGGCGGCCAAGAAGACGCATGAGCTGATTCCGCTCTGCCATCCGCTGCTTTTGACCAAGGTGTCGGTCGACATCGAACCGGACACCACGCTGCCCGGCCTTAGGGTCACCGCGCTTGCCCGCGTCACCGGCAAGACCGGGGTCGAGATGGAGGCGCTGACCGCGGCATCTGTCGCGTGCCTGACCATTTACGACATGGCCAAGGCGGTCGACCGCGCCATGGTGATTTCCGGTATACAGCTGGTGGAAAAGACCGGCGGCAAGTCCGGCGACTACAAGGCGGGTTCGTAAATGGCGCTGGTTCCGGTCGCCGAGGCGCTTCAACGCCTACTCGACGGCGCTGTGGCGTTGCCCGGTGAAAGGGTCGCGCTGGCGGATGCGGCCGGCCGGGTGCTGGCGGAGCCGGTCGTGGCGCTGCGTACCCAGCCGCCTTTCAATGCATCTGCCATGGACGGCTATGCCGCACGGGCGCAGGATGTGGCGTCGGCCCCGGCGCGGCTTTCGGTGATCGGCATGGCGCCCGCAGGGCGAGGCTTTGAGGGCACAGTTGGTAAATCCGAGGCCGTGCGCGTCTTCACCGGCGCGCCGCTGCCTGAAGGCGCAGACACGATCGTCATCCAGGAAAATGTTCGCGATCTCGGCGGTGGCCGGATCGAGGTCACCGAACCGACGGCGGAGAACCGCAACATCCGCCGCCTTGGACTGGATTTTGCCCAAGGCGACGTGCTGCTGGAAAAAGGCCGCGTGCTCGATCCGGCTGCATTGTCCCTGGCGGCGTCGGCCAATCATTCCCGGCTGAACGTGGTGCAACGGCCGCTGGTCGCCATCATCGCCACCGGCGACGAATTGCTGCCACCGGGCAGCGAACTTGGCCCCGACCAGATCATCTCGTCCAACGCCTATGGCGTCGCTGCTGTGGCGCAGTCGGTCGGCGCCCGCGCCCTCGATCTCGGCATCGCTGCCGACCGCAAGGAGGCGATTGCGGCACTGGTGAAAAAGGCGGTCGCTGCGAAAGCCGACGTCATCGTCACGCTCGGCGGCGCTTCGGTCGGCGACCATGATCTCGTCCATGACGTGCTGACCGGCGAAGGCATGAAGCTCGACTTCTGGAAGCTCGCCATGCGCCCGGGCAAGCCGCTGATGTTCGGGCGGCTCGGCGATATCAGGTGCATCGGCCTGCCCGGCAATCCGGTGGCGAGCCTGGTCTGCTCGCAATTGTTCCTGAAGCCGTTATTGGCGCAGCTCGGCAGCCGTCCCCACCGGCAGGACATCCGCCAGGCTCAGCTTGGCGCCGCGATGCCGGCCAATGATCTAAGGCAAGACTATGTGCGCGCCGTGGTCCGGGAAGAAGCCGGCGCATTGGTGGCGACGCCGTTCGGCATCCAGGATTCCTCGATGCTGAGAATGCTGGCCGACGCCAACGGCCTGATCGTGCGCGAGCCCTTCGCTCCGGCGGCAGAAGCAGGCGCTGCTTGCAGCGTTCTGATGTTGCGCTGAGGGTCGCGCATTCAAGCCTTTAAATCTAACAGATAAACTGTTTGTTACTCCGCCAGCAATGTCCGCGTCAGCGGATGTGTCGGATCGGCAAGCCCGTCGACGATGCTGAAATGATGCCGGTCCGGCTCGACCACTGTGCTGGTCGTGGCGCCGAGGCCGATCCAGATGTTGGCAAGCAGCGCATTCTGGCGCAGGAACTCCGCCCGCTCGCCGCCGCCGGCCCAGCAGGTGATGCGCGCGCCCTGCATGGGGCGCAGCAGAACCGGGCTTTCGGCCAGTGCTTCCGCTTCATCGATGGCCAGTGTCGCGTTCATCCCCGTCCGCATGATCGGCCGCAGATCATGAACCCCGGAGATCGAGACGACATTGCGTATGCGGCCGGCCACATCGGCGGCCAGAGGCGTCGTTGTCGTCACCATCCTGGAGGCGAGATGGCCGCCGGCGGAATGCCCGGTCAGGATCACCGGCCCGCCGACCATCGTCGCCGCCTTGCCGATCGCCGCCGCGATTTCCCTGACGATGCCGGAAATGCGTATGTCGGGACAAAGCGTGTAAGTCGGCATTGCCACGGCAAAGCCATTGGCAACCGCGCCGTTGGCCAGATGCGACCATGGCTTGTTGTCGAACGCCTTCCAGTAACCGCCATGGATGAAGACGACGAGCCCTTTGGGCATGACATCGGGAAGGAACAGATCGAGCCTGTTGCGCGGGCTGTCGCCATAGGCGATGTCGAGCTTGGCCCGACCGGACGCCGACATTGTGTCGCGAAAAGCCTGTGCCGGTGTGTCCCACGCGGCCGGCCAGCGATTGCTGCCGGCAATGTTGTCGCCGTTGGCGTAGGCATTGTCCCAATCGGCAACACGATGTTGGAGCATCTGCATCCCTCCCGGATGGCTTCAGTTCAGTCGACAGGAATGGCCGCCGAACAGGGCGGCGTCAATCCTGCGACCTAAAAACATTTTAGGCTTGAAACAAATTTCGACTGGTGCGATCCTGCGCCTTGTTCAGCCATGGGCGCGAGGCAGACAGGGGCAGCCGAAAATGCTTGGGCCATCAGCGCATATCGACACATTCACGCGCGACAACCTGCCGCCGCCGGAGCAATGGCCGGAGTTTTTGCTCGACGGCTTCGACTATCCCGACCACATAAATGCCGCCGTCGAATTGACCGACAGGCTGGTCGAAAAAGGGTTCGGCGACCACACCGCGCTGATCGGCAATGGCCGCCGCCGCACCTACAAGGAACTGTCCGACTGGACCAACAGGCTCGCCCATGCCCTGGTCGAGAATTATGGCGTCAAGCCGGGCAACCGGGTGCTGATCCGCTCGGCCAACAATCCGGCCATGGTCGCCTGCTGGCTGGCCGCCACCAAGGTTGGCGCGGTGGTCGTCAACACCATGCCGATGCTGCGCGCCGGCGAACTCGCCAAGATCGTCGACAAGGCGGAAATCACGGTTGCGCTTTGCGATACAAGGCTGATGGACGAGATGACCGCCTGCGCCAAGGGCAGTGCGTATCTCAAGCAGGTCATTGGCTTCGACGGCACGGCCAACCATGACGCGGAACTCGACCGCGCCGCCCTCGACAAGCCGGTCACCTTCACTGCCGTCAACACCGGCCGCGACGATGTCGCCCTGCTCGGCTTCACCTCCGGCACCACCGGCGTGCCGAAGGCGACGATGCATTTCCACCGCGACCTGCTGATCATCGCCGACGCCTATGCCCGCGAAATCCTGGAGGTGACGCCCGACGACATCTTTGTCGGCTCCCCGCCCCTTGCCTTTACCTTCGGTCTTGGCGGGCTCGCCATCTTCCCGCTGCGTTTCGGCGCCGCGGCGACGCTGCTGGAACAGGCGACGCCACCCAACATGATCCACATCATCGAGACCTACAAAGCGACCATTTCCTTCACCGCTCCAACCGCCTATCGGGCCATGCTCAAGGCCATGGATCAAGGCGCTGACCTGTCCTCGCTGCGCGTCGCGGTTTCGGCGGGCGAGACGCTGCCGGCGCCTGTCTTCGAGGAATGGACTGAGAAGACCGGCAAGCCGATTCTCGATGGGATCGGCGCCACCGAGATGCTGCATATCTTCATCTCCAACCGCTTCGACGACATGAAGCCGGCCTCCACCGGCAAACCCGTCGGCGGCTATCAGGCACGCATCGTCGATGACGAGATGCGGGAGCTGCCGCGCGGCTCTACTGGCCGGCTGGCGGTGCGCGGCCCGACCGGCTGCCGCTACATGGCCGATGCCAGGCAAAAGGACTATGTCCGCGATGGCTGGAATCTCACCGGCGATACGTTCACGCAGGACGAGGATGGCTTCTTCCACTTCGCCGCGCGTTCCGACGACATGATCGTCAGCGCCGGCTACAACATCGCCGGCCCCGAGGTCGAAGCAGCGCTGCTCTCGCATCCCGACGTCGCCGAATGCGCGGTGACCGGCGCCGAGGACGGTGAACGCGGCCAGATCGTCGAGGCGCATATCGTGCTTGTGCAAGGTGTTTCGCCGGACGCATTGACCGTCAAACGCCTGCAGGACCACGTCAAGGCAACGATCGCGCCCTACAAATATCCGCGTTCGGTGAAGTTCATCGACGCCTTGCCCAAAACCCAGACCGGCAAGATCCAGCGCTTCCGGTTGCGCGCGGAGAAGATCAATTGATTAAGCCGAACGATCCGGCGTCCGATGGCGCGCAGATGTCGTTCAAGGAGCGGATGTCCTACAGCGACTATCTGCAGCTGGACAAGGTGCTCGATGCGCAGGCGCCGCTGTCTTCTGCCCATGACGAGATGCTGTTCATCATCCAGCATCAGACATCCGAATTGTGGATGAAACTGGCCCTCCACGAGATCGGCGCCGCGATCCGCTCGATCCGCGCCGACCGCCTCGAACCGAGCTTCAAGATGCTGTCTCGCGTCGCGCGCATCTTCGAGCAGCTCAACAATGCCTGGGACGTGCTGCGCACGATGACGCCAAGCGAATACACCGAGTTTCGCGACGCGCTCGGCCAATCCTCGGGCTTCCAGTCCTGGCAATACCGCGCCATCGAGTTCATGGCCGGCAACCGCAACCTTGCCATGCTCGGGCCGCACAAGCACCGGCCCGACCTTACGGACAGGCTGGAAGCCATCCTGGCCACGCCGTCGCTCTATGACGAGGCGCTTCTGCTTTTGGCGCGCAATGGCTTCGACATCGGCGCCGACGCCAGTCGCACGGACTGGCGCGAGACGCGCGTCGAGAACGAAGAAGTGCTGGCTGCCTGGCAAACCGTCTACCGCGACCCGCAGCGCTACTGGATGCTCTACGAACTGGCCGAGAAGCTGGTCGACTTCGAGGATTATTTCCGCCGCTGGCGCTTCAACCACGTCACCACGGTCGAGCGCATCATCGGCTTGAAGCGCGGCACGGGCGGCACCTCAGGCGCCTCCTATCTGAAGAAGATGCTGGAGGTCGTGCTGTTTCCGGAGCTCTGGACGGTCCGCACCCGACTCTAGAGCATTTCACCGTTTAACGGAAACGGCGAAATGCTCTAGCTCTTTGATTGACGCAATTTCGGACGGAAAACCGCTTCACACTTTTCCTGAAATTGCTCTAGTTTCTCACGTAACCGCGGTCTTCACCGCGAAGCGGGCGTCCTGCCAGGCGCCGGTGCGCAGAATATCCTCCAGGACTTCGACCGCCTGCCAGACATCGCCATATCCGACATAGAGCGGCGTGAAGCCGAAACGGATGGTCGACGGCGCCCGGAAATCGCCGATCACGCCGCGCTCGATCAGCGCGCGCATCACCTGATAGCCATGCGGATGGAGGAACGACACCTGGCTGCCGCGCTGGCTGCCGTCGCGAGGACTTTCCAGTTCAAGCCCGTAGGCGCCGCATCTGGCTTCGACGAGCTGGATAAACAGGTCGGTCAGCGCGATGCTTTTTCTGCGCACCGCCGCCATATCGATGTCGTTCCAGATATCGAGCGCGCCCTTGAGCGCCCGCATCGACAGCACCGGCTGCGTTCCGCACAGGAAGCGGCGAATGCCGCTGCCGACGGCAAAGCCCTGCTCGAAGGCAAAGGGCCGCGCATGGCCCCACCAGCCGCTGAGCGGCTGGTGGGCATCGTCATGGTGGCGCTCGGCCGCGTAGATGAAGGCTGGCGAGCCCGGGCCGCCATTGAGGTATTTGTAGGTGCAGCCGACGGCGAAATCGGCATTGGCACGGTCGAGTTCGACCGGCAAGGCGCCGGCGGTGTGGCAGAGATCCCAGATGATCAGCGCGCCGGCGTCATGTGCCTTGCGCGTCAGCGCCGGCATGTCGCGCAACTGGCCGGATTTGTAGTTGACGTGGTTGACCAGGATGACGGCAACGCTGTCGTCGATCAGCTCCTCGATTGCGGCCGCGTCGACGCCCTCCAGCCGCAGCCGCGTTCTCGGCCGGGTCGAGGCGACGCCTTCGGCCATGTAGAGGTCGGTCGGGAAACTGTCGCCCTCGGCAACGATGACCGACCGATCCGGCCGCATGCCGAGCGCTGCGTGCAGCAGCTTGTAGATGTTGATCGAGGTTGTGTCGCAGACCACCGTCTGCCCGTCAGCCGCGCCGATCAGTCGTCCGAGCTGATCTCCCAGTTCCACCGGCATGTTGAACCAGCCGGCCGTGTTCCAGGCGCGAATGAGGTCGTGCGCCCATTCCTGCGTGGCGGCCTGCTGCAATTCGCTGAAGACGGCTGGTGACGCGGCACCCAGGGAATTGCCGTCGAGATAAATCACGCCTTGCGGCAAGACAAAGCGTTCGCGCATGGAGCGCAGCGGATCGGCGGCATCCATTGCTTCGATTGCAGCGAGATCGGGTGTCATCATGATTCGGCGCCCCTCCATGGACAAACGCGCGCGGCGGAGCCTGCCCGCCCAAACATGCCGGCGATCTTGAGGGGTCGCCCTTGAACTGTCAAACATTATATATAATTCACCCATTGAAAGGCTTTGATATATAATGCTCAGTCGAGCGTTTATGTCTGATGGATCACGATGCTGGATGACGAGCAGACCTCGAAGACGGAAGTGGCCTATCGCCTGCTCAGGCGCGATATTCTTGCGACCCGGCTGGCGCCTGCCGCGCCGTTGAAGCTGAGCACGCTGCGCAACACCTACGGCATCGGCTGGACGCCGTTGCGCGAGGCGCTGTCGCGGCTGGAGGCGGAACGGCTTGTGACCGCCATCAGCAACCGCGGGTTTGCGGTCGCTCCCGCCTCTCGGGCGGAGCTCGAGGATTTGGCGCGTGCGCGGCTGGTGGTCGAACTGCCCCTGCTGGTGGAATCGATCGAGAAGGGCGACCGTGAGTGGGAAGACGCGGTCGTTGCCGCCCACTATCGTCTCTCACGGTGCGGGTCTGTTCTCGACGATCCATCGGATGATGCGGTCGACGCGTGGTACGAAAAACACGATGCCTTCCATGCGGCGCTGCTCAGTGCCGCGACATCCAGCTGGCTGCTGCGCTTCAATGCGACGATTTCCGACCAATTGCATCGCCATCACCGCTTTCTGGGTCTGGCCCCGACGCTGCGCGCCGCCGCCGGCCGCACGGATGGACACCGGAAGGCCGTGGCGGCCCTGCGCGACGCCGTGGCGATCGAACACCATACCGCCCTGATGGAAGCGGCCCTCGATCGCGACGTCGAACGTGCGAAAACTCTGATGACCGCTCACATCGGCTACACGCTGCAGGTCTATGCCCAGAGCGAACCCGGCGCGGATGCTGCGCAGCCCCGTCCGAAAAGGAAGCGGCGGTCGTAGCCGACGCGCAGGGCACTTTGGCTTCGTTTCACCCGTTGCCGGAAAATGGGCGCAGGCGGCGCTCGCAGCGCCGAACGTTACGCTGAACAAAACGTCAACACATTCATTAAACTTTAAAAGGTTGCGGAACACAACTGGAACAGATAGTGTTTGTTCTGGGTTTGTTTTTTCTGATTCTGATTTCAGAACCCTTGGGGGCCGCGATGCTGACGCGCAAACAACATGAGCTTCTGATGTTCATCCATGAACGCCTGAAGGAGAGCGGAATCCCGCCGTCCTTCGACGAGATGAAGGAAGCGCTCGACCTCGCCTCCAAGTCCGGCATCCACCGCCTGATCACGGCGCTTGAGGAGCGCGGTTTCATTCGCCGGCTGCCGAACCGGGCGCGCGCGCTGGAAGTGCTGCGGCTGCCCGACTCGATCGCACCAGGCCTCAATGCGGCGAGGAAGTTTTCGCCGAGCGTGATTCAGGGCAGTCTTGGTCAAACCGGCCAAGGGCAAGGCGGCCAAGGACAAGGCGCGATGGGCCAAGGCGGTCTCGGCCGCCAGATCAAGCCGGGCTCGCCGTCGCGTTCGATGTCGGCCGGCAATGACGATGCCGTTTCCGCGATTTCAATCCCGGTTATGGGACGCATCGCCGCCGGCGTGCCGATCGACGCCATCCAGCATCAGACCCATTCGATCTCGGTGCCGCCCGATATGATCATGGGCGGCGAACACTACGCGCTCGAGGTCAAGGGCGATTCGATGATCGAGGCCGGCATTTTCGATGGCGACACGGTCATCATCCGCAATGCCGACACAGCCAGCCCCGGCGAGATCGTGGTGGCGTTGGTCGACGATGAGGAAGCGACCCTGAAACGCTTCCGCCGCAAGGGCGCCTCGATCGCCCTGGAAGCCGCCAACCCGGCCTACGAGACCCGCATTTTTGGACCGGACAGGGTGAAGGTGCAGGGCAAGCTTGTCGGATTGATCCGGCGCTACTGAGCCGGCTTGGGTTTGTATTTTTCACGCTGGTTGTAAGGCGGCAGGCCGCGCGCTTCGCGGGAGAAGCGGCGTTGCTCGTGCCAGGGGCGATACGGCTTGTCGACAGCGAAGCGGATGGTTGGCGCTGCAGCTGCCGATTGCGGATCGAAGAAGACGGCGGCGCTGCCGTCGCGGGCCAGCTGTTTCTTCGTCACGACCAGCACCAGCGGGTCGCGGCACGGATTGTAGGCGGTGGCGTCATCGATGACGATCAGGCTCGCGAAGGCACAGGCCGGCCGCGCCGTCTTGCGGTCTTTCGCAAGCGCTACAATGGCTCCGGAAGGGTGCCGGGCGATACAGAGATCGCCCATGCAATAGAAGGGCGACCCGGGCGGCAGATCGAGCGGATCGAGATCGAACCGCGTATCTGTTGCCTCGAAAATCTCGGGCGGGATAATGGTTTCGGCCCGCAGCGCCCGTTTCCAATTGTCCGTGGTGAATTCGTTGGAGCGTTCGCGGTTGAGGGCGAGTTCGCCGCCACCTATCGGCATGGCCACCAGATGTGCGTCCTCGGATATGAGCACGTCGGGCGTAAGCACCTGCGGCACCGTCAACAGGCCGGCCAGCGCGAAAAGCACGGCCGCCAGCCTGAGCCAGGTGGTGGCCATGGTGGCGATGACGAGGGCGACCGCCACCAACAGCACCGAGCGGATGGAGATCAGCCCGACGGCGTCGACCGGCGAGCGCTCGGAAATCCAGGCCGATATAGCGATCATCGCCATCAGACCCTTGCCCATCACATAGAGGAACGGCCCGTCGGCGCCGAACGGCATCGCCAGTGCGCTGAGCACGGCAAAGGGCATGACGATCAACGAAACAATCGGCATCACGGCCAGATTGGCGATCAGGCTGAGCGGCGACACACGCTGAAAATGCCAGATGGCGAACAGCAAGGTTGCACTGCCGGCGATGATCGAGGTCATGGCGAGGCCGCCCATGGCCAGCGCGAATTTTCGCGACAGGAAGCCGACGAAGGAGCGCTTTGCCAGCGGCGTTCTCACCTTGTCGGCGCGGTAATCGGCCCAGCCGGCATAGGCGCCGACAAGGGCGGCGGTGGCGGCAAACGACATCTGGAAGCTGGGACCGACCACCTCGTGCGGCGACACCAGGATGACGGCAATGGCGGAGATCGCCAGATTGCGCATGGTGAGCGCGGCACGATCGAAGAGTACCGCGACCAGCATGACCGCTAGCATGATGAAACTGCGCTCGGCGGCGACCACGATGCCTGAAATGACGAGATAGGCGGCGATGGAGACGAGTGCTGCCACTGCTGCATATTTCTTGACTGGGCGGCGCGAAGAGAAATCGGGAAACAGCGCAAAGGCGCCACGCAGCAACGCCATGATGGTGCCGGCAACCAGCGCCATGTGCAGGCCGGAGATGGAGATGATGTGGTAGATGCCGGTGCGCCGCATCGCTTCGTTGACCTCGTCCGGGATGCCGGCGCGCACCCCGACAATCAACGCCGCGGCAATCTCGCCTTCGGCGCCGCCGATTTTGCCCCTGATATGGTCGGCAATGTTTTCGCGCGCGTTCTCGATTGCCGAGGAGAGCCGCGCGGTCAGCGGCGGCGGTCCCTGCGTAGCAATGGTTTTCGGATTGCCGAGAAAGAAGCCGCTGCCGCCGATACCGGTGAAATAGCTGTCGAAGGAGAAATCGTAGCTCTCCGGCCGCACCGGACCGGTCGGCGGCAACAGCCTGGCATAGCCGGTGATCAGGGAGCCGGCGGTCATATCGGCGGGAACGGTCCGCGCCGAGAGCCTGACCCGCTCCGGGGCGTAGCGCAGCTCGGGGTAAGCGGTCGAAACCACGTCGAGCGTCAGCCTGATGCGGCCGCTTTCCATCTGTTCGAGACTGACGACGCGGCCGGTCAGCCGTGTCTGAATCTCGGAGCCGAGCATCTGCGTTCCGGCGCGCCAGGTCTCGACTTTGGCGGCGACGACGCCGAGCGCGCACAGCATCGCGGCCATGCAGAACAGATGCGTCCTCGGCCGCGATCGCGTGGCGACAGCGCAACATGTCGCCAGCACCACAATGGCGATTGGCTGCGCAAAGCCGGGCTCGCCGGCCAGCGAGAAATAAATGATGACGCCGGCCGCCAGGAAAACCGGCACCAGCAGGAAGGCGACGCCCCGGTCGAGCTCCGTGTTGGCGGCCGCGGCAAGGCTGCGGCGGAGCGCGGGCCATGACGGACGGCGAAGCCGTCTGCGCAGGCGGGCGATAGATCCGGGCGCTGTGACTTGCGCCGGCAAGGCGTGACCGGGCAGCGCAGGCGCGACGCCGGGATGCGGCTCAGGCAGCGCGAGGGGCAGCGGCTCGGCATAGGGACTATCGGCAAACAGCGAGCGTTCGCTGACGCTTGCCTCGGCGCCTTCGCCTTCCTTCGTGCCCCGGCCACGTC
The DNA here is from genome assembly GCF_040318795.1 of Mesorhizobium sp. M1004. Taxonomy (NCBI): domain Bacteria; kingdom Pseudomonadati; phylum Pseudomonadota; class Alphaproteobacteria; order Hyphomicrobiales; family Phyllobacteriaceae; genus Mesorhizobium; species Mesorhizobium sp. M1004. The sequence continues at coordinate 110,166 of NZ_JAMYNB010000005.1, forward strand.
CAGCCATCGGGTCTGCCCCTTGCGCCCCAGACCTCCTATGCTACATGAACGCGCAAAGCGCGAAAGTCCGTGCGGTCGCGTCCACCGCGCCGGAATTGACCATCACTCGCCAAGGACGCTCAATCCTCAATCATATCCCGGCCCTCCGCCCTCAGGCGAGCAAGCCCATCGTGCATTGCCTTCAATTGTTCGGGTGTATGACCCTGCCATTCAGCGAGCTCCCCCAGGATGAGTAACGGATCACGGGAGCGGTAGGATTTCGTCGGATTACCGGGAAATTTTTTATCGGTCAGGTTAGGGTCATCCATGAAAAACCCCGTCGGCTTTACGATGTAAATCCTTTGACGACCGTCACCCGTTGCAAGCTCTGCTCCCCAGATGGCGGCTTCCAGTGTCTGGGTGAAATAGATCCATGACAGTGGTTTACCTCTGAAATTGGAAGGGTGGCCGACGCTCAGCAGATCCCCGGGTTTCAAATCCGCCCGGGTGCCATGGTAGAACGGATCACCCTCCGTATGGTCGGCGTTTCTGGTCATCGGTAGTCCTTCTTTCAATCATGCTTCCTTAGTGGCGAGACCGGACTGCACACAGTTGCGGTGTTCACGATAATGATTGCAGAAAGGTCAATATGCGTGACCAAGCCAACGCTGTCACGGCGGCTTTGTAGTCGGGCAGTGCCGCCTCCGTGAAGAAATGTCCGCTCGTCAGAGGAGGCTACCACCGTCGCAGCGATGTTCCAGGCACTGTGACGGACGCTGCAGCCGAATGAAACCCAGACATTGAAGCTGCTGCCAAATGAGGTTGCGCGGAGGTGCGAACAGATTTTGTGCTACAAGGCTCCGGCGCCCGTTGACGCAACCGATAATTGGCGACGTGCCCCGGCCTCGTCCAGCCATCGGGTCTGCCCCTTGCGCCCCAGACCTCCTATGCTACATGAACGCGCAAAGCGCGAAAGCCCGCGCGATCACGCCCCGCTTTCCAAGGTTCCCGAGAGTTCCATGTCCGACACGGTCGTCACCCGTTTTGCCCCCTCGCCCACCGGCTATCTGCATATCGGCGGCGCGCGCACGGCGCTGTTCAACTGGCTGTACGCCAAGCACACCGGCGGCACGATGGTGCTGCGCATCGAGGACACCGACCGCGAACGCTTCAACGAGGCGGCGACACAGGCCATTCTGGATGGGCTGACCTGGCTCGGCCTTTCCTGGGACGGTGAGGCCATATCGCAGTTCGAGCGCGCGCCGCGCCACCGTGAGGTGGCCGAGGAGCTGGTGCGCCTGGGCAAGGCCTATTACAGCTACGAGACGCCTGCCGAGCTCGAGGCGATGCGCGAGGCCGCACGCGCCAAGGGCCTGCCGCCTCGCTACAACGGCCAGTGGCGCGATCGTGCCCCCTCGGAGGCGCCTCCCGGCGTCAAGGGCGCCATCCGCATCAAGGCGCCGACCGAGGGCGAAACCGTGGTGCACGACCGTGTGCAGGGCGAGGTGCGCTTCCCCAACAAGGACCTCGACGATTTCATCATCCTGCGCTCGGACGGCAATCCGACCTACATGCATGCCGTCGTCGTCGACGACCATGACATGGGCGTCACCCACATCATCCGTGGCGACGACCATCTGACCAACGCCGCGCGCCAGACGGTGATCTACAACGCGATGGGCTGGGACGTCCCGTCGATGTCGCATATCCCGCTGATCCACGGCGCCGACGGCGCCAAGCTGTCGAAGCGGCACGGCGCACTCGGTGTCGAGGCTTATCGCGCCATGGGCTATCTGCCCGAGGCACTGCTCAACTATCTGGCGCGGCTCGGCTGGAGCCATGGCGACGACGAGATCATGTCGATCAAGGACATGATTTCGTGGTTCGACATCGGCGATGTCAACAAGGGTGCGGCGCGTTTCGACTTCGCCAAGCTCGAGTCAATCAACGGCGCGCATATGCGCAAGATGGCCGATACCGAGCTGTTCGACATTTTCGTCGCCACTCTGCCATACCTCGAAGGCGGATCTGCTATCGCCGCCCGTCTCGACGACGCCAGGAAGGCGCAGCTGCTGGCCGCCTTGCCGGGCCTGAAAGAGCGCGCCAAGACGCTGGTGGAACTGGCCGATGGCGCGGCCTTCCTGTTCGTCGAGCGGCCGCTGCCGATCGACGAGAAGGCGGCAGCACTGCTCAGTGCCGACGCGCGCGCGATCCTGCGCGGCGCACATGCCGCTTTGCAGACTGTTTCGGGCGATTGGTCGGCTGCCGCGGCTGAAGCCGCAGTGCGCGAGTTCGCAGCGGCCGGCGGCCACAAGCTCGGCGCCGTGGCCCAACCGCTCCGGGCGGCCCTTACCGGCCGTAGCACCTCGCCCGGCGTGTTCGACGTGCTTGCCGTGCTTGGCCGCGAGGAAAGCCTGGCGCGGATTGCGGATCAAATCGATTAGGAGCGAGCTGGCCCAAAAAGATTGGCATTGAAAGGCGGGTTTCGCAGTGCAACATTAGGCCTTGGCCCAATCAGGCACGCACCTCCCAAAATGCGGTGGCGAGTTCGCGCATTCCGGTGATTTCGACGTGTCGTTTGCAGGAATTGCCTTGCCGGCATGAGGAACATGAAGGAGTTTGAGAATGAGCGAAGCTGCGACGAGACTGGAAACCGGCAGCAAGACGACGCACCCGTCGACTGCCACGCTCGAACTGGCCGGCAAGACGCATGAATTCAAGGTGCGAAGCGGGTCGGTCGGGCCCGACGTCATCGACATCGGTGCGCTCTACAACACCACCGGCGCCTTCACCTACGATCCCGGCTTCACTTCGACGGCGAGCTGCGAGTCGGCGATAACCTTCATCGACGGCGATGCCGGCATCCTGCTTCACCGCGGCTATCCCATCGACCAGCTGGCCGAGCATGGCGACTTCCTCGAAGTCTGCTACCTCCTGCTCTACGGCGAACTGCCGACCAAGGCACAGAAGGACGATTTCGACTACCGGGTGACGCGCCACACCATGGTGCACGAGCAGATGTCGCGCTTCTTCACCGGCTTCCGCCGCGACGCGCATCCGATGGCTGTGATGTGCGGCGTGGTCGGCGCGCTGTCGGCCTTCTATCACGACTCCACCGACATTTCGGACCCGTATCAGCGCATGGTCGCCTCGATGCGGCTGATCGCCAAGATGCCGACGATTGCGGCCATGGCCTACAAATACCATATCGGCCAGCCCTTCATTTACCCGAAGAACGAGCTGAACTTCGCCGCCAACTTCCTGCATATGTGCTTTGCGGTTCCGTGCGAGGAATACAAGATCAATCCGGTGCTGGCGCGCGCCATGGAGCGGATCTTCATCCTGCATGCCGACCACGAGCAGAACGCCTCGACCTCGACCGTGCGGCTTGCAGGCTCGTCGGGCGCCAATCCGTTCGCCTGCATCGCCGCCGGCATCGCCTGCCTGTGGGGCCCGGCGCATGGCGGCGCCAATGAGGCGGCGCTCAACATGTTGGGAGAAATCGGCCATGTCGACCACATCCCGGAATTCATCGCCCGCGCCAAGGACAAGAACGATCCGTTCCGGCTGATGGGCTTCGGCCATCGCGTCTACAAGAACTACGATCCTCGTGCGAAAATCATGCAGAAGACGGCGCATGAGGTACTCGGCGAACTCGGCATCAAGGACGATCCGCTACTCGACATCGCCATGGAGCTGGAAAAGATCGCGCTGACCGATTCCTACTTCATCGAAAAGAAGCTCTATCCGAACGTCGATTTCTATTCCGGCATCACGCTGAAGGCGCTGGGCTTCCCCACCACCATGTTCACCGTGCTGTTCGCGGTCGCCCGCACCGTCGGCTGGATCGCGCAGTGGAAGGAAATGATCGAGGACCCGCACCAGAAGATCGGCCGCCCGCGCCAGCTCTATACCGGCGCCCCGGAACGCGACTACGTGCCGATTGCGAAAAGGTGAAAGAGAGTGAATGGTGAATGGTAAGTAGTGAATAGCATGTAGTAAGTAGCAGGTAGTAAGTAGCAGCTTGATTATAGCGAGAGCGCATTAATCACTATTCACTATTCACTATTCACTATTCGCTATTCACTATTCATCGTTCACTCCTTACTAAGCCCTATTCGCTCTCCCGATGTGGCGAAGAACGACATCGGCGGCGATGTCGCCGGAGGGCCTGTCGGTGGCCATGCGTCTGGCAACCTCGCCAAAGCCGTCCTTTTGCCAAGCGCGGTAGGCGGTGTCTGAGAACAGTGCCTCGAGCTGCCGCGCCAGATAGTGCGGCCGCACATACTGGTTGTAGCTTTCCGGCACGACCGGCCGGTCGGCAATAAGGTTGGGCAAAGCAGCGCTCCACACCGTGATCAGGCTCTGCGCCATCAGCATGATCGGATCGAACTTGTAGCAAGAGACCATCGGTACACCCGACATCGCCAGTTCCAGTGACACCGTTCCAGACGCGATCAGCGCCGCATCGGCCTTGCCGAAGGCCTGCCATTTGCGCTCGGGATCGAGGATAATTTCCGGCTCCTGATCCCAGCGCGCCACCGATGTTTTGACCAGTTCGGCGACATGCGGCACCGTCGGCAGCAACAGCCGCAGCCGGTGGCCACGCGCGCGCAGCGCCGACACCGTCTCGCCGAACGGACCGATAAGCCGGCTCACCTCGCCGCGCCGCGACCCTGGCAGGACGAGCAGCGTCTTGACGTGATCGGCAGAGAGATCGCGTGGCTGGGCTTGCGCCCTGGCCGCGCCCTGCACGCCTGGATCATGCGTGAGGCGATGTCCGACGTAAGTGCCGGGCGGGCCGCCGAGACGGCTGAGCTCCTTTACCTCGAAAGGCAGGATGCACAGTATGTGGTCGACATAGGGCTTCATCGCGGCCGCCCTACCCGGCCGCCACGCCCAGACGCTCGGGCAGACATAATGGACGATCGGGATCGACGGATCGGCGGCGCGGATCTTTTTGGCGACGCGCAGCGAGAAATCGGGGCTGTCGATGGTGATCAGACAGTCGGGTTTTTCGGCGGCGACAGCACTTGCCGTCTGGCTGATCCGCCGCATCAGGCGCGGCAAGTCACGCAGGATGGCGCTGAGCCCCATCAGCGCGATCTCGGCGCCGTCGAACAGCGGCGCCAGTCCGAGCGCCTGCAGATGCCGCCCGCCAGTGCCGACGAGTTGCACCTCGCGCCCGGTTATGCGCTTCAGCGCCTGCACGATGTCGGCGCCCAGCAGGTCGCCGGATTCTTCGCCGGCGACGATGGCAATCTTCAGCGGCTTCTCAGCTGCCATGGACAGACTCCGCAGCCGGCAGGCCGAACACGAACAGGCCGAGCGCATTGGCGCGCGCGACAACGGCGGGGCCTTCGAGGATGAGCGAACGGCCGGCTTCGACGGCAATGCCGGCGAGCCCCGCGGCATGCGCCGCCTCGACGGTCCGGGGGCCGATAGATGGCAGATCGGCACGCAATTCCTGGCCAGGCTTGGCGCATTTGACCAGGACACCGCGCGTCTTGCCGGCCAGCCTGCCATGGCCGCGCAACTGCTGCGTCCGCTCGAGCAGTCCGTGGGTGCCCTCGACGCCTTCCAGGGCAACAGTGCGGCCACCGATGGCAATTGCCGCCTGACCAATGTCGAGCGCGCCGATGGCCTTTGCCGCCGCATGTGCCGCCTCGATATCGCGCCAGTCGGACTTTCGCGGCACTGCTTTGGTCAGCGGCCCTTCGGCCGCGACGAGCCGGGGCACGACTTCATGCGCACCGACAACCTTGACGCCCCGTGCCTCCAGGCCGCGGGTCAATATCTTCAACAGCCCGTCATCGCCGCGGGCAAGCGCCATGGCGAGCGAGGGTATAAGTGCCAGTAGCCCAAGGTTCGGACGCATGTCGACCAACCGCGGCCTGCGCCTGATCTCGCCGGCAAGCACAAGATGGGTGATCCGCCGGCGCCTCAGCAACGCAACCAGCGAGCCGATGTCTTCCAGCGCAAGGCTTTCATGCTCATAGATTGTGAGGTCGGACTGACGGTCGGCCTGACCTTCGACCAGGATGATGACGGGCGGATGTCCGGCCTCCGCCAGGCCGGCGGCAACTTCGACCGGCAAGCTACCGCCGCCGGCAATGATGCCGACCCTGGCGTCCGGCGCAAGATCGAGGCCCGTTGAAGTGGCCTCAGCCTTCGTCATCGGCATCGTCGCCGTCGCCACCCTTAAGCGACGGGACGGCAAAATGCCGCTTGCCGCGACTGGTGATGAAATCGATGATTTTCATGGCCGTCGGCGACGACGCAAACTCGGCCTTGGCGAATTCGATGTTCTCGCCGACAGTGCGGGAGCGGTCGAAGATGGTCTTGTAAGCCTTGCGCAGCAGGTAGATTTCGGCGCGCGGCAACCCGGCGCGCTTCAGGCCGATGATGTTGAGTCCACGCAGGCTGGCGCGATTGCCCACCGCAATGGCGTAGGGAATGACATCGCCGACGAAAGCCGAGCAGCCGCCGAGAAAGGCGTTGTCACCAACACGCACGAACTGATGAACGGCGCTGAGGCCGCCAATATAAACGCTGTCACCGACCTCGCAATGGCCGCCCAGGGTCGCGCCATTGGCGAAGGTGGCGTTTTTACCGACGACGCAATCATGGGCAATGTGGGCATAGGCAAGGAAATTGCCGTTGTCGCCGACGGTCGTCTCGCCGCGGCTGGAATCGGTGCCGAGATGCATGGTCACGCCTTCGCGGATCGTGCAGTTCTGGCCGATGACCAAAGTGGTGCGGCCGCCCTTGTGCTTGGTGTTCTGCGGCGGTCCGCCCAGTGTCGCCATCGGATAGACCTTGGTCGCGGCGCCAATGGTTGTCGCGCCCAGCACCGAGACATGGCTGACCAGTTCGACGCGGTCACCGATCACGGCGTCAGCGCCGACGTAGCAGAAAGGTCCTATGGAGGCGCCTTCGCCGATCTGCGCGCCGGCCTCGATGACGGCCGAGGGGTGGATTGAAGTCTGTATTTTCATGAGCATTTCGAACCGTCAGCCGGTAACCATCATTGCCGAGATCTCGGCTTCGGCGGCCTTTGTGCCCTCCACCATGGCCTCGCAGGCGAATTTGAGCAGGTTGCCGCGCATCTTGATTTTCTTGACGTGGATCTTCAACTGGTCGCCCGGGACGACCGGTTTGCGGAATTTCGCGTTGTCGATGGTCAGGAAATAGACCAGCGACGGCTTTTCCGTGTTGAGGTTACGGATGCAGATCGCGCCGGCCGTCTGCGCCATAGCCTCGACGATGAGCACGCCCGGCATCACCGGCTGATCCGGGAAATGGCCCTGGAAATGCGGCTCATTGATGGTCACGTTCTTGATGCCGATGGCAGAATCATTGCCGTCGATATCGATGATGCGGTCGATCATCAGGAAGGGATAGCGATGCGGCAAAAGCTTCATCAACCCCAATATATCGACCGCTTCGAGCGTCGCCGGCACCATCTCAGCTACTTCCCCCTTCGCCCTGCTTGCGCGTCCTGGCAAGCTTCCTCAGCATGGCGATCTCACGCATGGCTTCCGCCATCGGCTGCGCCGGATAGCCTCCCCAGATCTCGCCCGCCGGCACGTTGCTCATGAACCCGCTTCTTGCAGCAAGCTTGGCCCCTGATCCGATGGTCAAATGATCGGCAAGGCCAACGCCGCCCCCCATGGTGACACCGTCGCCGACGGTGACGGAGCCGGAAATACCAGAGAGCCCGGCAATAATGCAATTGCGGCCGATGCGAACGTTATGGGCGATCTGCACCAGATTGTCGATCTTGGTCCCCTGACCGATGACCGTATCCGACATGGCGCCGCGATCGACGGTCGTGTTCGAGCCGATTTCGACATCGTCCTGAATGATAACGCGGCCGACCTGCGGCACACGCTCAGGGCCTTTGGCGCCGCCGACAAAGCCGAAGCCGTCCTGGCCGATCCTGGCGCCGCCATGAATGATGACGCGGTTGCCGATCAGCGCGTACTGGACGCTGACACCTGGTCCGATATAGCCGTCGCGGCCGATCTGGCATGACGGACCGATAACGGCGTGGGGGGCAATGACCGTTCCGCTGCCGATGGAAGCACGCGGGCCGACGACGGCTCCGGCCTCGATGATCGCGCCTGCCTCGATATGCGCCGTGGTATCGACATGAGCTTGCGGCGAGACCCCGGTTTCGCTGGTCATCGGTCCCGGCGTCGCCGCCGTCGGGAACAGCAGCCGGCCGATCATGGCGAAGGCCTGCTGCGGGCGCGGATGCACCAGAACCGCAATGCCGGCCGGCGCCTTGCCGGCGAACTCGGCGGGACAAAACACGGCCGCCGCCTTCAGCGACTGCATCAGCGCGAAATTGCGCTTGCCGTCGACGAAGACGAGCGCACCCTCGCCGCCTTCATTGGCTGGCGCCAAAGCGTCGATCGATATGTGGGCAAGATCGGAATCGACGAGCGATGCGCCGGTCAGATTCGCGACTTCGCCGGCCGTATACCGGCGTGATGGCGCGAAGAACACCGGATCGGTCATTCCAGAAGCAATATCCAGCTAGGTCGGATCAATTCTCTTCCGGACCCCAACGGCCCGGAAGCATCGTTACCGCAAGATCAGAAGCGGCTCGACATGCCGAAGTTGAATTCCTGCACGTCGTCGGTCTTTTCCTTCTTGACGGGCATCGCGTAGTCAATGCGGATCGGGCCAAAAGGCGATGACCACAACAAGCCGACACCAACCGAAGCGCGCAGTTCCAAGTCGACTGACCCCTGATTGACCAAAGGAGTGTTAATCTTGCTGCCATACAGCGTTGCGGCATCGGCAAACACGGCGCCGCGCACACCAAAGCTTTCCGGAATGACCGGTATCGGGAACTGGGCTTCCGCCGACGCATTGAAATAGGTGGTTCCGCCGAGGTGGTCACCTGTGTTGAGGTCCACAGGGCCAATGCCACCATACTCGAAGCCGCGGATCATGCGGTCGCTGCTCTGGAACTGATCGAAGATACGCAAGCCGTCACCGCCGAAGCCCTGGATGTGGCCGGCGCCGCCCGAGATCAGGCCGACCAGATCCAACTGTTCGGACAAGGTCTGATAGACAGTGCCACGACCGGTAACCTTGACGAATTTGGCATCACCACCAAGGCCGGCCACTTCCACAGTCGTGGTGGCGTAAATGCCTTCATGCGGGCTCTTCATGTCGTCGATGGTGTTGTAGACCAAGCCAAGACTGACGGACGACTTGATCCACGGGCTCTCCGCAATACCTTGCTTAATCGCTTCCGAGACGTCGCAATCGCCCAGCGTGCCGTCGTCGTTGTCATCGCAGTCGTCGTCGAACTTGTACTTCTCCTGGGCGATATTATACGCCAGCTGCGTCGAGATATTGTCGGTGATCGGCAGGCCGAAGCGCACCGTCGCACCCAGCGTCTCGCTGTCATAGTGGTCGTAGTTGCGCGTCTGCTGGAAGATGTCGAAGCCGGCAGCGATACGGCGCCCGAGGAAATAGGGTTCGGTGAAGGACAGGCTGTAGTCGCGCGAATTCTTGCCGCCACCGGCCGAAACCTTGATGTACTGGCCACGACCGAGGAAGTTGCGCTCCGCGACCGAACCTTCGACGGACGGACCGGCAGTGTCGCCACCGGTCGAATATCCTGCGCCAACCGAGAACTCGCCGGTCGATTTCTCGACTACGTCAACCACGAGCACGACCTGGTCTGGCTCAGAACCCGGGACAGTCGAAACGTCGACTTTCTCAAAGTAATCCAGCTTTTCCAGCCGCTTCTTCGCGCGCTGGATGAGAACCTGGTTGAAGGCGTCGCCTTCGCTCACATCGAACTCACGACGAATGACATAGTCGCGCGTGCGGTCGTTGCCGCGGATTTCGATGCGCTCGATATAGGCCTTGGTGCCCTGGTCGATCGTATAGACGACCGAAATGGTGTGGTTCTCGAAGTTGCGATCGCCGCGCGGCGTCACCTGGGCGAAGGCATAGCCCGAACCCGCGACCTTTTCGGTCAGCGCGATGATGGTGTCTTCGACATCCTTGGCGTTGTAGACGTCGCCCTTGTGGGTCTGAACCACCGATTCCAGCGCCTTCGAGTCGACTTCGGGAATGGTGCTCTCGACGCTGACGTCGCCGAACGTATAGCGGTCGCCTTCCTGCACGGTAATGGTAACGGTGTACTGGTTGGTCGTGTCGTCGAGCTCGCCGACAGCTGAGACCACCTGGAAGTCGGCATAGCCGTGATTGTAATAGAAGCGGCGCAGCGATTCCTGGTCGGCGCGGAGCTTGTCCTCGTCATAGACGTCGTCACGCAGCACGAAGGACAGGAAGCTCGAGCGCTTGGTGGCGATGACGTCAGACAGGCGGCGGCTCGAATAGGCGCTGTTGCCGACGAAATTGACAGCGGCGATCTTGGTGCGGCCGCCTTCGTTGATGTTGAAGACCACGTTCACCCGGTTGTCGCCGAGATCCATGATCTGCGTCGTGACAGTGGCGTCATCGCGGCCAATCCGCCTGTAGGCAGCCTTCACCGCCTCGACATCGGAGTCCAGCGTTGCCTGCGAGAACGTCCCGCGCGGCTTCAACTGCACGGCGACTGCCAGCGCATTGTCCTTGAGCTTCTTGTTGCCCTGGAACAGAACCTGGTTGACGACCTGATATTCGGCAACCTTGACCACCAGCGTCGAACCGACCTGATTGATCTGCACGTCCGAGAACAGCCCGGTGCCGAACAGCGCCTTGACCGCATCGTCGATATCGGCGCTGGAAAACGCCTTGCCCGGCTTGATCGTGATGTAGTTGCGGATGGTGTCGGCGTCGACACGCTGGTTGCCGCTGACCTCGACTCTCGAGACAACGGCTGCCTGCGCCGCAGATGTGGCAACGAACTGCACGGCGAGCGCACCTGGTACAACCAGAGCGGCGGACATAGCCACCGCGGACGCGGCGCTCAAAAATTTGGATGCTGCCTTCATCGGGCTTTTGTACCTTTTCTCGAAGTCCCCACGGCGAGAAAACCGGACGTGCGGTAATTTCTCCTACCGTATTAACCGGATTTTCCCTACACGCAAGGCTTCTGGTTAATTTGTAATTACTTAACCCTGATGCGTGGCTTTCGCGTCACGCATACCCCCGTGCATGGTAAACGGCGTCTCAACATTGCCGGTGCTGAAGCCAAATTTCTTCATGATTTCAGCACCCAAACAGATCGTTCCAGAAGACGAAGCCCATAAATCCCAGCACCAGAAAGAGGCCGGCCCGGTATCCCATTTCCATCATCCGCTCCGATACCGGACGCCGGAAAACGGCTTCGAGTGCGTAGAACAGGAGATGGCCGCCGTCGAGGGGGGGAATCGGCAAAAGGTTCAGAATTCCGATCCCGACCGACAGGCCGGCGACGAGTTGCACCAGCCATAGGAAGCCCAGCTTTGCCGCCTGCCCCGACATCTTGGCGATCTTGATCGGGCCGCCCAGCTGGCATTTGTCTTCGCGGCCGACAACGAATCGCTGCAGGAACTGGCCGGTGCGCTGAATGACGTGCCCCGTCTCCTCGACCGCGGCGCCGACTGCTCCGACAGGGCTGTAGGTGATCAGCCTGGGCTGGCCGACATCCTTGTTGTTGACGACGCCGATGACGGCCACCTTGACCTTGTTGCCCAGTGCGTCCAGCTGCTCCATCGGCTCCGGCGTCGCGACGACGGTGACCTCCTTGCCGTCGCGCAACATGGTGAAGCTGATAGCGTCGCCGCCGCGGCCTGAGACCAGGCGTTGGACGTCGGCGAAGGTCTCAACCTTGCTGCCGTCGACGGCGACGAATCGGTCGCCTGGCAAAATGCCGGCCCTTTCGGCTGGACTGCCGGCGGTGACCGCCGCCACCATCGGCTCAAACACAGGGCGGCCATAGAGGGAAAACAGCACGGCAAAGACGGCAATGGTCAAAAGGAAGTTGAACAGCGGTCCGGCCACCACCGTGGCGGCGCGTTTCCAGATCGGCTGCGTGTGGAAGGCGACCTTGCGTTCAGCGTCAGTCAGCGTTTCCAGATCTTCCGAACTCGGCTGGCTCGACGTGGCGCTCATGTCGCCGACGAATTTGACATAACCGCCGAGCGGTATGGCGCAGAGCTTCCAGCGCGTGCCGTGGCTGTCGTTGAAGCCGAGAAGTTCGGGGCCGAAGCCGATCGAAAAGGCCTTCACGCCAATGCCGCACCAGCGGCCGACCAGGTAATGGCCCATTTCGTGAATGAAGACGACCACGGTCAGCACGAACAGAAACGGCACCAGCGTGCCGAGGACAAAGCCTTCCGTGCTGAAAAACGCGTGAAGAATTTCGTTCAAGTCATGCCCTCAAATTCACCCGCGGCAAAAGGTGTCGCCGCGACTGTGACATCAATCCAGGCGAATCCGTGGCGTGCGCCATTTCTTCGCCGTGAAATATCACTCAAGCCGGAAACAGCCCCTGCGCCGGATGATCGGCGCCCGCCGAAATCCAGCCGATCACGTATAGGGCAAAAGCCGCCGCGACAAGCCCGTCCACCCTGTCCATGACACCGCCATGCCCGGGTATCAACGCGCTTGAATCCTTGCGGCCGTGGCGGCGCTTGACCCAGGATTCGAAGAGATCGCCAGCCTGGGCAACAATCGACAGCACCAGCGCAACCAAGGCGAGGACGCCAAGATTGCCGGCCCCGGCGGCGGCAGCCAGAAGCACGCCGGCGGCCACGCCGCCGACAGCGCCGCCAAGCGCGCCGCTCTGCGTCTTGCCGGGGGATATAGATGGCGCGAGCTTGGGCCCACCGACGGAGCGGCCGACGAAATAGGCGAAGATGTCGGTCGCCCAGACCACGGCGAACAGAAACAGGATTGCGACCAGGCCGGGATGGTCGCCGCCGCGCAGCAGCGCCAGCGATAAGCCGGACAAAGCCGCGTAGGCAAGACCGGCTGCATCCCATTGCGCCGCTCCACGCATACGGGCGCCGACAGCAGCGACCACAACCATGGCCAGGACAAGAGACAGAAGCCACGATGCCGGCACGCCTGCAACCAGGGCGACGACGAAAACCAGAAGCAGCGCTTCGGGAATGAAGCCGAGGGTCGCACCGGCCAAGGGGCGCGACATGCGCGCCCATTCATAGAAGATGACCGCCGATATCCCGGCGCAAAGCAGGCGGAACCACAGCCCTCCCAACCAGGTCAGGCCAAGCGCTATTGCGGCCAGCACCAGCGCCGAGACGATGCGAAGCTGAAGATTGTTCATCCCGCCGCCGATCACGAGGCAGCGACATCTTGAGCGGCAAGCCCGCCAAAACGGCGCTCGCGGCCAGCAAAATCGCGCAATGCGTCGGCCAGGTGTTCGCGGCTGAAGTCAGGCCAGTAGCAAGGCAGAAAAACCAGTTCGCTGTAGGCTGCCTGCCACAGAAGGAAGTTCGACAGCCGAAGCTCGCCACTGGTGCGGATGACCAGCTCCGGATCGGGAATGCCTGCGGTGTCGAGGGCGCCGGCAAAAGTGTCTGCCGTGATCGCCTCTGCGTCGATCTCGCCGCGCGCCACTGCGGCTGCGAGCTTGCGTGCCGTGCGCACGATCTCGTCGCGCCCGCCATAGTTGAAGGCGATGACCAAGGTCAGCGATTCATTGCGCGCAGTCAGCGATTCGGCCTCTTCGAGCAGGCCCCTGATGTCCGGCTGCAGCCCCGCCCTGTCACCGATGATCCTGACGCGCACGCCGTTCTGGTGCAGTTCGGCCAGATCGCGGCGGATGAACAGCTTCAAAAGCCCCATCAGGTCGCTCACTTCGGCCTTGGGCCGCGACCAGTTTTCCGACGAAAAGGCGTAGACGGTCAGGAAGGAAATGCCGAGACCGGGCGCGGCGCGCACCGTCTTGCGCAGCGCTTCGACGCCGGCGCGATGGCCGGCAAGCCGCGGCATGCCGCGCGCTTTGGCCCAGCGTCCGTTTCCATCCATGATGATCGCGACATGCGCGGGCGTTGCCATTGTCTCGCTTTCGGGCCGGTGTGGGCCGACCCTAGACCTGCATGATTTCAGCTTCCTTATCGGAAAGCAGGTGATCGATGGTGCTGATCGTTTCGTCGGTCAGCTTCTGGACCTGATCGGAGCGCTTGCGCTGATCGTCCTCGCTGATGTCGCCGTCCTTTTCCGCCTTCTTCAAGAAGTCCATGCCGTCGCGACGGACATGGCGCACCGCAACGCGGGCGTTCTCGGCGTAGCCATGCGAAATCTTGACCAGTTCCTTGCGGCGCTGCTCGTTGAGCTCGGGCAGCGGAATTCTGAGATTGGTGCCGTCGACGATCGGATTGAAGCCGAGATTGGATTCTCTGATGGCACGGTCGACCGCGCCGACCATCGACTTGTCCCATACCGAAACCGAGATCATGCGCGGCTCCGGCACCGACACGTTCGCCACCTGGTTGATGGGCATGGTGGTGCCGTAGGCCTGGACCTGGATGGCGTCGAGAAGATTGCTGGAGGCACGGCCGGTGCGCAGCGAAGCCAGATCGTGCTTGAAGGCGGCGATCGCGCCATCCATGCGCCGCTTGAGGTCGTCGAACTCACCACTCATCTTAGTCTCCTCGACCCGTTTGATCCGGGTTCAGTGCTTAGGGCCTATATTCGGACCCGCTTTCAAAAACTGATCCCCTTTTTAGGAGAGTATACTCCGGGTCACTCGTCGGCGACGATCGTGCAACGGCCGCCGCCCCGCAGAATATCGCCGAAACCACCTTTTTCGTGGATCGAATAGACGATTATCGGGATGTTGTTTTCGCGCGCAAGTGCAATTGCGGCGGTATCCATGATCGAAAGGCCCTTGTTGATGACTTCGGCATGGCTGATGCGCTCGAAGCGGGTCGCATTCGGATCCTTCTTGGGATCGGCCGAATAGACGCCGTCGACCTGGGTGCCCTTGAACAACGCGTCGGCGCCGATCTCGGCGGCGCGCAAGGCCGCGGCCGAATCGGTGGTGAAGAACGGATTGCCAGTGCCGCCGGCGAAAATGACGACCTTGCCCTGGTTCATATAGGCGGTGGCCTGGCGCTGGGAAAAACTCTCGCAAAGTTCGGGCATGGCGATGGCCGACAGCACGACGGCATCGACGCCGATCTTGTTCAGCGAGGTGCGCAGCGCCAGCGAGTTGATGACGGTGGCCAGCATGCCCATGTGGTCGCCGGTGACGCGGTCGCCGCCCTTGGATGCCACCGCCACGCCGCGAAAGATATTGCCGCCGCCAATGACGACGCCGACCTCGATGCCAAGTGCGCGGGCTTCGGCGATGTCGGCGGCGATTCGGTCGACCACCGAGACATCGATGCCGAAATGCTGCTCGCCCATCAACGCTTCGCCCGACGCTTTCAGCAGGACACGTCGATAGAGGGGCTTTGCCGTCATCTGGACCTCGTCATTGTTGCGTGTGGCAGCCTGGGCAGGCCGCCCTCGCGCGGGCGCCGCCGCTGGCGCGATGCCGAGTTCCGATACCCGAAGGGCGCCGCGGTGGCACGCGGCGCCCCTCGCCCAATTCCGCCTTCCCGTCGCGGCCCGTCAGTTGCTGGTGATGCTGACGGCGTCGCCCTCGACCAGCAGCGGCGGCGCATAACCCAACGGCTTGTCGCCGGTCACGGCGCCGCCGGTAACCCGGGCTTGTATGTCGGAACCGAAATAGGCGTACGGGAATGGCGGCGGTGTCTTGCTGACCGTATCCAGCCGCGCGCGAAGCTCGGCGGGTAAAGTGAAATCCAACGCCGCCAGATTGTCCTGCAACTGCGCCAGCTTGGTGGCGCCAAGAATCACGGTGGCGATGCCCGGTTGCGTTGCCACCCAGTTGAGCGCGACCTGCGCCATGCTGCGTCCGAGTTCGGCGGCAACTTTTTCGAGCTCCGCCACGATCGCCCAGTTGCGCTCGGTGAACTTCTGGAACCCCGGATGAGTGGTGTTGCGAAAGCCGTCGAGCCGGCCGGCATGGCCTTCCTGCGTCGGCCGGTACTTGCCGCTGAGCAGCCCGCTGGCCAGCGGGCTCCACACCATGATTCCTGCGCCATGGCGGGTGCCGAAGGGCACGAACTCATTTTCGATCGAACGCTCCGCCAGCGAATATTCAAGCTGCAGGGCCGACACCGGCTCGTAGCCGCGCCACTCGGCGATCGTCTGCGCGCGGGCAGCATACCAAGCCGGCACATCGGACAGGCCGACATGGCGAATTTTGCCCGCACGCACGAGATCATCCATCGTGCGCATGACCTCCTCGGCCGGCGTCAGCCCGTCCCAGACATGGAGGAGGTAGAGGTCGATATAGTCAGTGCCCAACCGCTTCAGCGAGGCGTCCACGGCGCGCAAGATGTTCTTGCGGCCATTGCCACCGGCGTTCGGATTGCCGGGCTCCGCGTTGAAGGTGAATTTCGTGGCGATCACGGCTCTGTCGCGCAAGCCTCGCTCGGCGATGAATTCGCCGAGCCAGGTTTCGGCTGTGCCGCCGGTGTAGAGGTCGGCGGTGTCGAAGAAATTGCCGCCGGCCTCGACATAGGCGTCGGCCATGGCGCGCGCGGTTTCCCTGTCCGCGCCCCAGCCCCATTCGGTGCCAAAGGTCATGGTGCCCAGTGCCAACCGGCTGACGCGCAGGCCGCTGTTGCCCAGTGTGTAATAGCTCATGGTCATGGTGTTTTTCCTATCCTGATTTCTTGACGCCGGCTCACTGGCCAGGCGTCATCTTGACCCAGGGATTGCCGCGCTCATGCGTGGCGCGGAAAACGAAGCCGTCGACTTTCCAGCCAGTCCCGGAGCGAACCAGATGGTGCTCGTAGGTGCCCCAGACTTCCCACAGCGGGTCGCCATTGCCTTCCATCCGGTTCCCGGCATAGCCGTTCGAAGAGACGGTCGCCGCGTCCGCCTCAAAGATCACCTGGTGATTGGTGCGCAGATGCAGGCTGGTCTTGCTGCCCCTGAGGTTGCCGGCCCAGGTACCGATCAGATCGTCGGAGGGGATGGTGGCGGCAGGCTGTCCTGACAGGCTGCTGAAGTCGACGGTGACACGGTCGGCGAAATAGGAGCGGGCAAGCTTCCAGTCCTGCGCATCGACGGCACGGTCGATGGCATCGGCGATGCGGATGACGGCGCGTTCGTCGGCGAGCCCGCGCCAACCGGACGGCTCGGCGCCGCCGGCATCAGCCGGCGCCAGAGCAAGGGCTGCGGCGAAGGTAGCGTGTTTCAAGGCATTCATCTCTCTTCTCCTTGTGCATTGGTGACGGCAATATGGGTCAGCCTGTCGGCATCGAGAACATTGAAGTGTTCGCAAGGACTATGCGATATCATGCATGAATGGATCGGGATCTGCTCAGTCATCTGCCTGTCATCGTCGCCGTTGCCCGACGCGGCGGCTTTGCGCTTGCCGCGGCCGAACTGGGCATGTCCCCATCCGCCGTCAGCCATGCGGTGCGCCTCGTGGAGGAGCGGATCGGCCAGCCGCTGTTTGCGCGCACCACGCGCAGCGTCTCGCTGACGGAAGCCGGCAAGGCGCTGGTGGAGACGGCAGCCCCTGCTCTCCAGGATATCGCCGACCGGATGGACCGCATCCGAGCCATCAAGGGCCGGCCCTCCGGCTTGCTCAGGTTGAACGTTCCCAACATCGCCGTTCCACTTGCCGTCACTCCCGTGGTCGCCGCGATGGCTGAACGCTATCCTGATGTGACCATCGAATTGCTCACCGACCAGGGGCTGGTGGACATTGTCGGCGAGGGTTTTGATGCCGGCATCCGGCTGGGCGAGATGATCGCACAGGACATGGTCACGGTCCGGCTGACGCCGCCATTCAACGCCGTGATCGTCGCCTCCCCCGCCTATGTCGGCCGGCATGGCCGTCCGCGCGGTGTGACGGATCTTTCGGACCACAATTGCGTCGGCTACCGGCTTGTGCGCTCCGGCGCACTCTATCGCTGGGACCTGACCGAGGACGGCAAGGATGTCGTGGCCGAGACGAAGGGTACGGTCATCGTTACCGATTCGCTGGCCGCGATCGACCTTGCGCTTGCCGGCGTCGGGCTGATCTATGTGTTCGAGCCGCTGGTGCGCGCGGAATTGGCCGCCGGCCGCCTCGTTCAGATCCTGCCGCAAACGGCGATCGAGGAGCCCGGCCTCTTCCTCTACTTCCCGCGCAGGGCGTCGATGGCGCCAAAGCTCAGGGCCTTCATCGACACCGCACAAGAAATCGGCCGAGCATCCTTGCGGACACCCGGCCGAGTTGCCTGAGCTGAGAAGCCCTTTTCGGGGCTATTTTTAAAACTACTTCTTCACCGCCGCCGCGACTTCCGCCGCGAAATCGGTCTCTTCCTTTTCGATGCCTTCGCCCAGCGCAAAGCGCAGATAGGCGGAGATCTTGGCCGGAGCGCCGATGTCCTTCTCGGCATCCTTCAGCGCCTGCTCGACAGTGATGTCGGGATTGAGCACGAAGGCCTGCTTGAGGAGCACGACTTCCTCGTAGAACTTGCGCAGGCGGCCTTCGACCATCTTTTCGATGATCGCTTCCGGCTTGCCGGACTGGCGCGCTTGGTCGGCGAAGATCGCCTTCTCGCGCTCGACCGCTGCCGGATCGATCTGCTCGGCGGTCAACGCCAGCGGGTTGGTGGCGGCGACATGCATGGCGACCTGGCGGCCAAAGGCGTTGGCGGCATGCTCATTGCCCGTCGTCTCGATCGCGACCAGAACGCCGAGCTTGCCAAGACCATCGGCAACCGCATTGTGGACGTAGGTTGCGACAGCACCGTGCGGGACGGTGAGCTTGGCCGAACGGCGGAAGCTCATGTTCTCGCCAATGGTGCCAACGGCGTCCTTGATGGTGTCAGTGACCGACTTGTCCGAACCCGGATACTTTGCGGCAGAGACAGCCTCCGTCGTGCCATAAGCAAGCGCGACCTTGGCGACATTGCGAACGATCTCCTGGAACTGCTCGTTGCGGGCCACGAAATCGGTCTCGGAGTTAACCTCGACGATGGCGGCCTCGCGGACGCCGGAGTCGACGCCGATCAGGCCTTCGGCGGCAGTACGGCCAGCCTTCTTGTCGGCCTTGGAAATGCCCTTCTTGCGCAGCCAGTCGACGGCCTCTTCGATGTTGCCGTTGGTCTCGGTCAACGCCGCCTTGCAGTCCATCATGCCCGCGCCGGTCAAGTCGCGGAGTTCTTTGACCTGTGCAGCCGAAATGCTCATTGTCGCCTCTTTGTTTTAAATGCACCGACGCACCACCGGTACTCGGTGATGCGTCTGTCTAGCGTGCCAAATATGAGAATGATGAAGGCCGCAACCGGCCTTCGATTGTCAAGCTTCCGGAGCGTCCGCAGCCGGGGCCGGAGCCGGATCAAGCGCCGGTTCGACCGGAGCTTCGACCGAGGCGCCGATGTCGACGCCGAGCGCGCCCTGCTGGCGGGCGATGCCGTCGATGGCAGCCTTGGCGATCAGGTCGCAATAGAGCTGGATGGCGCGCGCCGCGTCGTCATTACCGGGGATCGGGAAATCGATCTTGTCCGGATCGCAGTTCGAATCGATGATGGCGACGACCGGAATGCCGAGGCGCTTGGCCTCGAGGATGGCGATCGCTTCCTTGTTGGTGTCGATGACGAACATCAGGTCCGGCGTCGAACCCATGTCCTTGATGCCGCCGAGCGCCTTGTCGAGCTTCTCGCGCTCGCGGTCGAGGTTCAGGCGTTCCTTCTTGGTCAGGCCCTGGGCCTCACCGGCCAGCATCTCGTCGAGCTTGCGCAGGCGCTGGATCGAATTCGAGATCGTCTTCCAGTTGGTCAGCATGCCGCCGAGCCAACGCGAGTTGACATAGTATTGGGCCGAACGCTGTGCGGCGTCGGCGACGATGTCGGACGCCTGGCGCTTGGTGCCGACGAACAGCACGCGGCCGCCCTTGGCAACGGTGTCGGAAACCTGCTTCAGAGCCTGGTGCAGCAAAGGCACCGTCTGCGACAGGTCGATGATGTGGATGTTGTTGCGGGCGCCGTAGATGTAAGGCGCCATCTTCGGGTTCCAGCGGTGGGTCTGGTGGCCGAAGTGAATGCCAGCTTCCAAAAGCTGGCGCATGCTGAAATCGGGCAGTGCCATTCTTAGTTCCTTTTCCGGTTAGCCTCCACGGACACAGGCATTTTTGGACTTTGTCCTCGAACGCCACCGGAGGTTTCAGCCGGATTTCTCCCGGGCAGACACCAAAGTCCGTGTGTGGAATGAGCGCGCATATAGAGGGGAAGCGCTGCAAACGCAAGCGGTGAGGTGCTTCATCGCTCAGCGTGCGGCAATCAGCGCTCCGGTGCCGATCATGGCGCTGCCGGCGAACCGGTTAATCAGCCGCATGCGTTCGGGCGTCCTGAACCAGCCGGATGCCCTGCCCGCCAGCGCGGCGTAGATGCCCATGGTGAGAATATTGGCGCCGACGACGACTGCCACCACCAGCAGGCCGTCGGCAAACGTCATGGTGTCGAGGTTGAGGATCAGCGGCATGATCGAGGCGTGGAACAGGATCGCCTTCGGGTTGCCGAGCGCCACGGAGGCGCCAAGCAGGAACGAACGCGACAATCCGGTTTGGGGGATTCCTTGCGCGGCCGATTGCGCGGCCGCGGCCCGCCACATCTTGATGCCGAGGAAAATCAGGTAGGCCGCACCGGCGTATTTCAACAGGAGAAACACCCATTCGAAGGTCTGGGCCAGCGCCACCAGCCCGAGCAGTGCCAAGGTGACCAGCACGGCATCACCGGCGGCAATGCCCATTCCGGCGACGAACGCACGCAGGAAGCCGCGTGCCACGCCGTTGGTGATCACCGTGAACATCGCCGGACCCGGCGTGGCGGCGGCAAGTGTGATGGCAAGGCAATAAGCCAGGAATGCCGTTAGCGTCACGATCGGCCCTTTCCGTTGGGTACCCGTACGCGCCTGAAGATCGCAACGATCTCCTCGCGGCTGCATTCGATGGCGCCGAGCCGCACCGCCCGGTCGCGCTCGAAGCCGGTTATGTCATAGTGCGGCGCCGATGTCCTGGGCGGCCCCTGGTAGGACGAACGCTTGACACCAAGCTCGGCGGCGAAACGATGCAGTTCGTCCGTATCGTCGGCCATCAGGTGGCACCAGCGATGGCCGGCCCATTTCCAGATCGCCGCATCGACATAGACCGCCATCGGGAACTGCCATCAAGCCTGCCGTGCCAGCGCCGCATTGTTGCTATTTCGAGACCGGGCAAGGCTTGGTCTGATCGAACAGCGACAGATTGACCAGCTTTCCGGTCATCGAGAACTCGCCATAGTCCATTGTGAGGTCGCGGGTGATGCCGTTCTCGTGCAGCTTGAAGCTGATGCGGTATTCCGGCACCTCTTCGCCCGATTTGTCGGTCTCGTCGAAATAGGCGATGTCGACCGGCCAGTATTTGTCGCCGGCAAGCTTGGCCAGCGCCGGCGCTTCGGGGTCGGCCTTGTCGCCCTCGGCCTTCTTGCCGACGATGACGGTGGTGGTCATCACCTTGTTGGCATCCTCCGAACCGTCGAACAGACTGGTTTCGTAGAAATTCTCGCCCTTCTCGGCCTTGCCGATCAGTTCGACCAGATGCTGGGTCGGGAACTGGGTGGCGGCGAGTTCGAGGCTGTTCTTCTCGGGCTTGTCGATATCGACCTTGAGGCCCTTGGTCTCTTTTGTGGCGGTGCCTTTGACCTCCTTGTCTAGGTTCTGGTCGACGAAGGATTTGGTCACGAACGAGAAGGTCTTGCCTTCGGCGTCCTCGAACGTGGTCGTCTGCTGGTCGGTCAGCCTGGTGTTGTCGCCGGTGGCGATCTGGGTGACGAAACGGAATTTTACCGTATAGCCCTCGCAGGGCGAGCCGTTGAACTCATAGACCATGCGGCCGGAAATCCCGGTGATGCCCGAGCGGTCCGACGCCTTGTCGAGGGTAAGATCGTAGACGGCGCGATGCGCCTGCAGCGCCGGCACGGCAAAGGCTGGAGCCATCGAGAACAGCATCGGAAAGAGAACGGCGTGGAAGGCAAGGCGCGTTGCGCGCATAAGGGGCTCCGATCGTCGCAGCTGATGGCAGGCCGCAGGTAAAGATGGTCCAGCTTAAAAAAAGTCGTGGCGGAAGCGAGGCAAAAATAGCAATTTCGGCCCGGCCAGCGCGGCGTCTCCAAGCAATAGGGAAATACGATGAGTGAAACAATCGAAAAGCGGCTAAGCGATCTCGGCGTGACGATACCTGCCGCCGCAGCGCCCGCCGCGAACTATGTGCCCTATTGCAGGTCCGGCAATCTTTTGTTCACCGCCGGGCAGTTGCCGCTCAAGGACGGCAAGCTGCAGGCAAGCGGCCTGCTCGGCCGCGACCTCGATACCGCAACCGGCAAGGAAGGCGCAAAGTACTGTGCAATCAACATCTTGGCGCAGGCAAAAGCAGCACTTGGCGATCTCGAAAAAATCCAGCGGCTGGTCAAGATCACCGTCTTTGTTGCATCACTGCCGGATTTCGTCGAGCAGCATCTGGTCGCCAACGGCGCCTCCGATTTCCTGGTCGCAGCCCTTGGCGAGCGCGGCAAGCATGCCCGCTCCGCCGTCGGCACCGCCTGTCTGCCGCTTAATGCCGCAGTGGAAATCGAAGCCGTCTTCGAGGTCGCATGAGCAGGACCAAGACAATGACCGACCTTTCCTGGCTGACCGCCCGCCCGGTGGCGCATCGCGGCTTTCACGACATGAACAAGACGCGCTGGGAAAACACGCTGTCGGCCTTCGCTGCTGCCGCCGAGCGCGGCTATGCGATCGAATGCGACGTGCATTTGTCGTCCGACCGCGTCCCCGTCATCATTCATGACGGCGATCTCAGGCGGTTGACCGGCCAGGACGGCTTCGTCTGGCGGCGCACGGCAGCGGAACTGGCGGCGCTCAGGATCGGCGGCACCAAGGACCATGTGCCGACACTGCAAGAAGCGCTCGACCTGGTCGACGGCCGTGTGCCGATGGTTGTCGAACTGAAGGGTGTGCCCGGTTACGACGAGGGCTTGGTGGCAGGCGTCGGCAAGATGCTGGAGCGCTACAAGGGCAAGGCGGCGATCATGTCGTTCGACCACTGGCTGGTCCGCGACTTCCCCAAGGATGCGCCTGGCATTCCGGGTGGGCTGACCGCCTACGGCAGGGACAATCAGTTGATCGAGGCGCATTTTGCCATGCTGGCACATGACCTCGCCTTCACCTCCTATGCCGCGGGCGATCTGCCGAACCCGTTCGTCAGCTTCGTGCGTGAAAGGCTTAACATGCCTGTCATCACCTGGACGGTGCATGACCAGCCGGCGGTGGATCTCACCTTCAAATACGCCGACCAGATGACGTTCGAAGGGTTCGAACCCGATCTGGCCAATGTCGCCTGATGGAAGTGCCTGAAACGTGACTTGTAGCGGCCCCGACAGAGCTTAAATAAGCCCCATGGATCAGGGTGATGAAGGTGACGGGCAAACGGCGAATGCGGAGTTTTCCATCCGCGTTGCCGCCGGCATCAATGCCTTCACCTGCGACGAGTGGAACGGCTTTACCGGCACAACCCGCAGCGACACAGAAAATGGCTATAACCCTCTCGTTTCATATGCTTTTCTGAGCGCGCTTGAAGATTCCGGCTGCGCCGTGCGGCGTACCGGCTGGCAAGGTCATCATCTCAGACTGGAAAATGCCCAAGGCAGATTGCTGGGCGCCGTGCCCTGCTATCTCAAATCGCACAGCCAGGGCGAATATGTCTTCGACCACGGCTGGTCTGATGCGTTCGAACGCGCCGGCGGCAACTACTATCCGAAACTGCAATGCGCCGTGCCGTTCTCTCCGGTCACCGGCCCGCGCCTGCTGGTCAGCAAGGGCGAGGACAGCGCCATTGTGAAGGCCGGTCTCGCAGCGGGCTTGAAGGCGGTGACGGAAAAGCTCGGCGTGTCCTCCGCGCATGTCACCTTCGCCAGGGAAAGCGACATTGCAACGCTGGAAGCAGCCGCAGCAGTTCCACTTCTTCAACGAAGGCTTTTCGACCTATGACGATTTCCTCGCCACGCTGGCATCGCGCAAGCGCAAGGCGATGAAGAAGGAGCGCCGCGAGGCGCTCGCCAACGGTATCTCGATCGACCGGCTGACCGGCAAGGACCTGACCGAAAAGGCGTGGGACAATTTCTTCGCCTTCTATATGGATACCGGCAGCCGCAAATGGGGCCGGCCCTACCTCAACCGCAAGTTCTTCTCGCTGATCGGCGAGCGCATGTCCCAGGACATCCTGTTGATCATGGCCAAGCGCAATGGCCGCTATGTCGCCGGCGCCATCAACTTCATCGGCTCCGATGCGCTCTACGGCCGCAATTGGGGCTGCATCGAGGACCACCCGTTCCTGCATTTCGAAGTCTGCTACCATCAGGCCATCGACTTCGCCATCGAGCGCAAGCTGAAGGTGGTCGAGGCTGGCGCGCAGGGCGAGCACAAGCTGGCGCGCGGCTACCGTCCCGTGACCATGCATTCGGCACACTACATCGCACATCCCGGCCTGCGGAACGCTGTGGCCGACTATCTCCGGCGGGAACGCCGCGAGGTCGAGCGGATGGGCGAAATCCTGGAAGAGCATACGCCGTTCCGCAAGGATCTTGAGGAATAGCGATCCGCCCTTGCCCTCGCCTGTCGATATCGCCGGACCATCTTGCCGGTCCGGGACAGCTTCGCTACACCGGGAGCATACTCCCGGAGCGCCGCCATGACCGAGGCTTACGACCCCAGCAATATATTCGCGAAGATCCTGCGCGGCGAAATCCCGTCGCACCGCGTCTACGAGGATGATGCCGTGGTCGCCTTCATGGATGTGATGCCGCAAGGCCCCGGTCACACGCTGGTGGTGCCCAAAGCACAGTCGCGCAATCTGCTCGACGCCGATCCGGCGACGCTCGGCCGGCTGTTCACCACGGTCCAGAAGGTGGCGCTGGCGGTCAAAAAGGCTTTCGGCGCTGACGGGGTCACGATCCTGCAGTTCAACGAACCGGCCTCCGGCCAGACCGTCTACCACCTGCATGTCCATGTCATCCCGCGGTTCGAAGGCATCGCGCTCAAGCCGCATACGGGGCAGATGGAGAAGTCCGAAGTGCTGACTGAGAACGCGGCCAGGATCCGAGCAGCGCTGAACGGTTGAGGTGGCGCGCGCCTCAGGGCGATGCGCTCAGCCACAATCCACCACGTCGGTTAGGAAATATCAAACCACCCCGTGATAAAGTGCCGTACCGGGATGCGTTTGGGTTTTAAAAATCGTGGAACATTCGGTTGCGACATCAGAGCCGTTGGTAAAAGCAGCTGCCGGGCGGGCCTTTCTGCGCACCTTGGCGGACGCGTACCGGCGACACCGCCTGCTGCACGCGATGGCCATCGCTGCCCTGCTTTTGGCAGCCGCGGTCGGCCTGCGCACCGGAAACATGCCGGATTTCGGCGTGCTGGAAGACTATGCCCAATACCTTCTTTTCGCTTTCTGGATCGGTGGCTGCGCCTTCGCACTCGGCAGCTTTTTTCACCTTGCGCAGGACATTGTGTGGAGCGGCTATATCGGGGCGACGCCAGGCAGTCTCGGCATATCCGCCTTCCCGTCCATGCATGTGGCGATGGCGGTGCTTTTCGCGCTTTATGCAACACGCCGCTCACGGTTGGCCGGCCTTTTGATGTGGGCATTCGCCGCAATCATCATGGTCGGCTCGGTCGTCCTTGGCTGGCATTATGCCGTGGATGGCTATGCGAGCGTTCTGATTTCGATCGCCATCTGGAAGGCGTGCGGGTACTTCCTGGGCAAGTTTGCACCCGAGGGCGTCGCCGCCTGACCTAACAGCATCTGACCTGAAAAGCAGGGGCGCTGTGTCGGCAAACCGGCCAGCCAATGAAAAAAGGGCCCGTCACCGGGCCCTTTTTTCATTGGCGAACTTTTTAGCTCTTGCGCGGCAGTTGCGGCACCAGGCTGCGCTTGCCGCCATCCTTGCCCTTCGGCTCGGGCTCGTCCTTGCCCTTGGGTTGAGGCTTCTGCGCCACCGCCTTCTTGGCGACGGGCTTCTTGGCCACCGCCTTGCGGGCTTTCGGCGCCTCTTCCGGCTCCTGCTTCGGCTGCACCGGGGCTTCGTCGGCCAGCGATTCGAGCTTCAGGCCGGTTTCGCCGGTTTCCTTCTTCTCGACAGTGACGCGCACCGTGCCGCCCTTCTTGAGCTTGCCGAACAGCACCTCGTCGGCCAACGGCTTCTTGATGTGCTCCTGGATGACCCGGCCGAGCGGCCGCGCACCCATGCGTTCATCGTAGCCCTTGTCGGCCAGCCAGGCGATCGCGTCCGGCGACAGGTCGAAGGTGACGCCCCGCTCGGAGAGCTGGGCCTCGAGCTGCATGACGAACTTCTGCACCACCTGGTGGATGACCGGGACCGGCAGAGAGCCGAACGGGATGATCGCATCGAGACGGTTGCGGAACTCCGGCGTGAACAACCGGTTGATGGCCTCGACATCGTCGCCTTCGCGCTTGGTCGATCCGAAACCGATCGCCGCGCGCTGCGCATCCGATGCGCCCGCATTGGTGGTCATGATCAGGATGACGTTGCGGAAGTCGATCTGCTTGCCGTTGTGGTCGGTCAGCTTGCCGTGGTCCATGACCTGCAACAGGATGTTGAACAGGTCCGGATGCGCCTTCTCGACTTCATCCAGCAAGAGCACGCAGTGTGGATGCTGGTCGACGCCGTCGGTCAACAAGCCGCCTTGGTCGAAGCCGACATAGCCGGGAGGCGCGCCGATCAGCCGCGAAACGGTGTGGCGTTCCATATATTCCGACATGTCGAAGCGGATCAGCTCGACGCCGAGCGAGGCAGCCAACTGCTTGGCGACTTCGGTCTTGCCGACGCCGGTCGGGCCTGAGAACAGGTAAGAGCCGATCGGCTTTTCCGGTTCGCGCAGGCCGGCACGCGCCAGCTTGATCGCCGAGGTCAGCGCGGTGATGGCGGTGTCCTGGCCATAGACGACGCGCTTCAGCTCGATGTCGAGGCCTTGCAGCACCTTCTCGTCGTCGGCCGAAACCGTCTTCGGCGGGATGCGGGCCATCGTGGCGATCGTGGCTTCGATCTCCTTGATGCCGATCGTCTTCTTGCGCTTGGCTTCCGGCACCAGCATCTGCGAGGCGCCGGTCTCGTCGATCACGTCGATCGCCTTGTCCGGCAGCTTGCGGTCGTTGATGTAGCGGGCCGACAGTTCCACCGAAGCCTTGATCGCCTCGTTGGTGAACTTCACCTTGTGGAATTCCTCATAATAGGGCTTGAGGCCCTTCATGATCTCGATGGCGTCCTCGATGGTCGGCTCGTTGACGTCGATCTTCTGGAAGCGCCGCACCAGAGCGCGGTCCTTCTCGAAGAACTGGCGGAACTCCTTGTAAGTGGTCGAGCCGATGCAGCGGATGGCACCCGAAGACAGCGCCGGCTTCAACAGGTTCGACGCATCCATGGCGCCGCCTGAGGTGGCGCCGGCCCCGATCACGGTGTGGATCTCGTCGATGAACAGCACGGCGCCCGGATAATCCTCGAGCTCCTTGACGACCTGCTTCAGCCGCTCTTCGAAATCGCCACGGTAGCGGGTGCCGGCCAGAAGCGTGCCCATGTCGAGCGCGAAGATGGTGGCGTCCTGCAGCACTTCGGGCACGTCGCCTTCGACGATGCGCTTGGCCAGACCTTCGGCAATCGCCGTCTTCCCGACGCCGGGATCGCCGACATAGAGCGGGTTGTTCTTGGAGCGGCGGCACAGCACCTGGATGGTGCGGTTGATTTCGCTCTCGCGGCCGATCAGCGGATCGATCTTGCCGGCCTTGGCCTTGTTGTTGAGGTTGACGCAATAAGCCGTCAGCGCATCCTGCTGCTGCTTCTTCTTGCCGCCTTCCTCCTGCGGCTCGGCGCCGTTCTGGCCGCCCTGCTCGTCATCGGCGCCGCGCGGCGAGCGCGTCTCCGATGCGCCGGGGCGCTTGGCGATGCCGTGCGAGATGTAGTTGACCGCGTCGTAGCGGGTCATCTGCTGTTCCTGCAGGAAATAAGCGGCATGGCTCTCGCGCTCGGCAAAGATGGCGACGAGCACGTTGGCGCCGGACACTTCCTCGCGGCCGGATGACTGTACATGGATCACGGCGCGCTGGATGACGCGCTGGAAGCCGGCGGTCGGCTTGGAATCCTCATCGTAACCGGTGACCAGATTGTCGAGTTCGGTGTCGATATAGGTCAGAACGGTGTGCTTCAGCTCGTCCAGATCGACGTTGCAGGCGCGCATAACGGCGGCCGCCTCGGTGTCGTCGATGAGGGCGAGCAGCAGATGTTCTAGGGTTGCATATTCATGGTGCCGCTCATTGGCGAGCGTCAGCGCCTGGTGAAGCGCCTTTTCCAGGCCTTGGGAGAAAGCCGGCATGTTACCTCACTTCTTCTCCATCACGCATTGCAGCGGATGCTGATTCTGTCGGGCGAAATCCATGACCTGAGACACTTTGGTCTCGGCCACCTCGAATGTATAGACCCCGCACTCGCCCACCCCATGATTGTGAACATGAAGCATGATGCGTGTGGCGGCTTCGCGGTCCTTTTGAAAAAAACGCTCCAGGACGTGAACCACGAACTCCATGGGCGTATAGTCGTCGTTGAGGATGAGGACCCTGTAAAGGCTGGGCTTCTTGGTCTTGGTCTTGGTGCGCGTAATGACGGCTGTGCCGCGACCGGCCTCATTGCCGTCGCCGTCACTTTGCATCCGCACCACGCTTGTTGTGGCAGTCAAACCTGAAGTCACGTAATCCTGCCTCTTTCGAATCCCCATGCGAGTTCGATATGTAGGTGTTCGATGGACGATTTTAAGCCCTTCTTGTTAGCTGACAATATGGCTAGGTGGGCAAACCGAGGCGATTTTCAAAATCGTGAACCGCCAAAGCCCCGGAATTGAAACAGGCATGAAAAAACCCGGCCGCGCATCTGCGACCGGGTCTGTTTTGCAAGCCCGAAAGGCCGTGCCTGGTATTCTCGAGCGAAATTACTTCGCCTTGGCGACAATCGATTCGAAGGGCTTGTAAGCCTCCTTGGCGAGATCGGCATAGAGATCGCCGAACTTGGTCGCCTCGGCGACGAAGCTCTCATAGCTCTGCTTGGCGAAGTCGGACTGGATCTCGACCGCCTTTTC
The DNA here is from genome assembly GCF_040318795.1 of Mesorhizobium sp. M1004. Classification (NCBI taxonomy): domain Bacteria; kingdom Pseudomonadati; phylum Pseudomonadota; class Alphaproteobacteria; order Hyphomicrobiales; family Phyllobacteriaceae; genus Mesorhizobium; species Mesorhizobium sp. M1004. The sequence goes on from NZ_JAMYNB010000005.1 coordinate 139,317, forward strand.
CAGCGACTTGGCGGAGAACAGCTTTTCGACCGCGGCGCTGCCGGCCTCGAAGCTCTTCTTGGTGTATTCGCCAGCTTCGGTGGCGATCGCCTGCGCGCCCTTAGAGAGCGAGGTGAAGCTCTTCAATCCGGTATCGGCAAACTCCTTGCCGTATTTCGAGAAGTCCTCGTAGGTCTGGGTCATTTGACGTTTCCCTTGGCGTTTTGAAGCGCCCTTGCCTGAGCGCGGTTGTGCAATGCACGAGAATATATTGTGCGCTGCACAAAAGTCAAGATTTCAGCGGCATCAGGCCGCGCTGCGCCGGCAACAGCTAAAATTCGAATAAAGAAAGGCTCAAGCCCGAGGAAAATGGTGAACGCGCCGGTTACCATAAACGGATTGGTAACGCTGGCCGCGATAGTTTGACGACAAGTGAGGTCGGATCCCTTTGCCGCCTCCAGGGCAATGAGTTTCAAAGGAACTATCAGTGCGTCAGGCGTTGTCGGTCTTCGGTTCAAAATCCGCATCTTCCCTCAAAACAATCATGATCCTCGCTTTGGCGATGTCATTTGTCGTCGCGGATGCCGCGTCCTCGATGGCCGCCAGGTCTTCGGCGATCGTCGTCGACGCCAAGACCGGCAAGGTGCTTTATTCGTCCGATGCCAACGGCCGGCGCTACCCGGCGTCGCTGACCAAGATGATGACGCTCTATCTGACCTTCGAGGCCATGGCGAAGGGCCGGATCAGCAGGAACACGCCCGTGCCGTTCTCGGCCAAAGCGGCGGCCGAACCGCCGACCAAGCTCGGCGTCAAGGCGGGCGGAGCGGTTTCGGTCGAGACCGCCATCCTGTCGATGGTGACCAAGTCGGCCAATGATTCGGCGACCGCGCTCGGCGAACTGCTCGGCGGCAGCGAAAGCAATTTCGCCCGCATGATGACCGCCAAGGCGCGCGCGCTCGGCATGGACGGCACCGTGTTTCGCAATGCCAACGGCCTGCCCGATCCCGGCCAGTTCACAACCGCCCACGACATGGCGATGCTCGGCATAGCGCTCAGGGAACATTATCCGCAGTATTACGGCTATTTCTCGCAGCGCTCCTTCCTTTACGGCCGCCAGCGCATCAATGGCCACAACCGTCTGCTCGGCCGCATCAAGGGCGTCGACGGCATCAAGACCGGCTATACCCGCGCCTCCGGCTTCAACCTCGTCTCGTCGGTTTCGGATGGCAACCGCCGCCTCGTCGCCGTCGTCATGGGCGGCACTTCGGGGCGCAGCCGCGACAACCAGATGGCCGGCCTGATCAACGCCTACATGCCGCGCGCATCGACCCGCGGCGGCGGCGCCCTGGTCGCCAAGGCCGGCGGCGACAATCCGGCCAAGGCGCTGGCCAAGGTCTTCCTGCCCAAGCATGACGATCCGACATCCGCTGACGAGCAGTCTGCTGAAGGCCAGTCTGCCGACGAACAGACGGTGGCCGCGGTCGAAGAGCCCGCCCCCGTCGTCAAGACCAGGAAGGTCAAGACCGTCATCGTGACGGCGCCGAAGGTCGAAACTGCGCAGATTGTGGCTGCCTATGCCGAACCCACGCCTGTATCCCCACAGGCGGTCGACCCGGTCAACACGGCCTCGGTGCCGGCTGGTTGGGCGGTGCAGGTGGCGTCGTCGCCCAAGCAGTCCGAAGCCCAGGCTTTCCTCGACAAGACCGCCAAGCTGGCGCCCAAAGTTCTTGGGGCTGCTTCCGGTTTCACCGTCGCCTTCGAAAAGGATGGCGAGACCTATTACCGCGCCCGGTTCGGCGGCTTCCGCTCGAAGGACGCGGCCTGGAATGCCTGCAATGCCCTGAAGAAAAAGAAAATCGCCTGCTACGCCGTCCAACAGTAGGGCGGCGTCGGAACCATCTCCCGGAAATTTACTGCGTCGAAGGAGACTAGTTGTGATTGGAGAGCAAAACGTCCTTGGCTTCGTTGATCCGCGCCGCCAGGAAAGACGTGCCGCCGATGTCGGGGTGCAGGCGCTGCATCAGGCGGCGGTGCGCCTTGCGGACATCCGCCGCGGCGGCCCCCGCTTCAAGACCAAGGATCTTGTAGGCCTCCTCCTTAGTCATGGCGCCCGCACCTGGCGCAACACCCAGCCCTTCGCCACCGTTCGCCTCAGCGTCTTTGCGCCAGACGGGAAAACGGCCGTCAAGATACGTCTCTAGGAGCTGGCGGCTCTCCGGGTCGCCGGGGAGTTCGCGGTAAAGCTGCTGCAGCTCGGCCAGGCCCATCGCGCCCAGCATCTTGCCTTCATGGCGGCCGGCCAGAACCAGGCCTTCAAGCCCGCCCGTATCGTGATCAAGCTCCATTTCCAGTGCGGCGGTCCGCACCGTCGAGCGCTTGCCGGGCGCCGGCCCGACCGACGGCCGCTTCATTCGCATCGAACCGTACCAGGCAAGGGCCGCGGCCAGAATGAGGCCGGCAATGCCTTCGCGCCCGACCACCAGCACGGCGAGCCCGACCAGCGCCAGAAGCACCGGCCCGAGCGTGCGCATGCCGCTTGCCAGTTTTTGCGCATCGGCGCGGACAAAGATCGTCGCCGCGCCGAGCAGCACCAGAAACAGTGCAACAAGTGCAATGATAGCGCCCATCAATTCCCGCCGCCCCTGAGATGCTCGATCAGCAGCCGGTCTCCCGGCCTGTCCCTTGCCTCGAGCGCCTTCAATCCACCCGTCGCATAGACGGCGACCGCCGAAAGCAGCCCGGCCAAGGTCGCGGCGGCCCGCCGATCAAATCGGAACCAAGCCCCTTTGGACAGCCGCGCAATCTCCTTGAACGCCTTTTCTGCGCCGGGATCATGGCCTTCCTGGAAGACGAAGACGGGAGCGCCGTGCAGACCGAGGCTGCCGGCCTTCTGCGCCAGGTCGTCGATATCCTCTTCCATGGCGTCGCCGATATAGACCAGAGCATTGACCTTGGCCGCCGCCGTTTCCTTCAGCGCATGCGCCAGCACCTTGCCGATCTGGGTGTGGCCGGCACGGCAGTCGATCCGCGTCATCAGCTGCTTCAGGGCATTGGTGTCGGCGACAAAAGCCGACGAGCGGCACTCGCCCAACCCGCGAAAATAGGCCAGTTGGACGCTGAGAGTTCCGGCCTTGCCGACGGCGTCGAACATTTCGCCCTGCAGCTTGGTGGCGAGATCCCAGGTCGGCTGGCGGCTCATCGTGGCGTCGAGCGCAAGGATCAGCCGCCCGGAGCCGGTCGCGGACGCGGCAAGCGTCCGGGCCTGACGGATGAAGGCGTCGATCTCGCCGGCATTGGATTGAGGCTTGACCGGCGCAGGACTGGCCCTTGCGGGCACGCGCTGCTTCTTGTCGCTCATAAGAAGCAAGATGTGGCGTTGTCGAGCCCCTTGCAAGTCCAGCCTTGGACAAGATGAAGGGCCAGCGCTCGACGCTCTGGGAGAAGCGGCCGCGCCCTTGGCTCTACAGCAAGCCCAGATCGGCGAGCTCGCGCTTCAGTTTCGGCGGCATCTCGACCATTCCGGCCTTGCCCTTGCCGAAATCTGCGGGCGCATCCGACGGTTTGAGATAACGCCAGCCCTGGAAGGCGCGGCGCGGCTGCCAGTCGGTGCGCACGACGTCGAGGTCGAGCATCAGGCGGCAACGGCCGATGCCTTCGTCGTCGGTGAAGGGCCTGATATCAGTGATCAGCTGGCGGCATTGCACGCTGCCCTTGATCACCCAATAAAGCGAACCGCCATCGGTGACCTCGGCGCCGCGCGCCGGCACCATGCGGGTGGTGTGCCAGTGCTCGGCGGGTTCGCCGGCGCGGCGGCGCTCATCGACGCGAAAGGCGATCCATTCTTCGAGGTCCTCGACGCTGTCGCAACCGACGCACAGTTTTAGGAGATTGAGTGCCATCGCTTAAGGTTTAGTCCGGCGCGCGATTGCGTCAACGGCCCTGCCCGACTTCTCCACAGTGCCAGTGGCGTTGCGCGGTCAGCATTCCACGACATTGACGGCGAGCCCACCAAGGCTGGTTTCCTTGTACTTCTCGTTCATGTCGAGGCCCGTCTGGCGCATTGTTTCGATCGCGGCGTCGAGCGGCACGAAATGGACGCCGTCGCCTTTGATCGCCAGAGAGGCGGCGGTGACCGCCTTGACGGCGCCGAGCGCATTGCGCTCGATGCAAGGCACCTGGACCAGACCGCCGACCGGATCGCAAGTCATGCCGAGATGATGTTCGAGCGCGATTTCGGCGGCGTTCTCGACCTGCTCGGGCGTGCCGCCCATGACGGCGCAGAGACCCGCGGCAGCCATCGCCGAGGCCGAGCCGACCTCGCCCTGGCAGCCGACCTCGGCGCCGGAGATCGAGGCATTGGTCTTGATGATGCCGCCGACGGCGGCCGCCGTGAGCAGGAAGTCGCGGATGCTCGGCTGGTCAGCCTCGGGGTGGAAATGCAGCCAGTAACGCAGCACCGCCGGCAATGTGCCGGCCGCGCCATTGGTCGGCGCGGTGACGACGCGTCCACCGGCGGCGTTCTCTTCGTTCACCGCCATGGCGTAGATCGACAGCCAGTCATTGGCCAGCAAAGGGTTGGGCTTGTTCTGCTGCCATTGCTCCTGCAGCTTGTCGTGCAGCATGCGGGCACGACGGCGCACTTTCAGCCCGCCCGGCATGATGCCGTCCTGCGACAGGCCGCGGTCGATGCAGCACTTCATGGCGCCCCAGATCGCATCAAGGCCGCTGTCGAGCTCCTCGCGCGACATATGCGTCTCTTCATTGATGCGCTTCATGTCGGCGATAGACAGGCCGCTTTTGCCTGCCATCTTCAGCATCTCGACGGCATTCTTGAAGGGATAGGGCACCTTCTTGCCTTCTGTGGTCACCGAGCCCTTCACCTTCATCCGCTGCAGCTCTTCCTCGGACACCACGAAGCCGCCGCCGATGGAATAGTAGATGCGCTTGAGCAGCAGCCGGTCGCCGGCATCGTAAGCGTAGAAGGCCATGCCGTTGGCGTGGCCGGTGAGCGGCGTCTTGCGGTCGAGCACCAGATCCGTCGCCGGATCGAAGCGATAGGAGGGATGGCCGCGTGGCGATATCCGCTTCTCGGCGGCGATGCGCGTGGCGATTCCCTCGGCCTGATCGGGATCGACCGTCTGCGGTGTCAGGCCAGCAAGTCCGAGGACAACGGCGCGATCCGAGCCATGGCCGATACCGGTATAGGCGAGCGAGCCGTGCAGGCTGGCGCCAATGCGATCGACCTTGACGCCGGCCGGGCGCGGCCAGTCATCGCCGGCGATCTCGTCGAGAAACCGCCGCGCCGCTGTCATCGGTCCCATCGTGTGCGAACTCGACGGTCCGATGCCGATCTTGAACAAGTCGAAAACCGAAAGAAACACGCTGCGCCGTCTCCGGGAATGGGATCAAGACCTACATATAGGACTTTCCATGATGTTTGTGCTGTTTTGCGGATTGCGGCGCTGCACCTGCCGACCTTGTTTGCTCCGGCAGCGACATCCCCGGCTAAAAGCGCGTCGCGCTGAAACGGATTCATGCGACGCGCTTTAAGTTCTTGTTTTAATGCATGTGGTTGTCACAGAACCGCAGCTCACTTCTGGGCGACATGCTTTGGAGCATCGAACTGACCGCTTTGCCTGTGGTAAAAGGGGGCATGGGCGATTCCTTCCATCTGTCGACGGCTGATCTGGCGGCGCTGGCTTTTTTCCTGCTCGCATGGTTGCTGCATACGCTGGCGTCCGACGGCAGACTGGTCAGCCGGGTGTCGTTGACGATGGCCATGAACGTGCAGCGCGAGGCCTGGATGCGCACCATGGCCGAGCGCGAAATCCGCATCGTCGACACCGCCATCATGAGCGGCCTGCAGCAAGGCACCGCCTTTTTCGCCTCCAGTTCGCTGATTGCGCTCGGTGGCTGTTTCGCGCTGCTTGGCGCCTCGGATCAGGTCCTTGCCGTGCTGAACGACCTGCCGTTGAACGCGACCTCATCGCGCTCCGCCTTTCAGATCAAGGTCTTTGGTCTGGTCCTGATCCTGGCCTTCGCCTTCTTCAAGTTCGGCTGGGCCTACCGTCTCTTCAACTACTGCACGATCCTGATCGGCGCGGTGCCGATCCCCTATGGCGAGGCGTCACGCAACCCGGTCAGCGAAACGGCGGTGTGGCGCGCGGCGCGCATGAACATGCTGGCCGGCAAGCATTTCAATTCAGGCCTGCGCGCGGTGTTCTTCTCGATCGGCTATCTCGGCTGGTTCGTCGACCCGATCGTGTTCGTGCTGTCGACGCTGCTGCTACTGGCAGTGCTGGTGCGGCGTCAGTTCTTTTCCGCCGCAAGGCAAGCCGTGATCGGTCAGCCGCCCGGGCCGGGGAAAAGCTGGTCGATCCGGCCCGACAGCCAATAGGCGGCGAGCCCGATCCACTCGCGGATCGCCATGGTCGTGGTCTGCAGCGAATCGGGTGCGTTGTCGCGAAACAGGCCAAAGCCTTCCTTGCCCGAGGTGCGATAGTCGACCGGCCACGGGACCGTGTGAAAGCCGGCCTTGTCGAACAGCGCCTTGGCGCGCGGCATGTGGAAGGCGGAGGTCACCAGCAGCCAGGTTTCGCCCGATTTCGGCGTTACCAGTTCCTTGGTGAAGACGGCATTCTCATAGGTGTTGCGGGATTTGCTCTCGAGCATCAGGCGATCGGCGTCGACGCCAAGCGCACCGAGCAGCCGCGGCGCGGTGGCCGCATCCCCCTCGCCATCGATGAACAGTTCACCGGTGCCGCCCGAGATAACCACTTTCGCCTCGGGAAAGCGCCGGGCAAGGATCGCCGCCTCGACCATGCGGTCGCCGCCGGAATTCAGCTCATAGCCGCCGCGCGCCAAGTTGATGGCGCCCTCGAAGCCGCCGCCGAGCACGACAATGCCGTCGACCTTCCGCGGCAGCGGCGGCTTTGGGAAGCGCTCTTCGAGCGGATTGAGCATCATGGCGCCAAGCGACGTCCAGGCCGACAGCGCCAGAATCAGGAAGGCGAACACACTGCCCGTCGCCGCCAATCGCCGGCGGCCGATCAGCGCCGCGAGCAAGCCGGCAAGCAGCAGGAAGATCGCCAGGTTAAGTGGTTGGACGAAGAACCAGAATACCTTGGAGAGATAGAAGAACATTGCCTGCCTATCTCCAGCTCAAATTGTGACGGCCGGTGAAGTGCTCGACCGCACTCGCTACCGCTTCCGCTTCGAGGCGGCTTAACTCCCTGCCGAAAACAAGGGCGCCGTTCGCGTTGGTTAAGCTGATGACTTCCGACAGTCCCACTTCGTCCGTGGGATAGGTATGGTCGAGGATTTCGACCCTAAGATGCCCTTTCAAAGGCAGTGACCACCGATTTCGCAAAGAACCCCTCACCGAGCGCACGGCTGCGGTGTCGGTCAGCCGCAGGGTTTCCCTGCCGAACACCCGCCAGATGAAATCCTTGCCCAGGAAATAGGTGAAGAGGGCAATGACCGCCACGAAGGACAGCAGGCCGAGCGTGCCGCTGGTGAGCGTTGCGGACGACATATCCGTCAATCCCATGTAGCCGGTGTAGGCGACGATCGCGGCCCCGATCAGGACAAAGACTGTCCTGAAATCCGAGGTGCGTGGCGGGTTCGTGATCAGCAGTTCGTTTCCCGTCTCGACGATGGAAATGCGAGACGGAGGCGGCATGCTACCACCACTTCTCCGGCTGGAAGGTTCCCGCCGCCTGCTCGATGACGGCGGCTGTCTGGAACAGGGTTTCCTCGTCGAAGGGACGGCCAATCAGTTGCAGGCCGAGCGGCAGGCCCTTGGCATCGAGGCCGGCAGGCACGGCAATGCCCGGCAGTCCGGCCATGTTCACGGTCACCGTGAAAATGTCGTTGAGGTACATTTTGACCGGATCGGCGGCCATGTCCTCGTCAGCGATGCCGAAGGCGGCCGACGGCGTCGCCGGCGTCAGGATGACGTCGACGCCGTCGGCAAAAACCGTCTCGAAGTCGCGCTTGATCAAATTGCGCACCTTCTGCGCCTGCAGATAGTAGGCATCGTAATAGCCTGCCGACAGCACATAGGTGCCGATCATGATGCGACGCTTGACCTCTTGACCGAACCCGGCGGCCCGGGTCTTTTCGTACATGTCGACAATGTCCTGGCCCGGCACGCGCAAGCCATAGCGGACGCCGTCATAGCGCGCCAGATTGGATGACGCTTCGGCAGGCGCTACGATATAATAAGCCGGCAAAGCATATTTGGTGTGCGGCAGCGAAATGTCGACGATCTCGGCGCCGGCATCCCTGAGCCAGGCAATGCCCTTCTGCCACAGCGCCTCGATCTCTTCCGGCATGCCGTCGACGCGGTATTCCCGGGGAATGCCGACCTTCATGCCCCTGATCGGTTTGCCGATCGCCGCCTCGTAATCCGGCACCGGCCGGTCGACGGAAGTGGTGTCCTTGGCGTCGACCGAGGCCATGGACTTCAGCATGATCGCGGCATCGCGCACGTCCCGGGCGATCGGGCCCGCCTGATCGAGCGACGAAGCGAAGGCGACGATGCCCCAGCGCGAGCAGCGGCCATAGGTCGGCTTGATGCCGACGGTGCCGGTGAAGGCGGCTGGCTGGCGGATCGAGCCGCCGGTGTCGGTGGCGGTGGCGCCGGCGCACAGGAAAGCCGAGACGGCGGAAGCCGAGCCCCCCGACGAGCCCCCCGGCACCAGTTGGGCATTGTCCAGCGTGCGCGCGGTCTTGGTGCCGCCGGCCGAAACGAAACCGCCATCGCCCTGATGCATGGTCGGCATCACCACCGTGTCGAGGCGCGAACGCCGCCATGGATTGACGACAGGGCCGTAATAGGAGGTCTCGTTGGACGAGCCCATGGCGAACTCGTCCATGTTAAGCTTGCCCAGCATGACGGCGCCGTCTGCCCACAGATTGGCGGTGACGGTCGATTCGTAGCGCGGCTTGAAGCCGTCGAGCACATGGCTGCAGGCCTGGGTGTGGATACCTTCGGTGCCGAACAGGTCCTTGATGCCGAGCGGGATGCCCTCCAGCGCACCGCCCTCGCCCTTGGCGAGCCTGGCGTCGGAAGCTTTGGCCATATCGCGCGCCTTGTCGCCGGTGACGACGATGTAGGCATTGAGCACCGGATTGGCGCGCTCGATGGCACCGAGATAGGCCTCGGTGATTTCGACGGCAGAAATCTCCTTGGCGCGCAGCTTGGCGCGCGCCTGCGAAATTGTCAGATGGGTCAGTTCGCTCATCAAAGGCTCTTTTCGTAAAACACCGACCACTCGGAATCGGGATAATCCAGCACCGGCCCGCAGCGCGAGAAGCCGGCGCGTTCATAGACGGTCCAGGCGGCGGGATGGCGGTCGCCGGTTTCCAGCACCAGACGCTTCAGCCCTTCGCTGCGCGCCAGCGTTTCGACATGTTCGACGATCTTGGCGCCGATCTTCCTGCCCCGATGCGAAGGCCGCGTGTACATACGCTTGACCTCACCGACGCGGGCATCATGGCGCTTCAGCGCGCCGCAGCCGATGGCTTGCCCGTCGTCGCGGGCGATAAAGACGGTGGTGTCGTCGCCAGCCATCTGCTCGACCGTCAGATGGTAGCAATGCTCCGGCGGCGTCAGTTCGAGCAGAGCCGCGTTGAGCTCCTCGACCAAAGCGCGGACATCGTCCTGCAGCGGCGTTTCGATGGCGATCTCGATTGCCATCGGCCGCCTACTCCACGACCTTCGGCACGAGGAAGAAATTCTCGTCAGTGGCCGGCGCATTGGCGACGATATCGGCGGCCTTGTTGCCGTCGGTGACGATGTCTTGGCGCTTCTTCATCTCCATCGGCGTCACCGATGTCATCGGCTCGACGCCGGAGACATCGACCTCGTTCAGCTGCTCGACAAAGCCCAGAATGGCGTTCAGCTCGCCGGTCATGCGCTCGGCATCCTCCTCGCTCACCGCAATGCGGGCGAGACGCGCGACGCGCTTCACAGTTTGCAGATCAACGGACATGTCTTTAGCCTTTGGGAAAACCAGATCGCGCTATAGCGGCGTGGCGCGTGCCGCGCAACATCGATCGTGCTTGGGGATAGAGCCCGTTCATGCCAGGGCGGCATTTCAGCCTAGGGCAGCGATACACCCTCGCACAGATAATAGCTGCCGCCATTGCCGGCCTGCTCGCCTTCGTCGGCGGTCGGGCGCACCGAGACGATGTCGATTTGGGTCGCGTTCATCTGCGTGATCGACAGTATATCGGGAAAGAGAAAGCCCGGCTCCTGGCAGATGGCAGTGACCGCCCAGCTCGGCGAGCGCGTCGCCTTGGTGACCTGGACGAACTCGCAATTATACTCGACGCTTTGCAGGCCGTCCGCCGACAAGATGACATTGCCGGTGTCGATCAGCGTCTGCAGCGTGTCCTTTTTGGCTTGCGCGCAAAGCTCCTGGGTCTGGAGGTAAACGCCCTTGATGAAGTCCTCGGCGGCGGATGCGGGCGACGCCGCAACCAGCATCGACACGCAAAGAGTCACTCTCAAGCCCATGGTTTAATTCCCCTTTGCGACAAGGGATCGTTCAAACGATCGCTTTATAGTGTGATCGTTTGGCCGATCGCTGGCAAGGCTACGTCGACACCTGACCCTTCGAGGCCGGCCACGAACTTCTCCGCCGTCGCGTCGATGATCGGGAAGGTGCCGAAATGGCAGGGAACGACCGTGTCGAAGTTGAAGAAGCGCCGGCAGGCCAGGGCCGCCACTGCGCCGCCCATGGTGAAGCGGTCGCCGACCGGCACGAGGCCGATCTTCGGCTCATGCAATTCCTCGATCAGCGCCATATCGGAGAAGATGTCGGTGTCGCCCATATGGTAGAGCGTCTTGTCCTCCGGGAAATGCAGGACCAGCCCGTTGGGATTGCCGAGGTAGACGTTCTGGCCGCCATCGAGCCCAAACGACGAGGAATGCAGTGCCTGCACGAATGTGGTGGTGAAGGCACCGCAATCGACGGTGCCGCCATGATTGCCGGGATTGATCTTCTTGCCGTCGACGCCCTTGCCGACCAGGTACATGCAGATCTCGTAATTGGCGACCAGCTGGGCGCCGCTCTTCTTCAGCACCTCCACCGCGCCGCTGACATGGTCACTGTGGCCGTGGGTCAGAAGCACATGGGTGACGCCTTCCGCCGGCCCCTCCCAGCCGCTCGTCCATGATGGGTTGCCGACGAGATAGGGGTCGATCAGGATGGTCGCGCCTGATGTCTCGACGCGGAAGGCGGAATGTCCGTACCAGGTCAATTTCATCGATCGTGTTCCTCGATTTTGGTTGCGCCGGAAGATAGAACGCCGGCAGCAAAATTAAAGTGACATAGTGTGCTCGCGGTTCAAAAGAACGTGTCGCGCTCTTTGTGACGGCAAGTCTGGGTAGCGATAGACTGGGTCACGGTAACGCTGGTGGGGAAAGCCGTTGGGCATCATAGCAATCGAGGATCTGCCGGCACGGCTGGAAGGCGGCAGGACGCTGGCCGGGCTCGACCTCGGCGACAGGACGATCGGTGTCGCCGTTTCCGACCGCGGCCTGTCCTTTGCCCATCCGCGCCCGGTCATCCTGCGCAAAAAGTTTTCGCTGGATGCGGCAGCGCTGCTCGCGCAGCTGCAGAAGGACAATGTGGGTGCGTTTGTACTCGGTCTTCCCATCAACATGGACGGTTCGGAAGGTCCCCGCGCCCAGAAGTCGCGCGCCTTCGTGCGCAACATGGCAGGCATAACCGAACTGCCCTTCGTGCTGTGGGACGAGCGGCTGTCGACGGTGGCGGCGGAGCGGACGCTGATCGAGATGGATTTCTCGCGCCGAAAGCGCGCCGGCAAGATCGATTCGGCGGCTGCGGCCTTTATTCTGCAGGGAGTTCTGGACCGGCTCCAGTCGCTTGACCCACGCGATCGGACGGAACCGGATTCCCCGCCTGCCGCCTGACCCAGGCCGTGATGTTGCGGCGGCGGCGAAACGCCCACAATGCCATCAGCAGGAAGCCGTCAAAAACGCAGGCCCTTGCCACCATGCCCGGAATGATCGCCGGATCGATGCCCAGCATCTGCCCGTAGAGCTGGAACACGAAATCATGCAGCTGCCGGCTGAGCATGACGTAGCCGAAATTGATGTCGTTGAGCGACAGGAAGAACCAGCCCCAGAACAGAGCGAGTGGCGCGGCCCACAATGCGAACAGCGTGCGCATCAGTGACCGTCCCTGCGGCTGGAACCGCCTCTGGGACCGCTGGGACCAATGTCCGGACGGCCGGAAATGCGCGACAGCAAGGAGCCGTGCGCGGCACCCTTGGCCATGGCATGGGCGGTGGCGCGGCTCTCTGCCTCCCGAGAAACCATGACAGCGAAGACCGACCTCCGCTCGGCCAGCATGGCGACATAGGAGGCCAGAAGTGCCGCCAATTGCACGGCGACAACCAAAAACAGGCCGTTGATGCCTCGCGCTGCGCCGCCGATCAGGATGAGCGACAACACCGCGGATGCCGAAATGAAGGCGGTCCGCGCCACACTGTCGGCTCCGTCCGGGCTCGCTGCGGCGTTAACCAGGCTCTCGACGAAGACCCAGCAAAACAGCACCGCCACGACCAGCAAGGCGATGGCCAGCGGCGCCACGACGGCAGCATTGTCGAGATCGGCCAGACGAGTGTTTTCCACGACGACACCGAGCACGCCCAGAGCGCCCGCAACGCCGCGGTTTCCATCGACACAGATGAACGCCAGCAGGGCGAAAACCAGCGCCCAGTGCAAGGCCAGAAAGGACGTCAAAATGTGCCGCATGGCATTCCTGCTTTGGTGACAAAGACAGTGGGGTCTGCGGCCTGCGGCTGCAACGGAAACCATTCGTTAAGGTTAACGGCTGTCCACAGGCAGGCAAATTCGTTCAAGGCCTGGCGGAAGGCCTCAATTCACCGGCGGATAGAGCGTGTCGACGATCATGCGCGCATCGTGGCGCGAATCGAGCATGCCATAGGTGTTGCGCCACTGGCCGGCGAGCCGCGTCTCGACGAAGGCGTCCGCAATCCGCCCTGCCCCCAGCCGGCGCAATTCCGCAGCTGCCGCCGACAGCGCCAGCTGTTCGGTCAGCAGGCGGGCCGACCCCTCATCGGTGCCGGCGACCTGCATGGCCGCCTTGAGCACGCCAATGGTTCCGCGTCCGCCGGCGCCGAGATCGCGGTCGATGCCGGCCAGCACCTCCTCGAACAGGCCGGGCGCGCGGCCGAGCACGCGCAGCACGTCGAGCGCCATGACATTGCCTGAGCCCTCCCAGATCGCATTGACCGGGGCTTCGCGGTAGTAGCGGGCGAGCGGCGCTTCCTCGACATAGCCATTGCCGCCGAGGCACTCCATCGCCTCATAGAGCAGTGGCGGCGCGATCTTGCAGACCCAGTATTTGACCACCGGGGTCATGGCGCGGGCAAAAGCAGCCTCGCCGCGGTCGCCGGCAGCCTCGTCGAAGGAGCGCGCCAGTCGGAACGAGAGTGCCGTGGCGGCGGCGACATCGAGCGCCATGTCCGCCAGCACGCGCTGCATCAGCGGCTGTTCGATCAACGTCGAGCCGGCCACCTGGCGGTGACGGGCGTGATGCACGGCCTCAGCCAGCCCCGCTCGCATGATTGCCGACGAGGCGACGGCGCAGTCGAGCCGGGTCAGCGTGACCATGTCCATGATCGTCTTTATGCCGGCGCCGGGCTCGCCGACCATCTCGCCGATGGCGTTGACGAACTCTACCTCCGATGAGGCATTGGAGCGGTTGCCGAGCTTGTCCTTCAGCCGCTGAAAGCGGAAGCCGTTGCCGGAACCGTCGCCGAGGATGCGCGGGACGAGAAAACAGGAAAGCCCTTCCGGCGCCTGTCCAAGCACGAGAAAAGCGTCCGACATCGGCGCCGACATGAACCATTTGTGGCCGGTGAGGCGATAAAAGCCGCTGCCGGCGCGTTCGGCCCGTGTGGTGTTGGCGCGCACGTCGGTGCCGCCCTGCTTTTCGGTCATGCCCATGCCGAGCGTCAGCCCGGTCTTGTCGACCGGCGGCTTCTGACTCTGGTCGTATTTGCGCGTCGTCACGCGCGGCGCCCATTCGCGAAACAGCTTTGGGCTGGCCATCAGGGCGGCCAGCGAAGCGCTGGTCATGGTGATGGGGCAGAGATGCCCGGTCTCGAGTTCGGCGGTCAGGTAGAAACGCGCGGCGCGCACCTGATGGCGACGGCCGATCTCGCTATCGCCGTTTTCCCAGATCGAGGAATGCAGGCCGCCGGCAACCGAGCGGCGCATCAGCGCATGATAGGCCGGATGGAATTCGACGAGGTCGATGCGCCGGCCCTGACGGTCATGCGTGCGGAGCTTCGGCGTCTCGACATTGGCGAGGCGCGCCAACTCCTGCGCCTCCTGCGTCAGGACGAACCGGCCAAGCCCGTCGAGGTCCTTGCGCACCGGATCGGAAAAACGCTCGGCAAGCTGGATCAGCAACGGATCGCCCCGCCAGGCGTTGCCGCCCGTCAGCGGCGGCGGCTGGTTGGTCACGTCGTCGGTCACGCCCAATCCTTCTGAAAGTAGAAGGGCCTTCTACCGGTAGAAAGGCCTTATCATCACAAGGCTTCGAATCCGAAGCAATCGGCTAGATATAGCCCAAGCCAGGCGGCGCGCGCGACGAAAATACCGGGGAGAAAGGCCGCAATCCCAAGCTGGCGCTTGCGGCAAGGAATTCTCCCCCCTATAGCAGCGCCTTGAGATGACCGACGCTTCGTCCCTGCCGCTTTATCCTCACCGCCATCTTCTGGGCATCCGCGATCTTTCCCCCGGTGATATCGAGCTCCTGCTCGACCGGGCCGATCGCGCCGTCGCCATTTCGCGGCAGTCCGAAAAGAAGACCTCGACGCTGCGCGGCCGCACCCAGATCAACCTCTTCTACGAAGCCTCGACGCGCACGCAGTCGTCGTTCGAACTGGCCGGGAAACGGCTCGGCGCCGACGTCATGAACATGTCGGTGGCGAGCTCTTCGGTGAAGAAGGGCGAGACGCTGATCGACACGGCGATGACGCTGAACGCCATGCGGCCCGACATCCTGATCATCCGCCACCAATCGGCGGGCGCCGCCGCCCTTTTGGCGCAGAAGGTCGGCTGCTCGGTGGTCAATGCCGGCGACGGCGCGCATGAGCACCCAACGCAGGCGCTGCTCGATGCGCTGACTATCCGCCGCGCCAAGGGGCCGCTGTCGAAACTGATCGTAGCGATCTGCGGCGACATCCTGCATTCTCGCGTGGCGCGTTCCAACATCATGCTGTTGAACGCGCTTGGCGCGCAGGTGCGTGTGGTGGCGCCGTCGACCCTGCTGCCGTCCGGCATCGAGAAAATGGGCGTCATCGTCTCGCGCTCGATGGCCGAGGGCCTCAAGGGCGCCGACGTGGTGATGATGCTGCGCTTGCAGCGTGAGCGGATGGAAGGCGCCTTCGTGCCTTCGGTGCGCGAATATTTTCGCTATTTCGGCCTCGATGCCGAAAAGCTGAAGGCCGCCAAGGACGGCGCGCTGGTGATGCATCCCGGTCCGATGAACCGCGGCGTCGAGATTGCGTCCGAAATCGCCGACGGGCCGCAAAGCGTCATCCAGGAACAGGTCGAGATGGGTGTCGCCGTGCGCATGGCGGTGATGGAAGCGCTGCTCGACCCGCGCCGCAACGAGGGCCGGAGCGCATGAACACGACGGTCTTTGAGCGCGCCCGCATCGTCGACCCGTCACGCGGTATCGACGAGATCGGCACCGTCATCGTCGAAGGGAAAAAGATCGTTGCCGCCGGCAAGGCTGCCCTGAACCAGGGCCTGCCGGCGGGAGCCACCGTGGTCGACTGCGCCGGCAAGGCGATCATTCCCGGCCTGATCGACGCGCGCGTCTTCATCGGCGAACCGGGCGGCGAACATCGCGAGACCATCGCTTCGGCCAGCGTTGCGGCGGCGGCCGGCGGCGTCACGTCCGTCGTCATGATGCCCGACACCGACCCGGTGATCGACAATGTCGCGCTGGTCGAATTCGTGCTGCGCACCGCCCGGGACACGGCAAGCGTCAACATCTTTCCGGCGGCGGCGATCACCAAAGGCCTCGCCGGTCGCGAGATGACCGAATTCGGCCTGTTGCGCGAGGCCGGTGCGGTCGCCTTCACCGATGGGCGGCACACAATATCCAGCGCACTGGTGATGCGCCGGGCGCTCACCTATGCCCGCGATTTCGGTGGCGTCATCGCACATGAGACACAGGATGGCGACCTCGCTTCGGCAGGCGTGATGAATGAAGGCCTGTATGCTAGCTGGCTCGGCCTTGCCGGCATTCCGCGCGAGGCCGAGTCCATCCCGCTGGAGCGCGACCTGGCGCTGGCACGGCTGACGCGCGGCGCCTACCACGCGGCCAAGATCTCGACGGCGATGGCAGCGCAAGCGATGACGCGCGCGAAAGCCGACAAGGCCAATGTCACGGCGGGCGTGGCGATCCACAATCTGTCGCTGAACGAGAACGATGTCGGGGAATACCGCACCTTCTTCCGGCTGACGCCGCCTTTGCGCGCGGAGGAAGACCGGCTGGCCATGATCGAGGCGGTCAAGGACGGCACGATCGACATCATCGTCTCCTCGCACGACCCGCAGGATGTCGACACCAAGCGCCTTCCCTTCGCCGATGCAGCTGCCGGCGCGATCGGGTTGGAGACGCTGCTTGGAGCAGCGCTTCGGCTCTACCACAATGGGGACGTGCCGCTACTTCGGCTGGTCGAAACACTGTCCACCGCACCAGCAAGGCTGTTCGGCCTGCCGGGCGGCACGCTGAAGCCGGGAGCGCCGGCCGATCTTGCGCTGATCGACCTTGAAGAACCCTGGATCGTGAGTGAAAGCGGCATCCGCTCGCGCTCGAAAAACACCTGCTTCGAAGGTGCGCGGCTGCAAGGCATGGTCTTGCAAACGCTGGTGGCGGGCCGCACAGTGTTTTCGAGCTAGAGCGATCGCGCCACGTCGCAGACCGATATGTTGCTGGGGAAATGCGGGGGCAAACAATGAGTTATAACGTTATCCTGGCATTGCTGTTCGGCTATCTCCTCGGCTCGATTCCCTTCGGCCTCTTGATCACCCGCGCGGCCGGCCTCGGCGATGTGCGCAAAATCGGCTCCGGCAATATCGGCGCCACCAACGTTCTGCGCACCGGCAACAAGGGCCTCGCCGCCGCGACGCTGGTGCTCGACGCGTTGAAGGGTACGGCGGCGGTGATGATCGCGCGCCATTTTGGACACGACTACGGACTGTGGGCCGGCCTTGGACTCTGGGCGGGCCTTGGCGCCTTCCTTGGCCATCTGTTTCCGGTCTGGCTCGGTTTCAAGGGCGGAAAGGGCGTGGCGACCTATCTCGGCGTGCTGATCGCGCTCGGCTGGCATGTGGCGCTGATTTTTATCGTCGTCTGGCTGGCGATGGCTTTTCTGTTTCGCTATTCCTCGCTGGCAGCGCTGACGGCGGCGGTCATCGTGCCGATCGCGCTTTATTTCTGGAGCACACCTGAGACCGCCGGGCTGTTCCTGGTGATGAGCCTGATCGTCATCTTCAAACATCGCGCCAACATTTCGCGCCTTCTTGCCGGCACCGAAGGCAAGATCGGAGCCAAGGGTTGAGCAAGCCCGCCGCCGGGCCGCGCCTCAGCGACCGGCAGCGGCTGAGCTGGCTACGGCTGATCCGCACACAAAATGTCGGCCCGGCCTCGTTTCGCGAATTGATCAACCGCTTTGGTTCGGCGGAGGCGGCGTTGGAGATGCTGCCCGAGCTGATGATTTCGGGCGGAGCCAAAAGGATCATGCGCATTCCTTCCGTGGAGGAAGCCGAAGCGGAACTCGACGCAGCCAGTGAAAACGGCGCCCGCTTCGTCGGCATCGGCGAGGCCGACTACCCGCCGATGCTGAAAAACATGGACAATCCGCCGCCACTGATTGCCGTGAAGGGCGAGGCAGCCGTCTTTCGCCTGCCGGCGGTGGCCATCGTCGGCGCCCGCAACGCGTCGCTCGCCGGCATCAAGATGGCGCGCATGCTGGCGGCGGATCTTGGCCGCGACGGCTACGTCATCGTTTCCGGCCTGGCGCGCGGCATCGACACGGCAGCACACCAGGGCAGTCTCTCGACTGGTACAGTGGGTGTGCTGGCCGGTGGGCTCGATGTCCCCTACCCGCCCGAAAATATCGGCTTGTGCGACGACATTGCCGAGCGTGGCGGCGCCGTCATTTCGGAAATGCCGTTCGGCTGGCAGCCGCGGGCGCAGGATTTTCCGCGCCGCAACCGGCTTGTCGCGGGCGCCGCCCTCGGACTGGTGGTGATCGAAGCGGCGCAACGCTCCGGCTCGCTGATCAGCGCGCGCCTGGCCGGCGAGATGGGCCGGCTGGTCTTTGCCGTACCGGGTTCGCCGCTCGATCCGCGCTGCGCCGGCTCCAACGGGCTGCTCAAGGATGGCGCCACCCTGGTCACCGAGGCGGCCGATGTTTCCGGTGCGATCGCACCCTTGGCGGGCACGCGAACGCGAAGCATTGCGCCGCCAGAAAAGGCACCCGATTTTTCGGCAACTCCCCCGCCCGGTGAGGACGAACGCAGCGGCGTGCTCGAAGTGCTGGGCCCAACGCCGGTGGGCGTGGACGAGATCATCCGCCACACCGGCCTCAACGCCGCGCAAGTCTCCATGGTGCTGCTGGAACTCGACCTTGCCGGCCGCATCGAGCGCCATGCCGGCGGCAATGTCTCACTGGTTTCGTGACGTTCCAGCCGATGCGGTCGCACGTCAGCCGCAACTCACGCGTCGAGGGTCACGCCGGCGACGCCAACGCCGGTACAGATACCACCGCAGGGTACTTTCCAGGCGGCTCTCGGAAAAAACACTCCGCCATTCCAGGGCTCTCCGTTGCACTGACGATCACGCTCGCGATGGCATACTCGACAGCTGACGAAAACCGGGCTCGACAGTCTGCGCATCAGTCAGCGGAACAGATACTTCGATACCTCCGGATTGCCACGGCGCCACATCACATTGTCCAGAAAATAATGGTGCACATTGATGAAGATGAGCACGATGAAGAAGAACAGCGATGACCCCAGCACTTGCCTGTCATAGGGAATCAAAGCCGTCAGGGCGGATGGGATCAGCCAGAAGCCGAGATAGCCAAGGGCCGTGCCGCCGACGATGAAGCCGAGGAGCCGAAACCTGTAGAGGGGGCCAAGAAAGGACAGGATTTTCGGCTGCGGATCGCGTTCGGCATCGGAGCTGTCACGCTCAACATTGGTCTGATAGCGCCAGACCACGGCGAGGTACTGCAGCGAGTGGAGCGCCGGCACGATCAGCAGCCAGAGCGGATTTATTCTCACAATCAGGATCCAGAGATAGAGCGACGCGACGTAGGCCACGATGCCGTTATAGGGCAGCTTGCCACCGTTCTTTCGCCAGCGATTGACCAGCATCAAAAGCGTAGCCGCCGTCGAAGCAATGGCTGCCAGCAAGGCGATGTCGGTGATCCAGGAAGGGACCGCGAAGGTGTAATAGTCGAGGCCGTAATATTTGCCCTGGGTGACCGCCGTATTCGTCTGCAGCCACGAAAGGATCCACACGGCATAGGAGTTTACCAGCAGCACCTTCTTGTCGCGATCGTCGAAGAATTTGCGCTTCAGCACCGCGTCCACCATCAGCATGCCGTAGCCCTGCTTGACGTAGTGCCAGCCGACGAAAAAGAACATGGCGTTGGTGGCAAAGCCGAGCAGCCGCGTGTTCGCCGCCACCGCGCCATAGGCAAAGAACCCGGCCATGACCAGGGGCACGACAATGCCCGCGAAGATGTAGCGGAGTTGCAGGCTCCTGTCGTAGCCGTCGCCCGTCACCTTGCGCCCGAAATTGCGATAGAAAAGCTGGTAGGAGTGGGCGAAGTGGGGATAGTTCACGAGATAGGCGACGACGACCATCGTTGCGGCCACCGGCCCCTCATATTCGAGCGGAACGAGAAACAGCACCGGCAGGATGAGAAAGGCGCTGCCGCCCAGCATGAGGAAATCGGCGACCGGGCCGAAGAGGTACTTTTGAGGCGCCGCCGCCTTAGGAGCGACAGCATCCGCCGAAAGCTGAAGTGTCATGTCAGAACCCTCCCCTGGGAAAGGCTGAGTTTAGCCATCGACTGGGATGGGGACAAGGTTGGAGCTGCCGCTCCGCGCCCTAACACTGGGCCATCCTGCTGTTTCGCCAATGGTCTCGATCCGCCATGGGCTTCGAACCCGTGAAGGCCCTCCGCTGTTAAAAAAGCGCACCACCCCAATTTACGACTAACATGTTAGTGTGCTAGCACGGCATACACACCTACTTCGGAGACCTTCCGGTGACATCACGCTTTGGCCTTTCGGCCGCTCTCGCCACGCCTTTCGATGCCCGCGGGCAGATCGCCACCGCTCCCATGATCGCTCAGGCCAAAAGTTGCCTGGCGCAGGGTTGCGGCAGCGTGACGCTTTTCGGCACGACAGGGGAAGGCGCGTCGGTGGGCACGACGGAGCGGCGGTCGGTGACCGAAGCCATGCTGGCTGCTGGAATCTTGCCGCATCAACTCGTTGCCGGCGTGCTGGTCGACGCCGCCGAAGACGCCGCCGAACAGGCACAGCATGCCTTGCAGCGAGGCGCCCGAAACATTCTGCTGGCCCCGCCGAGCTACTTCAAGAATGTCGGCGAGGAGGGCCTTTTCGGCTGGTTCTCCGCCGTCTTTGCCGCGCTCGGCCCCCTCGCCCGTGACGTGCTGCTCTACAACATCCCTTCGGTTACCATGGTGCAGCTTTCGCTTGGCCTGATCGGCCGGTTGCGCACTGCTTTTCCCGACGTGGTCGCCGGGGTCAAGGATTCCGGTGGAAATTGGAGCTACAGCGAGGCGCTGCTTGCCGCCCATGGCGATCTGGTGATCCTGATCGGCGATGAAAGGCATCTGGCGCGTGCGGTGCGACTGGGTGGTCAAGGCGCAATCTCGGGCATGGCCAATTTCGTCCCGGGCGAAATCCGCGCCATGGCCGAGGACGGGCGCGACGATCCTCGCGTCGAGAGTTTTGTGCTCGAATTGCTCAAATATCCGGTCACCCCGGCGGTAAAGGTGATGGTGGCGCGTAAGACCGGCGACGAGCGCTGGCTGGCGGTCCGTCCGCCGCTGGAGCCGATCGCGTCGCAAGGGCAGCAGCAGCTTGCCGCAGCCTATGACAGCTTGTTTGCCAGGGAACCGGCCTGACCGGCAAAGAGAAGCGCGCCGAAATGGAAGACGGCAACGAACCGACCACCCTCAGGGAGAAGGCCTATGCCAGCTTCACGCGGCATTTGCTGGCGCGCGACTTCAAGCCGGGCCAGTTCGTGTCGCAGCGTGAGCTGGTTGCCTTCACCGGACTGCCGCTCGGCGCCATTCGCGAGATCGTGCCGCGTCTCGAGGCGGAAGGACTGCTGACGACCTTCCCGCAGCGCGGCATGCAGATCGCCCATATCGATATCAGCCTGATCCGCGAGGCCTTTCAGTTCCGCCTGTTCATGGAGCGTGAAGCGGTGGCGCTGTTTACGGTCAGCGCCTCCGACGCCGAGCTTGCCCGCTTGCGGCGCGAGCATGAGGACATGCTTGCCCAGGCGCTGGCGCAGACCCCGACGCCGGAGATGGAGGCCAAGGCGCAGACCATCGACTGGGCCATGCACGACACGTTCATCGATGCGCTGGGCAACGAGATCATCGCCAAGGCCTATCTGGTCAATTCGGTGAAGATCCGGCTGATCCACCAGGAGCGGTTCCGTATCGACGGGCGCGTCGTGCCGGTCATGCGCGAGCACCTGGCGGTGATCGATGCGATGCAGAGCCGCGATCCTGGCAAGGCGGTCGAGGCCATTAGCCAGCATATCGACAAGGCGCGCCGGCTGGCGCTGCAAATCTGAGGAAGCATGAGCCGCGCCGCGGTCGCTGCGGCGCAATCGACAACGACAACAACCGGGAGGAAGAAAATGTCGTCCAATCTGTTCAACCCAACCAGGAGGCAACTCCTCCAGGGAACCGCCGCCCTTGCCGCCGCCGGCTTTGCCGGCGTTCGCCCAAGCTTTGCCGCCGGCGTCGACTGGAAGCGCTTTGCGGGAACGACGCTTGACGTCAATCTGGTGAAAAGCCCGCGCAGCGACACGCTGATAAAATACATCGCCGAGTTCGAGGAACTGACCGGGATCAAGGTCAATGCCGAAGCGACGCCGGAACAGCAGCAGCGCCAGAAGACGGTGATCGAACTGAGCTCCGGCAAACCGAGCTTCGACGTCGTGCATCTGAGCTACCACGTGCAGAAGCGGCAGTTCGAAAAGGGCGGCTGGCTGGCCGACATATCAGGCTATCTCGCCGACCCGACCCTGACCGATCCTACGCTGGTGGAAACCGATTTCGCCGATGCCGGCATGCTGTTTGCCAAGGACGGCCAGGGCGTGCTGCGCTCGCTGCCGTTCTCAGTCGACTACTGGATCGTCTACTGGAACAAGGAATTGTTCGAGGCCAAGGGCCTCAAATACCCTGAAACCTTCGAGCAATTGGTGGCGGCCGCCGAAGCGCTGACCGACCCGTCGACCAACACCTACGGCTTTGTCGCCCGCGGCCTCAAGAACGCCAACACGCCGGTGTGGACGTCGCTTATGCTCGGCTACGACATGACGCCGCTCGACGACAAGGGCAAGCTGCGCACGACCTCGCCCGAGGCGGTCGAGGCGGCCAGCCTCTACCAGCGGCTGATGACCAAGTCGGCGCCTCCAGGCGTCACCGGATTCAACTGGGCCGAAGCCCAGTCCGCCTTCCTGCAAGGCAAGATCGGGATGTGGTTCGATGGCGTCGGCTTTGCCCCGCCAATGGAAAATCCGGAAAAGTCACGAGTTGTCGGCAAGGTTGGCTACGGCGTCATGCCCAAGGGGCCTAAGGCGCATGCCGCCGGCACCTTTGGCGACGGCCTCGGCGTGACGGCCGCCAGCGAGAAGAAGGAGGCCGCCTACCTCTTCTGCCAGTGGGCGATTTCGCCCGCGATGGGCGCGCGCCTGCTGCAGGCGGGTGCCGGCGTGCCGTTCCGCAAGTCGGTGCTGGAAAATCCCAAGGTGCGCGAAGGCGTCACCATGCCGGCGAGTTGGCTCGATGCCGTGGTCGGCTCGGGCAATGTCAGCCGGCTGTCGCTGCCGGTCATCATTCCGGTCACCGAGTTCCGCGACATCTATGGCGTGGCGCTGACCAATCTGATCGCCGGCGCCGATCCGGCGGAGGAACTGAAGAAGGCCACCGAGCAGTTCCAGCCGGTGCTCGACCGGAGCGAGCAAGGCTGATGTCCGCCATCACCCCAGAACGCACCGGGGTGACGACGCAAGCCATCGAAGGGAGCCAGACCATCCGGCTGGCTCCCAACTACTGGCCTTTCGTCGTCCCGGCGCTCGTCGTCGTCGGCGCCGTGATCGTCTTTCCCTGGGCCTTCACACTGTGGATGAGCGTCAACCGCTGGACCCTCGGCCAGGCGCGAAGCTTTGCCGGGATGGAAAATTACCTGCGGCTGGCCGTCGACCAACGCTTCTGGGAATCGCTTTTCCATACGCTGACCTACACGGCGCTTTCGGTTGCGGCGCCGATGTTCCTCGGCACTGTCGCGGCGCTGATCTTCGACGCCAATTTTCCGCTGCGCGGCCTGTTGCGCGGCGTCTTCGTCATGCCGATGATGGCAACGCCAGTCGCCGTGGCGCTGGTCTGGACGATGATGTTCCATCCCCAGCTCGGCGTGCTCAACTATCTGTTGTCGCTGGTCGGCATCCCGGCGCAGGAATGGATCTTTAATGCCAGGACGGTCATCCCGTCCCTGGTTGCGGTCGAGACATGGCAGTGGACGCCGCTGGTGATGCTGATCGTGCTGGGCGGCTTGGCCTCCGTGCCGCGCGAGCCCTTCGAGAGCGCCGAGATCGATGGCGCCAACGCCTGGCAGCAATTCCGCTATCTCACCTTGCCGATGATCGCGCCGTTCCTGATGATCGCGATGATCATCCGCACCATCGATGCGCTGAAAAGTTTTGACATCATCTATGCCATGACCCAAGGCGGACCGGGCACGGCCTCGGAAACCATCAACATCTATCTCTACAACACCGCCTTCTCCTACTACGACATCGGCTATGGCTCGGCCATGGCCGTGGTGTTCTTCATCGTCATCGTCGCGCTGTCCTTCATCCTGCTGATGCTGCGCCAGCGCTCCCAATGGATCGGGGTGGAGGGCAAATAGATGAGTTCACGGCTGCTCAACCGGATCGGGCTGTTTTTCGCGGCTCTGGTCTTCGTCTCGCCGGCGATCCTGTTCTTCCTCTGGATGATCTCGCTGTCGCTGAAGTTCGAGATCGACAACGGTGCATACCCGCCGATCCTGATCCCGGAACATCTCGCCTGGTCGAACTATGTGAAGGTATTCGAGGAGAACAATTTCCTGCTCTATTTCTGGAATTCGGTTCTGGTGACGGGCACGGCAACGTTGCTCGCGCTGCTCATCGGCGTGCCGGCCGGCTATGGCATCGCGCGGCTCAAGGCCGAACGCTCGGCGGTGGTCATCATGATCGCCCGCATGACGCCGGGGCTTTCCTATCTCATTCCGCTGTTCCTGCTGTTCCAGTGGGTCGGCATTCTCGGCACGCTGTGGCCGCAGATCATCATCCATCTGGTGGTGACGGTGCCGATCGTGGTCTGGGTGATGATCGGCTATTTCGAGACCACGCCGATGGAGCTGGAAGAAGCGGCCAACATCGATGGCGCCAGTTCCTGGCAGGTGTTCCGGCTGGTCGCCTTGCCCATCGCCAAGCCGGGCATTGTCGTCGCCTTCATCCTGTCGATCATCTTCTCATGGAACAATTTCGTCTTCGGCATTGTGCTCGCCAGCCGCGAGACCCGCACGCTGCCGGTCGCCGTCTACAACATGCTTTCCTACGAGCAGGTGAGCTGGGGTCCGCTCGCCGCCGCAGCACTTGTGGTGACGCTGCCGGTGCTGGTGCTGACCCTGTTCGCGCAAAGGCAGATCGTCGCCGGGCTGACCGCAGGCGCCGTCAAGGGCGGCTGAGGCACGGCCCCGACATCACTCATTTCCGGGAGAAATCCGATGGCATCGGTAACAATCAAGAACGTTCAGAAGGCTTTCGGAGCCGCCAAGATCATCCACGATGTCAGCGTCGACATCGCCGATGGCGAATTCGTCATCCTGGTCGGGCCGTCGGGCTGCGGAAAGTCGACGCTGCTGCGCATGATTGCCGGACTGGAAACGATCTCGGGCGGCAGGATCGCCATTGGCGATCGCCTCGTCAACAATCTCAGGGCGCGCGACCGAAACATCGCCATGGTGTTCCAGAACTACGCGCTCTATCCGCATATGACGGTGGCCGACAATATGGGCTTTGCCCTGAAGATCAAGAAAGCCGATCCGGCCGACACCGCCGGCCGCGTCGGCAGGGCCGCCAGCATTCTCGGCCTGGACAAGCTGCTCGACCGCTATCCGCGTCAGCTTTCCGGCGGCCAGCGCCAGCGCGTCGCCATGGGCCGCGCCATCGTGCGCGACCCGCAGGTGTTCCTGTTCGACGAGCCGCTGTCCAATCTCGACGCCAAATTGCGCGTGCAGATGCGCGGCGAGATCAAGGCGCTGCACCAGCGGCTGGGAACCACCACCATCTACGTTACCCACGACCAGATCGAGGCCATGACCATGGCCGACAAGATCGTCGTGCTGCATGACGGCCTTGTCGAGCAGATCGGCGCGCCGCTCGATCTCTACGATCGCCCGGCCAACCTCTTCGTTGCCGGGTTCATCGGCTCGCCGGCGATGAATTTCATTCGAGGCCATGTCGAGGAAGGTGTTTTCCGCAGCGCCGGTGGACTGATCTTGCCGCTGCCAGAAGGCATCGACCTGACCAACATACCCGGCCGCGACCTCATCTACGGCATCCGCCCCGAACACATCCGAGCGACGACCGCCAAAGGAATCCCCGGCACGATCGTGCTTCTGGAAGCAACGGGTTCGGAAATCTTGCCCGGGTCGACTGCGCCGGAGAAGAAATCTCCTGCCTTTTCCGCGAGCGGCTGGCACTGAAACAGGGCGAGCAGATGCGCATCGAGATCGACCGCGCCTGCGCTCATCTGTTCGACGTCAAGACCGGGCGGCGATTGTAGGGGGCGATGGGGGCTGCTGACAGGGCAACTTCCGCACGAAATATTTCTGGTGAGCGCGTCGGGGTTCGAACCCGAGACCTACTGATTAAAAGGCCGTACCAAACCCACCATTTGTGCGGTTTTTTGGCGATATGCGCCATTCATGCGCCAACAAGATTGGCAAAGCCTCGTTAATCCTCGCTACTTTGAGAACAGCGCCTTAGCTATTTTGTCCATAGCCGCGGCATGATCATCACTAGGAAACAGGTGCCCGTACCGATCCATAGTGATTGCATATGAGGCGTGCCCGGCAAGCGTCTGCACTGCCTTCGGCTGCAGTCCTGCCTCT
The DNA here is from genome assembly GCF_040318795.1 of Mesorhizobium sp. M1004. Classification (NCBI taxonomy): domain Bacteria; kingdom Pseudomonadati; phylum Pseudomonadota; class Alphaproteobacteria; order Hyphomicrobiales; family Phyllobacteriaceae; genus Mesorhizobium; species Mesorhizobium sp. M1004. The sequence continues at coordinate 165,829 of NZ_JAMYNB010000005.1, forward strand.
ATCCATGTCGAAACGGCAAAGTGCCTTAAAGCGTGCCAGCCGATGTCTTTGACCTTGGCAGCCTCAATCAGCGGTTTCCATTGGCGCCTCAGAAAATTGGTGTGGCGTGTAAAGCCTCCTCCCGTGTCAGGAAAGACAAAATCGTCGGCGCCATTGTGTGTCGTCTCAGCCTTCCAGCTTCGCAGCGTCGAAACGATCGTTTTTCCTAATGGAACGATGCGCTGTCCTGATTCAGATTTGGTGGTGTCAAACTCTCCGAAAGCGTCAACGCGCTCTTCTACCTTGACCGTTCGAGCTTTCAGGTCGATGTGCCGCCACCGAACCGCCCATTGTTCCGAAGCCCGAAGGCCGGTAGCGGCGGCAAACTGGATCCTCCGCTTCATGTCGGAATCGCCACTTTCCAGAATATCGGCAAGTGCCTTCTTCGACGGCGGCACGACCTTTTCGCTCCCCTGCCCTCGCTTTCCTATTACTCTGACCCCTTTAGCTGCATTAGTCGCGACCCAGTCCTGGCCAACCGCGTACTGTAGTGCGCGCGATAGGCTGCCAATGACGCGCCGCACCGTGACCAGACCAACTTCCGCATCACGCAACTTTTCGACCAGATCGTTGACGGCGCGTGCCGTCAGTTCCGCTAGTTTAGTGTCTCCCAGTTCGGGCTGCGCATGGGTAACCAACTGGCCTTTCGTATTGCGCAGGTACATGGTCGTAACTTGCTCGCCCTTGCCGTGTCGCTTTTCAAGGTGCTTCACGTAGGCGTCGATCGCGTCTTTCACGGTCTTGCTAGCCGCCTCGGCCCGAAAGGCACCCTTGCTGATCTGGCCCTCGACCTTGACGCGCTCGGCGTCGGCTTCGCGTTTCTTGGCAAACTGCTCTTTGTGCCGATCGCCTTTCTTGTCGGTGTAGGCGAGCACCCACGCTTCTCGCTTCTCTCCCTTGCCGGTCGTCCACGTGCGCTTAGTGACAGTCGCCACAATGACCTCCTGATTCCATGGCGCATGAAATAACATGGCGCACGATAAGGGGCAAGAACACAGAGTGGAAAAGCTAGTTAATAACTGGCTGATATTGACAAGGAAGGCGAAAACGCCTATAGGTAGAACACATAGCTTCTCCCGCCAAAATTAACGGCGGCCCTAACCCCTCCTCAATTCTGTATATTTTGGTCCGCTCTTCGGCGTGCGTTATTTTTGACGTCTGAAGGCAATGGAACAGGGGTAACCATGATCCACGAGAACGATAATCAACCTGACTTGCTTATGGGCGCCAGCGCAATTGCAACGGCGCTCGGGATCACTCGTCGCCAGACCTACCGCCTCATCTACGACGATATCCTTCCAACCTTTAAGCTTGGGGGCACGGTATCAGCTCGCCGCTCCTCACTGAGGACATGGCTGAAAGAGCAAGAAGCGAGAGCGGCTAAAGGAGCCTAACCGAGCCCTGCCCTGCCCTACAAATACCACCGCGGAACCAACCGCGGCTCTCCAGACACGGAACCCACCAATTGCAAATCCTCAGTATCAGACCCGAGCCGCCAGGCGCCGGGAGCGTCGTCGCGCGCTTCGACTTAGAGCTATCCGACCAGCTCCGCATGTTCGGCCTGCGGCTTGTCAAAAAACCGGATGGCCATCGAGCCATCTACGCGCCGAACTCTGGCGGCGTGCGCGTCGTGACGTTCGGCGCGACTCTTGTTCAGGAAATTGCCAACGCCGCCGAAGCGGCCATTAGGGGGCTTTTGCCGCATGACCGCACCGAAGCCTGAGACGAAAATTACCAACGTAGATTTGCAGGCCAAGTTCGGGGGCAACTTTGAGAATGGCTGGGTCAAAGGTCTCACCATTCTTGACCAAACAGCGGAAGGCTACACGGTAGACGGCCGGGTATTTCTACAGAGAACTGAAGGTGCATACACCGCGCAGGAACTAAGCGCTTTCGCCAATATGAGCCTTTGTCCTGGCCTACCGCTTCATATCTCGCAAGCTCGAGTCCTGAATGATGACCTTTCGGCTCCAGCACATCCTCAAGCCGCAAACGACAATCTCCCGCTCATCAACCCTGCCGACTGGCACGGCCAGCCAGTCCCGATTCGCGAATGGTTTCTGGACGGACTGATACCGCGTCGCCAGGTCACCATCCTGAACGGCGACGGTGGCGTCGGAAAGTCCTTGCTAGCGTTACAGATTGCGTCAGCGAGCGCGCTAGGCTGCGAGACTTTGGGCCTGCAGCCTCTGGCCGGTCGCGTCATGTATTTGGGCGCGGAAGACGAGGCGGACGAGTTTCATCGGCGCCTAGCAGATATCATGCACGGCCTGCAGCGTGGTTTCTCGGACTTGGCTGACTTCCGACTTGTGCCCATGGCAGGCCGAGACGCCTTGCTTGCCGTTCCGGATAAGGCTGGCGTCATGCAGCCGACGGAAAACATGCTGAAATTGGTGGCGAGCCTAATCGAATTCCGCCCTGGCTTTTTGGTGCTGGACACGTCTGCTGACTTGTTCGGCGGCGATGAGATCAAGCGCAACCACGTGCGCCAATTTATCGGCCTTCTCCGAAAGCCGGCGATCGACCTAGACATGGCAGTGTTGTTGCTCTCACACCCTTCCGTCGCAGGCATGCAGACTGGCACAGGATCTTCCGGCAGCACGGCTTGGAGCAACAGCGTTCGCTCGAGGCTATATCTAACCGCGGCAACCGGAGATGGCGTCGACCCAGACTCCCGCATTCTCACCACCATGAAGGCCAATTACGGCAAGAAGGGTGGAGAGATACGGGTGCGCTGGCAGGAAGGCGCGTTCGTTTTGGACGACGGCAAGCCGTCCCTAATTGCCGGTGTGCTGAACAAGCGGGCCGATGACGCCTTCAAGAAGTTGCTCTCGATTTTCAATCGAACGATTCAGACCGTTTCCGATGTGACCGGCACAAACTATGCGCCCGCGAAGATGGCGAAGCACGCCGATGCCAATGGCGTATCAAAACGGCAGTTTGCCGATGCGATGCAGAGGCTTCTGGAGTCCGGAGAAGTCAAAATCGTTATGGACGGGCCGCCGTCACGACAACGAAAAAAGCTGATTTTGGCATCCGAAGATTACGGAGGGACATGATTCCACCGTGACCTTCCGCCGGGCTACCACCGCCCTACCACCGCGTTCCACCAGCCTAGCCACCACCACCCCTTATACCCCGCTGGCGGTGGAAGCACCTGCCGCCGGTGGAATCCGGCGGGCACTTCAACGCACCAGAACAAGAAACGAGGAGAACACGATGAAAGCACAGCATGACCAACGCAATTTCAATCGCTCCATTCGAAGCCGAGTACCCAATCAAGAAGATGGGAGGCGGCACGAGTTGGTATCCGTGCCGCGTAGTCGGAGTGGTCCATGATGGATCGCATGATCAAGGCCGCTTCGTCATCATCACCGAAGGCGACGACGGCCAGTTGTACGCCAGTTCGGTGCCGTCAGTTCGGCGGGTAGATGAATGAGGGTGGAGAGCAAATGATGTCCCGCACCATCGCGGTCGGCGCCGAAACGGCGCAGGTTCGCAAGCTATCTTGGGCTGAATTCTATCGAATCCTGCCGGACAGGAAGCCCGCGAACGATACCCGTTCGGACTTTGGGGCGAGCCACGGCACGCATGGGGGTAGCCAGACGAGGCCGCACCTTGATTTGCCAGATGGGAACAAGATGCCAATGGCTCCTGCTCAAGCTCGAAAAGGGAGCCGGCTGGCGTCCTCGCCGATCGAAATGCACGGCTAGGCCTTCGTCGACTGCGGCCAATACGGCGCACCGCTCGAGCTGATCGTCGGACATCTCACAATCGGGAACTTTATCTCGCACCCACTGAACGGCAGCAAAGGTTGAAATGATCCGGCCAGGAGCAGAGCAGCCGATATACCCGACGATAGCGTCAGCGACGTCATCGGGAATATGAAAGTTCAAATGGCGCGAGGTGGAAGCTGCGCGGTTTGGCATTTCGCCTTCAGTAAGCCCCACCGGACTGGGACGCCGGGAAAGAAGAATTAGCAACACCTAATGCACGGCGCGAGACGTTATGCACCGTTTTCTTACCCGTCCCGCGCGTTGCGGCTCGGCACTACCGGCTTGGCCGGTTTCTCCCATGGGATGACCACCCAATGAACCATCCAAAAAGAGCAGAAGACTTTGTGAACCTGGCCGCGCGCCGAACGTGGGTGGACAGCCTGCCGGACGACCGTGTGCGCATCACCACCACCCCTACGCAGAAGCGCCTCAAGGCAGCAAACGACAACAAGCGGCTTGCTGCCTTGGATGCTGTGGACGCGCTCCTGGCACCGCACGTGCCCGACTGCCTGCCTGACCCCCTTGAGACACTAGACAAGGAAGCTGTCGGCGCTGGCTGGCGCATGAGGCCCGATATACAGGAGATCCAGCGCGCCATGCTAGGCCCCGTGTTTGTGCGGCTGGGCAAGGGCAAAACGCACGCTGAACGATGGCAGTACCGGACTTGGCACGTTGGCGCGCTTACGTTCACAATGTCTCGCCGCACAGAGCGCGGCCCCGTTCTTGCGCTGGGCAAGGTTGTGACCGGCGACATCATTATCCCGGCCGGCGCAATGATAGCGCGCGGTCTCACTAAAAAAGGCAGAACATTAAAGCCTTCAGAATATCGGACCTACGAAAAGCCGGCCATCAAGGCGACGCGAAGCGCAACTTGCCTAAAGGACTACGTCAAGCTTGCCGGCGCATGGCAGCCGGAGCCTTTCCGCCGGGTGCCGATACAACCGCTGTCGTCTGGTCGCACGCCCTTCTTTTCGGGTGCGAATGATCGCGCCGTTGCTGCATCTGCAGTGCTTGCCGCGGCATACGCCAACACTCCTGTGTTGCCAGCGGTCACCTACCTCCCCACTGCCTACGGCGCTGCCGACGGCTTTACGGGTGGTGTGTCGCGCGTCCACGGCAGTGGATCCAGTCATGACGGACACGCAAAGCGCGCGGCCGACCAGGCTATACGAATGATTGTGCAGAAGTGGCTGGTTGAACATCTCGACAGTTTCGATATGCGCATCCTGTCGCTCGCAACCAGCAGCGCAACCGCGAGCGAAGCCGGCAACGATCTTGGCGTGACACGGCATAGATATGTGCAGGCCGCTAACGACGTCCTGGAGAAAGTGGCGCTGTTGCTGGCAGCATCAACACAACTTGCCACAAATCCGGCTTTAGCTTTGAGGGTAGAGACATCCCCAAACAAGCTTTGCGCATGACGTCTCGTCACCGTCACGCGTAACGCGCTCTTTCGGTCAGTAGCCGAGGGCGCGGTCAATCTGCACCTTTGGGTGCGCCTCCACTTCCCAATCCGACTGTCGGCAACGGCGGTTGTCGATCGACCCCGCGCGCGTCTCGTCGGAGATGTGCGCGGGCTACCGTTTCTCGAGATAATGAAGGATAAAACATGGCCACCGCGAAAGCAGAGGCAAGGCGCCCACCTGCGCAAGAATTCGAAGAAATCCAGCGCAAGGCTGCCGGCTTCAAAGCGCGCGGAAAGGATATTCTCGCTGCCCGGCTCGAGCTTGAGCACCAAGGTATTCGGCCTCAGGAAAAATCGAATTCGGGACCAGATCCCCGCGATCTAGCAGCCTCGATGTTGGACGGTTCCACGGTTCCAGACGATCGCCCTCCAACGCCGGGGGAAGAGCTTTTCAGGCTGATAGTCGAGCAGCGCGCAATCGAGATTGCCGTTGATGCGCTGGCGGAACAGGAAAACCAAGCGCGCCGCATTGCAGCAGCCGAAGCGATTCAGGAAACAGCTGCCGCCTGGCGGGAGATCGTGAGGCGCCGGGCGATGGCAGTGCTCGAGCTCCGCAAGGCTAACCAGGAGGCGGCCGCCTTTAGGGAACATCTGAGGCGCATTGGCGGGAACAATCCCAATTTGATTTGCGATGTCACCAGCGGTCCGCTGTTCGGACCGCCAGTCGTCGGCGACGGTGCGTACACGTTTCTAGAATCCGCCGTTGCGGCGGGAATTATCTCCAAAAAGGAAATTAGCAATGCGGCATGAACTCTTCCACACTGGCGCCCGTGTCCGCGCTTTCGATAACGACGCGGCAGCCCTAAAGGCCGGCATGTTTTTCCGTGCGGCTCTGCACGATGGTGACGAGGTCGCCAAAGCATGGTGCGCGAAAAACGGGGTCGCCATTCAGAAAGCGCAAGGCGCTGGAGTAAGCAAGACGCTGACCTCGCAAGCCGAAGCCAACGGCACATTCGGTGGCTTTTTAGTACCGACTGAAGTTGAGGCCGGGATCATCAAGATCCGCGCGCTGGTCGGAACGTTTCGACGCAACGCCGACATCAAGCGCATGGGCTCGGACACGCGCTCATTCCCGCGGCTCGACACAGGTTTGACGGCTGCCTTCGTCGGCGAAAATGCAGCGATTGCAGAGCAGGACCGCGTTTGGAGTTCCGTGACGCTTAACGCCAAGAAAGCGGCAGCCCTGTCTCGCATTTCCAGCGAACTCGGCGAGGACGAGACGATCGACGTTGGCCAAGACTTCGCCGAGGATGCAGCCTTCGCAATTTCAAAGCTTGAGGATGATTGCGGCTGGAATGGTGACGGCACAGGCGCCTATGGCGGGATTGTCGGGATCTCCACAAAGCTCATCGATGGCAACCACGACGCCGGGAAGATCGTGGCGGCTACCAACAACGACACGTTCGCCGAGCTAACGGCCGCCGACCTGGGCACAGTTATTGCCGCTTGCCCTGAATATGCCTTGGGTAACGCAAAGTGGTACGCGAGTTCATACGCAATCGGCCAGACGTTTGTTCGCCTCGGCGCGACCGTCGTCGGGCTTGAAATGACGCCTACCGGCCCGAAGCCGATCCTGCAGTACGGCTCTTATCTCATCGAAGCCGTGCCCAGCCTGCCAGGCAGCGGCGATCAGTCGGGCAAGGTGATGATTGCCTTCGGCGACCTATCCATGGCGGCAACCCTCGGCGACCGCCGCGGCGTGACCGTGAAAACGACTGAGGAGCGATACCTCGAGTACGACCAAATCGGCTGCCGTGCGACCGCGCGTTTCGACATCAACGTGCACGATCTCGGCAACAACACTGTTGCTGGCCCGCTTGTAGCGCTGGCGGGGAACTAGAGATGCGCGAACTCGATATCGAAATGATCAACCCGCCGTTCGGCATCTCGGCCGAGCGCCATCATGATCTCGTGCGCCTAATCCTGAAGACACGTCTCGGCGAACAGCTTTCGGCCAATCTCAGTAAGGAGGCGGCGTCAGACCTGGCAACATCACTGCAGGCGCTCGTGAAGGGTTTCGAATGACTGAGATCAAACGCTCCTTTGCGCCTACAGTCCTGAAGTTCTCTGGTGCCGGAATTGGTCCGCGCCAGGTTCGGGCAATCGTATCCACCGGCGAGGTGGATCGTATGGGCGATATCATCGACCAGGCCGGGATTAAGCTCGACGCCTTCCGCCGATCACCGACGGTGCTTTGGCAACACGATGCCGATCACCCTATCGCGAAAGCACTCAGCATCGGCCTTGAAGGCGGGAAGCTCGTCGCCGTGGTCGAGTTCCCGGCCGAAGGGATTAGCGCCAAGTCGGACGAGGTCTACGGCCTGATCAAGGCTGGCGTCATCAATTCAACGAGCATCGGCTTCGTGCCGCTCAAAAGCGTTCCGCTCAACCCCGCCAAGCCGTACGGCGGCCAGCGCTTCACCAGCAGCGAGATGCTTGAGTTCAGCTTTGTCAGTGTGCCCGCCAACTCGAGCGCTTTGATCACCGGAAGATCGACCAGCCAGACGCCCCGCCTCGATGCGGCTCGGCGCCGATTGGCGCAGCTCCGGTCATAAATCAAGAGATTGGGCAGCCGGACGGGGTGCCCATCCGGTGGCCGCGGTGGCGTCTGACCCGCGGTCGCCGGCCCTTTCCCCGTATTGCCCGGTGGTAGGATGGCCTGCCCCCTAGGCGGTCTCGACCAAAAAGCAGGGCGGACGCTTGCAACCGATGGGTCGGTGACTTTTGCTAAGCGTCCAGTTTTTTTGTTTTTGAAGAAGGTTTTTCATGGTGGCGCGAGGCAGAAAATCCGCGGCAAGTCTGGCAATCCAGACCATCAACATCGGTCAGGCAACCCCGTTGCGGCCGGCGGAAGGACTGTCGGAAGCCGAGACCGCAATATGGTTCGACGTCATTGCGTGCATGCCGTCTGGTTTCTTTCGGCCGGAAAATGCCGAACTCCTGGCGAGCTATGTTCGCCACTCAGTTTCGGCGCGCGACTTGTCAAAGATGGTCGCGGAATTTCGTCCCGACTGGATCGTGAAGGAAGGCGGACTGGAGCGGTTTGACCGGCTCTTGAAGATGCGCGAGCGGGAGTCGCGCGCAGCATCGGCTGCGGCTCGTTCCCTGCGCATGACGCCGCAATCCCAGCAAGATCCGAAGACCGCTGCACGCAATCGAAACAGCGGATGGGAGCCCAGTGCGTACGAAATGATGGCAAATGACTAAAGACAAAAACGCGCTCACCCGCTGCATGGAAATAGCATCCCGCGATCCCAGCCGCGGCGGACAACTCGCCAGCATGTTGCTGGATCGGCCCTGGGAAGAGGTGGCGCACTTCGCCTGCTATTGCGTGCAATCCCAGGCGCTCAATTTGAAGCCGCATGAAACCGCCCCAGCCTTTGCCGATATTCTTTACCCTGAAGGCGTGCGGCGCGACCCCGATGCCGGCGCGCTGCGGGACAAGATGCTCGCCGCTGGCCTGTCGGTTTTCGAACCGGATCCGATCTCTGCACTTAGGAGTAGAAAATGAAAACTGCACGCCAAACGCTTGCCGACGCGCACAAATCCATGACGAAGGCCGCCATCAGCGAGCACGCGCTCGACCTGGCTGACGAGCTCGAGCGCATGCACGAAGCCTTCGGCAACGCCGCAAATGGCATGAACGCAGCTGCCGCCGCTGTTGGGTCACAGGACAAATTGGTCAGGCTCATGAAGGCCAATATCCGAAAGGCCAGCGCGCTGTTCAAGGACGGCAAAAACCGCGAGGCGCGCGAACTGTTGGCGCGGATGGCGGCCGTCCCAGACCCAGACGAGTTCAAGCTGCCACCGGTAATGCACGTTGAATGGTCAACTAAGATTTTCCGCCCGGCCGAGCCCAAGGAAGCGAAACTCTGATGGCCAACGAAACCGTCATTACCGAGCTCATAATCGACGCCAGGCCATCTGAAGCCGGCTCGGCTGCCTACGTTAAGGCGATGAAGAGTGCCGAAGCGGCCCAGGCGAAATTCATCGCCGGAGAGAACGCAGCCACGGTCGCGATGGAAAAGAGCGCCAGCGTCATGAAGATGACGTCGGGCTCGATCTCGTCAACAGCCAAGGCATGGGAGCGGCTGAAGAGCAGCGTGGACCCTGCCTACCAGGCAACACAGAGAATGGAACGCGCCCTGCTTACGGCTGACTCGGCAGCCAAGAAGCTCGGCGTCGATCAATCTGAAGTCAATCGCGTCATGGATCTCGCGCGCGCTAAGCATATGGGCGGCGCCGTAGCGGTAGAGGAAGGCGCTGTCGCCTCTCGCCTTGGCGCCTCGCAGTTGGCGTCACTAGGCCATGCAGCCCGTTCCGCCGCGGAAAGCCTGGCAATGGGCCAGTCGCCGTCAATGGTGCTGACTCAACAGATGAACCACCTTTCCTTTGCGATGTCCGGCCCACAAGGCATCATTGCTGCCAGCGCAGGCGTACGTGCTGCGTTCGGCACGTGGCTGACCACGCTGCCGGGTATTCTCTCCACGGCAGGCGTTGCTGCGGTTGGCGCGGTTGCCGTCTATATGGCTGCTACGCGTGAGGACATCCTGTCTGTTGATGAGATATTAGAGGGTCACAAAAAGCTTCTCGACGAGGTGGCCAACACCTATCCGCACCTCACAGAAGCTTTGAAGAAATACGCGGATGAAGCCGCGAAGCTTCCGCAGTCCGTGCTGGCTGCCGACGCCGCAACCCAAATCGAAAACGACCAGCGATCCTTGGCGGCTTCGCTTGATCATCTGAAGGTCGATTTGCGCGATCTGGCCAGAGCGTCAGACGTCGTTGGTTCGGCCGGCTCCGAAGCATTCGGCAAGCTTGCGGATACGATCGATGCAGGCAACGTCAACGTCGACAAGCTCGTTGCATCGGTTGGCGATATCCGGATGGACCCGTCCCTGACTCCAGATGCCCGACACTTTGCCGATGGCCTCCAGGCTGCGGTGAACGAAGCTAAGAAGCTTGCAGACACGCTCGCAAAAGACCAGGGCATCAAATCGATCGGCCCCGACGGCAAGGCCGCCGAAGCGACGCTTTTCGATATCTCCAAGGGCTTGAAGAATGTAGGCACCAGCGCGCATGGCAGTTCCGGCGCTGTTGGCAAACTGCTCGCGGACCTGAAGGCAGGTGGCGGATCGCTAGGTGCGCTCACTGGCATTGATCCGAACGTTCGCTCGCTGCAATCAATGGCGCAGGCTTCGGCCCTGGCAAATCAGCAGCAACTGCAAACGCTGGTCAGCTACAATAACGAACTGCGCAATACCAAACTTGAGTTGATCTCCGCACATCAGGCTATCGCAAGCGCGGCCAGCACGGCGTCTATTCAAGATTTCCTCCCGGATGTCGCCAATATCAAGGGTGCGCAAGCGGCGATCTCTTCCGCCACAGGCACGATCGACAAGCTGTTCTCTTCCATGCGCAGAGGCGGAGCTAGCGCGCAAATGGTTGCCGATGGCATTGATACGTTGCGCAATGCACTAATCCAAGGTGGGCTTCCTGTCGGGCCGGTAAACGCGTTCATTGACGCGTTCGTCGCCGCAGAGATGCAGGTCGATTCGACCACAAGCAGCGTCAATTTGCTTGAGCGTGCGATCCAGCAATTGCACGACAAGACGATCAACATCACCACCGTCTATTCCGTGGTGGGTGGTGGCTCGGTCAGCGTCCAGCGGCCTTACAGCGGGCCTGGCGGCCTGGCGCAGCAACCCCATTTCGCACCTGCCCCCGCCACTCCCGCACGTCAAGGGTCACTGTACGATAGCGTCAAGTCGATCGCCCTATTTGCCACCGGTGGCTTTACGGGGCACGCACCGACTGATCGTGTCGCCGGCTTGGTTCACGGGCAAGAATACGTCTTTGACGCCAAATCGACGGCGGCGATCGGCGTCTCTAACCTTGAGGCCATCCGCAGGGGGGTTCCTGGTCACGACGCCGGTGGTTCGGTTGGTGGCGCCATGCCGCTTATGGCTGGTGCCGATCGACTGAAGTCGATCGAGGAAAACACCTTCCAGACAGTCGAGGAGATCAAGCGCTCCGTTGGCTATCTCGAGACGATGGAGAAGGACGGCCAGACCGGTCTTTCCCTGCTGCGCGCCATGCAGTCGGCGATCAAGTCGTCCGCCTCGTCTGCAGGCTCCTATTCCGGCGGTAGCTCGTCGGGCGGAGGCTCGGGCGGAATGGGTGGAAGCAGCCAGCAAAATCCCTTCAGGTACGTCGGCGGTGTTTTCTACCCTGGCAATGGCGGGTTCGCCTATCAGAACTATATCGCTTGGGAAAAAGCAAAACACGGAGGCTTCGCCACGGGCGGTGCCATCCATCCCGGCGACACTCAGAAGGTGGAAGCTTGGAAGCGGCCAGACGAGGCCGTGGCCTTCTTCCGTCCGGAACAACGCGCCGCAGTGGGTGATGCCATTAAGGGCGGTGGGAAAACCGTCAACATGGGCGGGATTCACATCCACATGCCTGCCGGCAGTTCGCCGGCATCGAAGCAATCGCAGGCTGAACTCGCTGACCGCTTCCGGCGCGTCGTGCGTGACGAGATCGGGGCTCTTTAGATGGTAAAAGATTAGGCGGCCGCCGGCTAGAAGGCGCCGCCCGGCTTTTCGGTTGCCGCCCGGTCACCGCATCTGGAGCCGTCCGAGGCGGTATCACTCGGATTGAGGCAGGGGCCAGTATATCCACCGCCACCGCCGGGCTTCTGCCTAAAGCCCATCGCTGCGGCGACGCGGCGTCCGTCGCCCTCGATCCTCGTGTTCTGCGCGTCAGGAGGGAAAGGGTCGACAGTTTGAACCGCCTGATTTGCCAGCATAGCGTCGCCCAGGCCGAGTGTGACGGAATCGTGATGGCTCATGTAGTCGGCGCAAGCTGCCAAAGTGCAGGCGCCGGCCAGTACCGCGAAAGAAAGCAACCGCATGTTGAAAATCCCTCCGGATCACTAAACCAGAAGGGAGCTGTTCTGTCGAATCGGCCGGAGAACGGCCCCCGGCGCCAACAAACGCCAGGACTGGCAGACGCCAATTCATACTAGATACTGAGCGGCCAGCGGCTGCGCGAGATTGCCATTGACACGGCGCGATCTTCTCAGGGGTCGGGAGCGATGTTGCGGGCGTCAGTCAACGCGCGGCACGATGTAGCGACTGCTCACCGCGTCCACCCCTCTACCTCGCGTAACGACAATCATTTTGTACCCGGCTGGCACGGAACCTGTCACGGTTGGGTCGATCGAACGGCATCGTCCGACAATCTCCCCGTTCGGCGCGTCCGCGAGCCTCCTGGCCAACGTCAACTGGCACGTACCAAGCGATCCAAACATGGCCGGCGATATATCGAGTGGTTTGCACACTTCCTGGCTGGGGTTGCAAGAAAGCAAAACCAGCAAAGCAGCCGTTGTTGCATCCATTTTTGAAGCTCCATCCCGCGAATGATCCTCAACGCGCCATGTCGCTGTTTGTTGCAACTAAGGTGGCCGCATCGGCACCGTGCCCTATCGCTCACAGCGCTTATCAGTGGTGGGTCTTTCGATCGGCGAGTGTAACCGCTTCGTCTATTTGTTGACGCAGCCGGGTAAGGTCATCCAATCGAAAATCAAGCGGCAGTTCCGCTCCACTCTCCAATCGGAGGAAGATGGCTACTGTGCCGTCCTCTTTCATCGCCAACTGCGTGCTCGTTATGGAAATGCCCTGCAGTTTTGGTGTCATTTCAGCAGGAAGAGTGGCGACGAGCTTCCCCATCTCGGCCGAGAGGGCAGCGATTGCCAAAGGAACACATTGTGCGGAGAAATCGAGTTGGAATCTCTTTGTGTCGATTGATCCAAATGTGACCGACACCGTGCCTACGGCGGCGTCGATCCCCGATGCTAAAACTACATCCAGAACCGGAGCCTTCATAACGGTGTCCGCCATGGCGTTCCCTCGCTTTGTTGAATCGCAGCAAATCATCATCCCTGCGCTGGCACAAGGACGCGCCCAACGCTCCCCGCCATATGGGATCTAAGCCTTATCGACAAGCCGCGCCTTCCGCTTCGGCGCCGCATGGTTTTCGACCGGGCGCACGTGCTTGGCGTCGACGGTCACCAATGGCCGGAGGCTGACGGTCACCTTGTCGCCGTCTATGCGCGTGACCGGGCCGATTAATTCCATATGCTGGCCAATCACAGCCTTCGAAGTCGAATCCACAACAGAATGCGGGAAGTCGTAGGAGGGAATCGTCACGCTTATGCGATCGGGTGTCACCCGACCGCGGACCACCGCCGTGACGGCGACCTCGTCGCCTACCTTGATACCCCGAGCCATAAGAGGATTCTGGAGCGGGCGGCAGCACCGTCAAGAGGTTGCTAATGTTTCAGCACAATCCGCCAACCGGCGGGGTTTTTTGTTTCCACTCGGAACTTCGCTGCCCCCCGGCCAGTTTCACGTACGGCAGCCAGGTCGGCCTCACTTCCCGGCTGCTGGCCAAGGCTCCAAAGCTTGGTCGACCCGCGCCCGCACTGCCAATGGGCGCGGGCCATGTTTTGGATGAGTAATGAGTCCGTGGCCAATCCCGCTTCTAGCCAGAATTCCAAGCGCGCTGCGGTGCGCAAGGCCCTTGATCGCCACAAGGTCTACATAACCGGGCAGAGCTATTCCGGCGGTAGCTATAGCGCTCGTGTGCTGGTCGATGGCGAGGCCTATTGGGTCGACGAATTTCGGCTGAGCCAGTTGCTACAAGGCCTATCCCCGGCCGAGCTGGAATTGACTCCGGCCAGCGACGAGTGAGCGCGCCGCGATATGGGGACCAGATGGCAAAAGGCTGGACCTTTCAATCGCTGATAGACGACAAGATGACGGTGACGCCTACTGCCAGGTTCACCCCCTCACGGGAGCTTGGGAAGGGTCCGGTTCTTGGTGCCCCTCTCGTTGTTTTTCGAGGAAGAGCTTGGCGAGATCGCCCCACTCAGGATGATCCGTGGTTTTATGCTCTTCTACGAATTCAAGAAAAGCCTTGCGCAAAGCGTCAAGGTCGAAAACCTCAAGATGCTCGCCCATACCGTCGTCCATGCCCGCAACTCCCAGACGGTTATTAGCTTGTCCTCTCGTTTGAGCCTTCAAGGGGGCATTGCCTGAGTTTCGACCGGGCAGCGCCACATGGTTAATTGCGTGATTGCTAATATGCTCGTATCTTAGGCAATGCGGGGCCACTATCTTCCCGCAGTGGCCGGTGCGGCCCCCCACAGACCCAAAGACGCACCGGCCATTTCTATGGCTGGGTAGCGCCTTAGGAAGATTGAACGCTATATCGGAGCCATGCCAGCAGATCGCCTCACCGTCCGTTTCGCCTATCAACGGGGTTTTCAGGTCCTCGACGGAAGCGCGATCCTCCAGACGTTCGAGAAACAGGACGAGGCGTTCAAGTTCGTGCTCGGCCGAGGTGCTCGCGTTTGGCTGGCATGGTCGCGGACCGTCATAGGAGGGCAGACGGCGCCCTTCGATTTCGCCGCAGCGTTCCAGCAGGAAAAGGTCGGCCGCATCATGAAGACGATGCACGGCCCAGCCGCAGGCACTTGGTTCTGGACGTGCCATGACGGCGGCGCGCGCGGATCAGTCGAAACGAAGGATGAGGCTGTTGCTGGAGTCGAGCGGGCATTCACGCGGCGCATCGCCGGGGCAGATCTACGCTAACCTGCCAGCGCCATCCCAATGCCGACGCCAAGGCCAATTGCGAGGCCCAGGAACAGCTTGCCTGCCATATCGATGGCAAAGGCGCGGACTGGGCGCCATACGTCCTGGCGGGGCGCTCTGATGGCTTGGGCAAGTTCATCGAAGATATGGTCGTGCTTCATGGTGGCATCTTTCCCTCGCTCAGATACGTATGGATTCCACAGAACAACGCTGGAGTCCATATGGATTCTCACAGTAAAGATTAGGCGCTTTCGCATAACCGGTATTGACAGTTAAGGCGCTTTCGCCTTGTTACTAGGCGAAAGCGCCTTGTCGACTTCAAGACTGAAAAATAAAAGCTTAAAGATACTTGCGTACCCATCGATTCTCGGCCATGCTTTGCGGCAAGGGTAAGGGGTTATCTGCAAAAAAGGTCGAAGCAGCGGCGGACCAAGATCCTCTTGGCCGGGGTGGCAAGCCATGTCCAAGGCTAAGCGCCTAAAAGCTTGCCAGCGATCTCCAGTCGCCTCTCTCCCCCGGCTGCCGGCCATCCGGCGCGGCCTTGGAGAGGCCCAACTGGAGAACTGAAATGAACGCTATTGTTATTGCCGCCGAACAGCCTGTCGTCTCCTGGCGCTTCAAACTAGGCCAGTGCATTTCACACAAAGACCAGAGCATGCCGTCGCTAGTCATGGGACGGGTTAGGACCAGCAAGGGCCGCGAGGTTTACGGCGTGCGGTCGTTTATGGACGTGGATCCGAACAGGGATAGGATGATCCTGGCGGATAGCCTGGTCGACGTCGTTGTGGGCAGCCCGCCGTGCTTGCGGTGCTTGCTGCATGAGACGGGGCTTTGTCGGGGGGTGGTTAGCGACTAACTCTGATCTGAAGCGGAGCGGTCAAGTTCGCCACGGTTTGTCCCGAGTACCGCTTCGCGGTTTCGCACAAGAGCTAAGTTCTTGGCATCGTCTTGCGAAGGAACTGTTAACGGTGGCCTCCTCTAGCTTTTCGAACACGTTTCGTTTCATCGTGCTCTAACGATTGATAAGATGCCACCAGTCCATAACTACCCGTCAAATACATGTATTTACCCTCCACAACGGCACATCCATGAAGTGGAACGACAGACTTCGTTCCTCCATCAAAGTCGTCAACTACCACTTTCGCGTTTTCGCTCTGCGAACAGACCATATAGGTGACAGTGTGATCTCGTTGGACAATCGCACCATCATAATAACCGGTAGCTGTATGCACTCCGACGTGCGTCTTGTTAACATCACGAACTAGACCATACCAACCGGCGACTATGTGCCTGTCAGTATATTTCGTGTCTCCTTCGTGCCTCGCTACTCTATAAAGCCAATCGCACCCGAACTTAGAACAAACATGATTGGTGTAAATTAACTTTTGATCTATATCTACACAGTTATTTGGTCTTAATCGACCATAGTATTCTATATTGTGTATATCATCAAAGCCATTGTACATATCGGCCCAATCCGAATTTTGAAACAAGCACAACCGGTAGGCTATTCGCGAATTACTATTCTTGATCTCGTTCTTTGTATCATCAGTTATTTGTTCAAATTGCCTAGCCCCATGAGGTTCTATTGGTGTGTAAGGGTCGACGTGCCATATGGGTTCCTTTTTCACAGTCCGACTGACACAGCCGTTGAAAAGACAGACAGACAAGACCACGGCGAGGAGTAAAGTAGTTCTATTCACGGAATGTCCCCCACCAGTTTTGGAACTGAACCCCGCCTAAAAAACACTCGGGAAAAATCAATGTATCCCTATTCGCTTCGAAACGCGAAAAAAATGTCCGACATCTGAGTCTCGCAGGCCGTGCGTTTTTGGGCGAGCAGGCTCTCTCGTGCGCCATTTGTGCGCCATCGATTCCCCGCTAACGGCAGGAAACCCAAGGCAACGCCCGGAAACGCTGGTAATTTCGGTAACCGTCGTGGCGCATGAAAATTGCCGGATTTCTGCGCTAAGTGCTTGGTGTTGTTGGTGAGCGCGTCGGGGTTCGAACCCGAGACCTACTGATTAAAAGTCAGTTGCTCTACCGGCTGAGCTACGCGCTCCCGCGGGCTCTAAAGGCCGCCCTCGAAATTGCGCGGAACATAGGGAGAGTGCCGCGACCGGTCAACCGGAAAAAGATGGCCCTTCGACCGGGGTTTCAGCCATCGCCAGACGCGCCGCAAATTGCGTCGTCACCAGCCCGGTGAGCCGCTCCCGCAACGTGGTCGCCGCTTCGATCTGTTGGCGCGCGAGACGCGCCTTTTCTCACGCGCCGAATTCGAGAAACATTACAAATCAGCAACTTACTGTTTTGGTGGGAACCATCGCACGAGCGGGCCGTTTTCGTCTCACAAGGGACGTCAACCACCCTTCAAGGAGAAGATCATGAACAAGATCGCAACGGGTCTACTGGCGACCACCCTGTCAATTTCGTTTGCCGCGGCCGCCGCTATGCCGGCCAATGCCGCCCAGATGTTCGTGCCCCAGTCATCAGCAACTTCGTCCGACATCGTGAATGTGAGCGATTCTCGTCATGACAACTGGCGGTGGATGCGCCATGGCAACCGCAATTCCGGCAATCGCGATTTCCGCGTAGGCCGCCAGTTCTCGCGCAACAATGATGGCGGCAGCTATTGGAATGGCCATCGCGGCTATCGCGAATATCACCGCGGCTATCGCCGTCACGGCGACTACTGGTTCCCGCTGGCTGCCTTCGCCACCGGCGCCTTGATCACCGGTGCGATCGTCAACAGCGAGAACAACCGCGGCGATGCCCATGTGCAGTGGTGCTACGACCGCTATCGGTCGTACCGCGCTTCGGACAACACATTCCAGCCCAATTACGGCCCGCGTCAACAGTGCAATTCGCCCTATTGAGCTGAGTTGGTACCAAGTGTTGAGTAGAAAAGCCTGCGCCGGCAACGGCGCGGGCTTTTCCGTAGGTTGCTTGGGTACGGGCGCGGCGGATTAGCTGGCCCAATTGACGCTCTTGAAGATCAGATACAGGGCTCCGCCTTCACCACGCGGAGAACGGTATGCGCCGAGGCCGTTGCAGATTCGAACCGCAGCTGCGGTCATTTTCCAGCCGAGCACTTCCAAGTCGTTGTTCAAATCTATCGCATAGGGTTGAGCCAGCTCATCAATGGAATGCTCCTGTCCGAAAGACCGAACCAGCTCTGCGTCGGCAAGCAGGTCGCCAGGCAGGTTTGAATTTGCCCAAGCCCAGAGCCAGTTGCTGGCCTTGGCACTCGTCGATCCGGCGATTTGGATTTCGGCGACGACCTTGGTGATGCCGTTGTCCGAGAACAGAAGCTTTCCTTCTGTCAGATCATAGTCATAGCGAGGCCAACTGCCGAGTCGGAACTCCTGCTGCAAGCGTGCATTCTTTGCATCCAATTGTTCGACAGCCTCGTCGCGCCAGGCCCCATACCAGTGTGGATTCATCCCCTTCCCCCGCCATGATTTACTACCGCGCGCTCAGCGTCCGGCGCACCGCATTGCGCCAGCCCGCGAGCTTTGCCGAGCGCACCGTGGCATCCATGTCCGGCTTGAAGCGGCGCTCGAGCGCCCAGCTCTTGGCAAAATCCTTCGCCTTCGGCCACACGCCTGCTTTCGAGCCGGCAAGCCACGCCGCACCCAGCGCCGTCGTCTCCAGAATGGTCGGGCGATCGACCGGCGCATCGAGGATATCGGCCAGCCGCTGCATGGTCCAGTCGGAGGCCACCATGCCGCCGTCGACGCGAAGCACGGTTTTGGCCGACGCCCCCTTCCAGTCCTTGCGCATGGCGTCGAGGAGATCGCGCGTCTGGTAGGCGACGGATTCCAGCGCCGCGCGGGCGAACTCCGCCGGGCCAGAGTTGCGGGTCAGCCCGAAGATCGCGCCACGCGCCTCGGCGTCCCAATGCGGCGCGCCGAGACCGACGAAAGCCGGCACCAGATAGACGTTCTGCGTGGGGTCGGCGGTTGCCGCCAAAACGCCGCTATGCTCGGCCTTGCCGATCACCTTGATGCCGTCGCGCAGCCATTGCACGGCGGCACCCGCGATGAAGATCGAGCCTTCCAAGGCATAGGTAGTCTTGCCGTTCAGCCGATAGGCGATGGTGGTCAACAGCCGGTTCTTCGAGCGCACTAGATCGGCGCCGGTGTTGAGCAGCGCAAAGCAGCCGGTGCCATAGGTCGATTTCATCATGCCTGGCTCGAAACAGGCCTGGCCTATGGTCGCTGCGTGCTGATCGCCGGCCACGCCAAGGATTTTGATTTCGGCGCCAAACAGGCTTTTTTCCGTCACGCCGTAGTCGTCGGCGCAATCCTTGACCTCAGGCAGCATCGCCACCGGGATGCGCAGGATGGAGAGCAGCTCGTCGTCCCAGACATTTTTCTCGATGTTATAGACCAGCGTGCGCGAGGCGTTGGTGGCATCCGTCGCATGCACCTTGCCGCCGGTCAGCCGCCAGATCAAAAAACTGTCGATAGTGCCGGCGAGCAGTTCGCCCTTTTCGGCGCGCTTTCTCGCACCGTTTACCTTGTCCAGCATCCAGGCGATCTTGGTGCCGGAGAAATAGGGATCGAGCAGCAGGCCGGTCTTTTTGGTGAACTTTTTCTCCAGGCCGTGTTTTTTCAGCTTCTGGCACAGCGGCGCGGTGCGGCGGTCCTGCCAGACGATGGCATTGTGGATCGGCTTGCCGGTCGCCTTGTCCCAGATGACGACGGTTTCGCGCTGGTTGGTGATGCCGATCGCCGCCACATCCGAGGCCTCGCGGCCGGCGGCCTTCAGCGCGCCTTTGACCGTCGCGACGACGCTTGCCCAGATCTCTTCCGGATCATGCTCGACCCAGCCGGAGGCAGGATAATGCTGCGTGAATTCCTGCTGCTTGCTGCCGGCGACCTTCATCGCGCCGTCGAACAGGATCGCCCTGGTCGATGTCGTACCCTGGTCGATTGCAAGGATGTATCCGGTCATTAGTCCTCCCGGTAGCTCGCCTATACAAACAGGGGAGACGGCAAGATGCCGCCTCCCCGTTCACTATGATCCTGGCGCGTACGCCAAGATTACTTCTGCCAGCTCTTCACCAGTTCGTCGTAGTTGATGGTGATCGGCTTTTCCTTCTCGTTCTCGATCTTCAGCTGAGGCGCGAGATTGCCGTTCTTGACCGCGTCGGCGTTCCAGTAGGCGAGGTCATGCTCTTCGGCCATCTTCGGGCCGATATCGCCCTGGACGCCCGACTTCTCGATGCGGGTCATGACTTTTTCCTGCTCGGCGCAGAGCGAGTCCATGGCTTCCTGCGCCGTCTTGGCGCCGGACGAGGCATCGCCGATCGCCTGCCACCAGAGCTGTGCCAGCTTCGGATAATCGGGCACGTTGGTGCCGGTCGGCGACCACTGAACGCGGGCCGGCGAGCGGTAGAACTCGATCAGACCACCGAGCTTCGGCGCACGTTCGGTGAAGCTCTTGTCGTGGATCGTGCTTTCGCGGATGAAGGTCAAGCCGACATGGCTCTTCTTCACGTCGACCGTCTTCGAGGTCACGAACTGCGCGTAGAGCCAGGCGGCCTTGGCGCGGTCGGTCGGCGTCGACTTCATCAGCGTCCAGGAACCCACGTCCTGATAGCCGAGCTTCATGCCGTCCTTCCAGTAGACGCCATGCGGCGACGGGGCCATGCGCCACTTCGGCGTTCCGTCGTCGTTCAGCACCGCCTTGGCGCCGGCGTCGACCATCGAAGCGGTGAAGGCGGTGTACCAGAATATCTGCTGCGCGACCGCACCCTGTGCCGGCACCGGGCCGGATTCGGAGAAGGTCATGCCCTGGGCTTCGGCCGGAGCGTAGGCCTTCAGCCAGTCGAGGTATTTCTGGATCGAGTAGACGGCAGCCGGGCCGTTGGTGTCGCCGCCGCGCGCCGTGCAGGAGCCGACCGGCTGTGATTTCTCGTTGACCTTGATGCCCCATTCGTCGACCGGCAGGCCGTTCGGCAGGCCCTTGTCGCCGTTGCCGGCCATCGACAGCCAGGCATCAGTGAACCGCCAGCCGAGCGACGGGTCCTTCTTGCCGTAGTCCATGTGGCCATAGACCTTCTTGCCGTCGATCTCGCGGCCGGTGAAGAACTCCGCGATGTCCTCATAGGCCGACCAGTTGACGGGAACGCCGAGGTCGTAGCCGTATTTCGCCTTGAAGTCGGCCTTGTTCTTCTCGTCGTTGAACCAGTCGTAACGGAACCAGTAGAGGTTGGCGAACTGCTGGTCGGGCAGCTGATAGAGCTTCTTGTCCGGCGCGGTGGTGAAGGAGGTGCCGATAAAATCCTTCAGGTCGAGGTTCGGATTGGTAACGTCCTTGCCCTCGCCCGCCATCCAGTCGGTCAGGTTGCGGACCTGCTGGTAGCGCCAGTGGGTGCCGATCAGGTCGGAATCGTTGACCCAGCCGTCATAAAGGTTCTGGCCGGTCTGCATCTGGGTCTGGATCTTCTCGACGACGTCGCCTTCCTGGATGACGTCATGCGTGATCTTGATGCCAGTGATGGCGGTAAAGGCCGGCGCCAGCACCTGCGATTCATACTGGTGGGTGGCGATGGTTTCGGACACGACCTTGATGTCCATGCCGGCGAAAGGCTTCGCGGCATCGATGAACCACTGCATTTCTGCTTCCTGGCCGGCCCGGTCGAGCGTCGACAGCGGGCCGATTTCCTTGTCCAGAAACGCCTTGGCCTCATCCATTCCGGCGTAGGCGTTGCCTACCCCGAGCAACAGGACAAGGGCAGTTGTTGATGTTAAAAATTGCCGTCGCATAGGTTTCCTCCACATTTAGGTTTCAAGTGCGATCTGGAACGGCCACCGGCACGCGGTCGATCCAACAGTTTCCCCCTCTATACGTAGCGGAACACGCCGACGGCGTAGACCACGGAGAGAGCGAGAGCCCACCACAGGTTGGATCCGACAAGACCCAGCCAAGCGAGATGGATAAAGGCGCTGCCAAGCAGCGACAGAAAAAGACGGTCGCCGCGCGTCGTCTCGAAGCGCAGGATGCCGACGCGCGGATTGCCGCCCGGCGAGGCAAATTCCCAAAACGCCATGCCGCACAGCAGCAGAAGAATGGTGCCGAAGAACGCCGCCGTCGGCCACGTCCACGCCATCCAGGTGAGGTCGAGATTCATGGTGACACCCTCCCCAGGGCAAAGCCCTTGGCGGTGGTGGTGAGGATGAACCCGTGCTTTTGTTTCATCACACCCTCCCCAGGGCGAAGCCCTTGGCGATGTAGTTGCGGACAAACCAGATGACGAGCGCGCCGGGGATCAGCGTCAGCACGCCGGCGGCAGCGAGCAGGCCCCAATCCATGCCGGCGGCCGAAACGGTGCGGGTCATGGTGGCGGCGATGGGCTTGGCATCGGTGGTCGTCAGCGTGCGAGCGATCAAAAGCTCGACCCATGAGAACATGAAGCAGAAGAAGCAGGCGACACCGATGCCACTGGCGATCAGCGGCATGAATATCCTGACGAAGAAGCGCGGGAAGGAGTAGCCGTCAATATAGGCTGTTTCGTCGATCTCTTTGGGCACGCCCGACATGAAGCCTTCGAGGATCCACACCGCCAGCGGCACGTTGAACAGGCAGTGCGCCAGCGCCACCGCGATGTGGGTGTCGATCAGGCCGAAGGCCGAATAGAGCTGGAAGAACGGCAGCGCGAACACCGCCGGCGGCGCCATGCGGTTGGTCAGCAGCCAGAAGAACAGATGCTTGTCGCCGAGGAAGCGGTAGCGCGAAAAGGCGTAGGCCGCCGGCAGCGCCGCAGCCACGGAAATCACCATGTTCATGACAACATAGGTGATCGAGTTGATGTAGCCCGAATACCAGGACGCATCGGTGAAGATAGTGACGTAGTTGGCGATCGTAGGCTGATGCGGATAGAGCGTCAGCGAGGAGACGATCTCGGCATTGGTCTTGAAGCTCATGTTGATGAGCCAGTAGATCGGCAGCAGAAGCACGATGATGTAGATCGTCGGCACGATCCACCACCAGCGCGATTCCTCGCCGCGCTTGCGCATCAGCCGGGCGACCTGATCCTGCGAAAGCGTGCTCGCCAATTTTCCCGAAGCGGTGGTTTCGCTCACTCTGTCGGCTCTTTCGTTGGCGCCGCTCATCTCAGCGCTCCGCGTCGTAGTTGGTCATCACGGTGTAGAACACCCACGACAACAACAGGATGATCAGGAAGTAGACCAGCGACATGGCGGCCGCCGGACCGAGGTCGAACTGGCCGAGCGCGGTCTTGACGAGGTCGATCGACAGGAACGTGGTCGAGTTGCCGGGGCCGCCGCCGGTGACGACGAAGGGCTCGGTGTAGATCATGAAGCTATCCATGAAGCGCAACAGCACGGCGATCAAAAGCACACGCTGCATCTTCGGCAGCTGGATATAACGGAACACCGCCCAGCGCGAGGCGCCGTCGATCTTGGCCGCCTGGTAGAAGGCATCCGGGATCGAAACCAGGCCGGCATAGCAGAGCAGCACGACAAGGCTGGTCCAGTGCCAGACGTCCATGATGATGATGGTGACCCAAGCGTCGAACGAATCCTGCACGTAATTGTAGTCGATGCCGAGCGCGTTGACGTAGTAGCCGAGCAGGCCGATGTCGTTGCGGCCGAAGACCTGCCAGATGGTGCCGACGACGTTCCACGGAATGAGCAGCGGCAACGACATAAGCACTAGGCAGACCGGCACGCCCCAGCCCTTCTTCGGCATGTTGAGCGCGATGAAGATGCCGAGCGGCACTTCGATGGCCAGGATGATGAAGGAGAAGATCAGGTTGCGCACCATCGCTTCCCAGAAGCGGCTGGACGACAGCAGTTCCTCGAACCACTGGGTGCCTGCCCAGAAGAAGACGTTGTTGCCGAAGGTGTCCTGCACCGAATAGTTGACGACCGTCATCAGCGGAATGACGGCCGAGAACGCCACCAGCACCAGCACCGGAAGCACCAGGAACCAGGCCTTGTTGTTCCAGGTCTTTTCCATCTATGCCCCCATCTCGACACGCCCCATCTCAACCAGCCAGGAATCGGCATAGATGTTGATGCCGGCCGGATCGAAACGAACCTTTGGGTCGGCCGGCACGCTCTCGTCCTCGCCGATGACGGCAGCGATCTCGCGGCCTTCGAGGCTGGCGCGCACCACCTTGTGGCGGCCGAGATCCTCGACCTTGCTGATTTTAACCGCCATGCCGTCACGGCCGAGCCTGACATATTCGGGGCGGATGCCGAGTTCGATGGCGCCGGAGCTCCCAGCGGCGGTCTTTGGCGCGCCGGGCAGCTCGATCCGCTGGCTGCCAATGGTCGCGGTCTTGCCGTCGATCGCCACCGGCATGACGTTCATGCCGGGCGAGCCGATGAAGTAACCGACGAATGTGTGGCGCGGGCGCTCGAACAATTCGGCCGGCGTGCCGATCTGGACGATGCCGCCATCATACATGACGACGACCTGGTCGGCGAAGGTCAGCGCCTCGGTCTGGTCATGGGTGACATAGACCATGGTGTAGCCGAAGCGGCGGTGCAGTTGCTTCAACTGCGAGCGCAGCACCCACTTCATGTGCGGATCGATAACCGTCAGCGGTTCGTCGAACAGGATGGCATTGACATCCGAGCGCACCAGGCCGCGGCCGAGCGAGATCTTCTGCTTCTGGTCGGCGGTCAGGCCCCTCGCCTTCTTCTTCGCCCACGACTCCAGGTCGATCATCTCCAGCGTCTCCCGCACCTTGCGGTCGACATCGGCCTCCGGCACGCCGCGGTTGCGCAGCGGGAAGGCCAGATTGTCGTAGACGGTCATGGTGTCGTAGATGACCGGGAACTGGAACACCTGCGCGATGTTGCGCTCCTGCGTCGACAGATTGGTGACGTCCTTGCCGTTGAACAGCAACTCACCGTGCGAGGGGTGCAGAAGTCCCGAAATGATGTTGAGCAGCGTGGTCTTGCCGCAACCCGAAGGCCCAAGCAGCGCATAGGCGCCGCCATCCTCGAATGTGTGGTGCACTTCCCGCAGCGCAAAATCGGCATCCTTCTGCGGATTGGGCAGGTAGGAGTGCCTGACATGGTTGACGTCGATGCGCGCCATCTCTTCCCCCTCAGGCCGCAAGCTTCGGCGCGGCGACGGCGCTGCCGTTGCTGTCGAAGACCATGATGTGGCGCGGATCGATAAACACCTCGATCTCGGCGTCGGGCTCGAAATCGCGGATGCCGTGGGTCAGCATGACCCAGCGCGCATCGGCAAAATCGAGATGGATGAAGCTTTCCGAGCCGGTGATCTCGGTGATCGTCACCTTGGCGCGCACAGGCACCGCGGCAGCGTTGGGCCGCTCGAGCGACAGATGATGCGGCTGGAAGCCGATCGTGTAGTTGGCGTCGGAAATGCCGGCGAGTTCGGCCGGTACCGGCAGCTTGACGCCGCCCTCGAGAAGGAAATCGGGACCTTTCTTGGCCAGCACGATGGTGTTGAGCGGCGGATCGGCAAAGGTTTTCGCCGTCACCAGGTCGATCGGCTTGCGGAAGACGTCGATGGTCGGCCCGAATTGGGTGATCCGCCCCTCGGACAGCGTCGCCGTATTGCCGCCGAGCAGCAAGGCTTCATGCGGCTCGGTCGTGGCGTAGACGAAAATAGTGCCGGCGGCGGCAAATATCTTGGGCAGTTCGGCGCGCAGCTCCTCGCGCAATTTGTAGTCGAGGTTGGCGAGCGGCTCGTCGAGCAGCACCAGACTGGCATTCTTGACGATGGCGCGGGCCAGCGCCGTACGCTGCTGCTGGCCGCCGGACAGGCTGAGCGGCGTGCGGTCGAGATAGGGTGTGAGCTTCAAAAGCCCTGCCGCGTTGCGGACTTCCTTGTCGATCTTGGCCTGGTCGGTGCCGGCGACGCGCAACGGCGAGGCGATGTTCTCGTAGACGGTCATCGCGGGGTAGTTGATGAACTGCTGATAGACCATGGCGATCTTGCGCTGCTGCACCGGCATGCCGGTGACATTCTGGCCGTCGAACCAGACTGAACCGGTGGTCGGCACGTCGAGTCCGGCCATCAGCCGCATCAGGCTGGTCTTGCCCGACAGTGTCGGCCCGAGCAAAACGTTGAGCGAGCCGTGCTGAAGCGTCAGCGACACGTCGCGGATATGCTCCACCGCGCCGACCATCTTCGTCACGTTTCTCAGTTCCAGCATGATGCCTCCTCCCAGGCTTTGTGCATCAATCGCCTTCCCTATTCCGCTGCCGCGACATGGCGCCGGCTTATGCCGCGCATGAATTCGTCAAGCGCCGAGGCCTGTTCGCGGCTGAGATGCAGACCGCGCTTGGTGCGACGCCACAATACATCTTCGGCGGTCAGCGCCCATTCGTTTTCGCAGAGGTAGCGTACCTCGGCCTCATAGAGATCGGCGCCGAAATTGCGGCCGAGATCGGCGTTCGACTTGGCGAGGCCGAGCAACACTTGCGCGCGCGTGCCGTAAAGCCTGGTCAACCGACGCGCCAGGCGCTGGTCGAGGAAAGGATAGGCGCTCTTCAGCTTCGCCACCTGGGCGTCGAAACCGGTGGCCGAGAAATCGCCGCCTGGTAAGGGCGCGTTCGCCGTCCACGGCTTGCCGCGCTTGCCGAGAAAACCTTCGACCTTTTCCAGCATCGATTCCGACAACCGGCGGTAGGTGGTGATCTTGCCGCCGAAAGCGTTGACGATCGGCGCCTTGCCCCCGCCGCCATCGGCTTTCAGCACATAGTCGCGGGTCGCTTCCTGCGCCTTCGAAGCACCGTCGTCATAGAGCGGGCGCACGGCCGAATAGGTCCAGACGATGTCGGGACGCGTCACGGCTTCAGCAAAATATTCGCTCGCCGCCGCGCAGAGATAGTCGATCTCGGTGTCGCTGATCTTCACGTCATGCGGATCGCCGGGATAGTCGCGATCGGTGGTGCCGATCAGCGTAAATTCTTCCTCGTAAGGGATGGCGAAAATGATGCGCCCGTCCTTGTTCTGGAAGAAGTAGGCGCGCGGATCATCGAACTTCTTTTTGATGACGATATGACTGCCCTGCACCAGGCGCACATTGTGCACGTCGTTCTGGCCCACGGTGGTCGACAGGACGTGATCGACCCATGGACCGGCGGCATTGACCAGCAGCCGGGCCTTGACCTCGTCGGCATCTCCCGTCCGCACGTCTTCCACGCGGATCGCCCATAGATCGCCTTCGCGCCGCGCCCCGACGACTTTCGTGCGGGTGCGGATGGTGGCGCCGCGGTCGGCGGCGTCACGCGCGTTCAACACCACCAGCCGGGCATCGTTGACCCAGCCGTCCGAGTACTCGAAGGCCTTGTGAAACAGCGGCTTCAGCGGCTTGCCCGCCGGATCCTTGGACATGTCCAGAGTTCGGGTCGCCGGCAGCAATTTGCGGCCACCAATATGATCGTAGAGGAACAGGCCGAGCCGGATCAGCCAGGCCGGGCGCAGGCCCTTGGCATAGGGCAGCACGAAGCGCATCGGCCAGATGATGTGCGGCGCGTTCTTCCAAAGAACCTCGCGCTCCATCAGCGCCTCGCGCACCAGCCGGAACTCGTAGAATTCGAGGTAGCGCAGACCGCCGTGGATCAGCTTGGTCGAGCCGGAGGAGGTTCCGCTGGCAAGATCGTTCATCTCGGCCAGAAATACCGAAAAGCCCCGCCCAACGGCGTCGCGGGCGATGCCGCAGCCATTGATGCCGCCACCGATGACGAAGATGTCACGGACTGCGTCCACAAAGCCCTCCCGCGATTTCGCATTGCAGCATTTTTAGGTTTTTACGAAACCGTAGCGGGATTATTTCGAAATAAGAACGAATGTCAAACGAAATGTAACGGGACCGTGATCGATAGCTTAGCCGAGCGACGTTTCGATCAATTGAACCTCCGCTTCCTCGCAGATCTTGCGCACCGACGGGATGTCGCAATGGTCGGTAATGAAGGTGTTGACCTGCGAGAGATGGCCGATGCGAACCGGCGCGGTTCGTTCGAACTTGGTCTGGTCGGAGACCAGGATGACATGCCTGGCATTGGCGATAATGGCTTGCGCGACTTTCACTTCGCGAAAGTCGAAATCGAGCAGCGCGCCGTCATGGTCGATGGCCGAGGCGCCGATCACCGCATAGTCGACCTTGAACTGCCTGATAAAATCGACCGCGGCCTCGCCGACAACGCCGCCGTCGGAGCCGCGCACGACGCCGCCGGCGATTACCACCTCGATCGAAGGATAGATGCGCATCCTGTTGGCAACATTGATATTATTGGTGATGACCATGAGCCCGGTATGGTCAAGCAGCGCCTTGCTGACCGACTCGGTCGTGGTGCCGATATTGATGAACAAAGATGCGTTGTCGGGTATCAGCCTGGCCGCCGCGCGGCCGATCGCCTCCTTCTCGTCGGCGGCAATCTTGCGGCGCGCCTCATACTCCATGTTCTCGATGCCGGACGGGAACAAGGCCCCGCCATGAATGCGCGTCAGCAGCCGCTGATCGCAGAGATCGTTGAGGTCCTTGCGGATGGTCTGCGGCGTCACGTTGAAGTGCGTGGCGAGGCCATCGACCAGCACACGGCCATGGTCCTTCGCCATCTGGATGATTTCGGCATGGCGCGGCGACAAATACACTGAGAACCTCCCGTTTTCGTTTTTCTTGTTTGTAGCTGAAAACGAAAGCAATGAAAAGGGAGACGCCGGCTAATGAAATATCGATGATTGCAAAGGCGAACCGGGCAGATACGGCTCAGACCCGCTCCGCCACCTTGCGGGTGACAGCCGCGACTTTACCTGGCGAGCGGATCATCAGGAAATTGCCGGACCAGTATCCCGGGATTCGCCAAGTGCCTTTGATCTCGGTTGCATCACCGTTGATGATGCCGCTGTAGTGAATCGGGTGCGCCTTCAATTGGGCCTTGTCGTATGTCTTGGTAAAGGAGACGGCGTTGCCCTCTCGCTGCCCCTGCAGGCTTGCGTATCTTGCCGTGCTGGTCGCCGCCGGTTCGTGGGTCATCCCCGTCAAGCTGGTTGCCGTCTCGATCAGCGTTGCAACGAAGGAAACCGGCGGCAGTTCGCGCGGATAGAAATAGCGCCCGCTCCAGACGCCCGTCAGATTCTGGCTAACCCCTTCAGCCCTTCCGGCCATATGCTTGCTCGCAAGTCCTTGCTGGCTTGCCCCGGCGGCGGCAACCACCCGGGCAATCCCTGTCAGTCCTTCGGGGATCTTGCACACTCGCAGATGACAGTGAAGGCGGTATCGACATCGGCCGCGGTTGTCTCGAACTGGCCTGCCTGGAAGCGGATGGCGACCCGCCCATCGACACGCGTCTGCGTCAGGTAGATACGGCCGTCATTGTTGATGGCGTCGACCAGACGCAAATTGTGCTCGTCGCAGTCAGCGCCGGATGCGGCGCGATGCCGGAACGAGAACAGCGACAGCATCGGCTGGCTGGCGAGCTCGAAATCCTCCTCCTCGGCCAGGCGCGCTGCTATGCCTTCGCTCCAGGCGACGTGATTGCGGATCATGGTGCGCAGCGCCTCGAGGCCATGGGCGCGCAGCAGGAACCACAGCTTCAGCGCCCGGAAGCGACGGCCGAGAGGCACCGACCATTCGGAGTAGTTGATGATGCCGTCATGACCGCGAGTTTTCAGATAGTCCGGCTTGATCGCCAGCGTGCGCACGAGATCCTCCGGCTGACGGACGAACTGGATCGAGCAGTCGAATTGCGCGCCCAGCCATTTGTGCGGGTTGAAGACGATCGAGTCCGCGCCCTCGACACCGGTCCAGAAATGCCGGTATTCCGGACAGATCATCGCCGATCCGGCCCAGGCGGCGTCGATATGCAGATAGAGCCCCTGGCGTTTGGCCACCGCGGCCACTTCAGCGATGTCGTCGGTGCCGCCGGTGCTGGTGCCGCCGACGCACGCGATGATGCCGGCCGGCAATAGGCCGGCCGCGCGGTCGGCAACAATCGCCGCTTCCAAAGCCGCGGTATCCATGGCGCGGTAGGTGCCGGCGACGGGAATGCGGACGAGGTTTTCCTCGCCAATGCCGGCGACCCAGATGGCGCGGTCGATCGAGGTGTGCACCTGGTCGGAGGAATAGACGCGCAGCCTGCCCTGCCCGGAAAGACCCTTCTTGTTGCCCTGCCAGTCGAGCGTGCGCTCGCGCATGGTCAGTACGGCGGCCAGCGTCGCCGATGATGCGGAGTCCTGGATGACGCCGGAAAAGCCTTCGGGCAGGCCGAGCGCCTGGCGCATCCAGTCGACGATGCGCGTCTCAAGCTCTGTCGCCGCCGGCGAAGTCTGCCACAGCATGCACTGCGCGGCCATCGCAGAGACCAGATATTCGGCCACCACCGAGACGGGTGCTGCATTGGCCGGGAAATAAGCAAAGAAACGCGGATGCTGCCAATGCGTCATGCCGGGCACGATCTTGGCTTCGAAATCGGCGAAGATCGTCTCCATCGATTCCGCGGCCTCCGGCGGAGAAGCTTCGATGCTCCTGAAGATCTCGCCCGGCGCTATGGCAGGTCGCACGGGCCGATCGCGAAGGCCGGCGCGGTAATCAGCGCCCCAGTCGGCGGCGCGCCTCGACCAGTCGCGGAATTGCTCGTTGTCCATGGATCCTCCCGACGCGCCGATCAGCCAGCCGTTTGAATTTTGATTAACATGTTAAATAGAGACAGGCAACCGCGACGAAGGTTCCCGCGCTACCCCGGAAAATCCGGCAGGCTGGCAAAGGCCGTCTTCAACGCGTTCGACCAGCCTTCGGAAATAGCACGATAATATCGATCGTCCTGGCCGATGCGCTTTTTCAAACCCACCGTGAACGTGTCCTCCTCCAGGAACAGCAGGTCGAGAGGCAGGCCGACGGACAGGTTCGATTTCAGCGTCGAATCGAACGATACCAGCAAGAGCTTGACCGTTTCAGCCAGGCTCATCGTCCTTTCATAGGCACGGATGATGATCGGCTTGCCGTATTTGGTCTCGCCAATCTGGAAGAACGGCGTGTCGTCGGTCGATTCGATGAAATTGCCCTCGGGATAGATCATGAACAGCCGTGGCGGGCTGCCCTTGATCTGGCCGCCGAGGATGAAGGAGGCGTTGAAATAGGAATCCGCCTTTTCGCCGGCAGGCGACGAGCTGGCGATGACTTCCTTGACGGTGTCGCCGACCAGCCGCACCGTCTGGTACATGGATGGGGTCTCGAGCAGCGTCGCGTGGCGTTCCGCCACCGCCTTGGTGCGCTCGTCGAGCAGGCTGACCACGGCCTGCGTCGTAGCCAGATTGCCGGCCGACATCAGTACGATGACGCGCTCGCCTGGCTCTTCCCAGACATGCATCTTCTTGAAAGTAGAGATCGAATCCATCCCGGCATTGGTGCGCGTGTCCGACATGAACACGAGCCCACGATCGATCTTGAGGCCGACGCAATAAGTCATGGAATCTCTTCAGGCAGCAATCTTGCCGGAGACTACTGCTCTACCGTGACGGTGACTGCAAGCTGTTCCTCCGCCTGTCCCAGTCGAATTCCCGACACCGGCGAGGCGTCGCGATAATCACGGCCGGTGGCTACCCTGACATAGCGTTCATCTGGGGAAATGCCGTTGGCGGCGTCGAAGGCGACCCAGCCGAGACCCTGAACATGGGCTTCGGCCCAGGCATGGCTTGCCGCCTGCTCGATGGCCGCATCCACCATCAGATAGCCACTGACATAGCGGGCCGGAAAACCGATGACGCGGGCTGCGGTGACAAAGATGTGGCTGTGATCCTGGCAAACGCCGGTCTTCAGCGCCAATGCCTCTTCCGCCGGGGTCGTCACGCTGGTGGTGCCCGGCGTGTAGGCGACGCGCTGGACGATCAGCGCCATCAGCCGATGCAGCCTTTCGATGTCGGTACCTTTGCCGACCGCCGCGGCAAGCTCGCTTATGCCCTCGCCGGGGATGGTCAAAGCTGTCTCCTGGCTGAACAGCCACAGTGGCGCAAAGCCGTGATGCGGACCCGAGACGCCTGCTGTGTCGCGCGTGACAACCTCGCCGGAGGCCTCGACGGTGATGAAGTCGCGCTCGCCCTCGACGCTCAACAGCCTGTTATCGTTGCCAAAATGGTCGTTAAAGCGGACTTCCTCTCGCGCGCCCTCGATCTTCAGCGCCCAGGACAAGACGGTCTGCGTCGGTCCGCTGACCGGTAACAGGCGTAGCCGCTGCAACAGATAGTGCACCGGCGCGTCGTAGCGGTATTCGGTACGGTGGGTGATCTTGAGCCGCATGCCTATTTTCCGTTTGTAAGCATGATCTTATCCGAAAACCGGGTCCCACTTGTCGCTAGCGCGGCCCTCCGGTTCGCGATCATGCTCAATTGAACCGGTAATCTTGTGCGATCTCTTCGCCAAGCTTGGTGTTGTCTTGAATGAACCTGGCCAGGAATTCGTGCAGGCCGGCGTCGAATATGTCCTTGATCGACCCTGCCTGCAGCATCGCCTGTGTCCTGTCGACGGTGGCGTGGCAGGCATGACGGTCGCCATAGTCGTCGCCCAGGAACTTCAGATGCTCGGCGAGAAAACGATAACAGAAGGTCAGCGAACGCGGCATGCGCACATTGAGGATCAGATAGTCGGCAATATTGGTCGGTTTGTAGTCGGCCTCGTAGACCCAGCGATAGGAACGGTGCGCCGACACCGAGCGCAGGATCGATTCCCATTGGTAGTTGTCGAGGCTCGAGCCGACCCAGGAGATCGACGGCAGCAGCACGTAGTATTTCACGTCGAGGATGCGTGCCGTGTTGTCGGCCCGCTCGACATAGGTGCCGAGTTGTGAGAAGTCGAAGATCTCGTTGCGCAGCATCGTGCCGTAGAACGAGCCGCGGATCAGCGCCGTCTCGCGTTTGATGGCGTCGAGCACACTCGGCAGGTCGCGCTCGTCGATCGGCTTTGCCAGCATGCGCTTCAGCGCCATCCAGGCTTCGTTGATGCTCTCCCAGGTCTCGCGCGTCAGCGCCGTGCGCACCATGCGGGCATTGTTGCGAGCGGTCTCGATCGCCGACATCGTGCTCGACGGGTTCGAGGTGTCGCGCAGCAGGAAGTCGGCGACATTGGCGGCGGTATAGTCCTTGTATTTCTGCGTGAAGGTGACGTCGGAGCCGGCGCTGAGCAGCACCGAATTCCACTCTTCCGACGCGCTCTGGGTGCGGGTCAGCGCCATGCGAAGGCCGGCATCGACCAGACGCGCCATGTTTTCCGCCCGCTCGATATAGCGGTTCATCCAGTAGAGCCCGTTGGCGGTGCGGCCGAGAAGCATGGCAAGGCCCTTCGGGTTAGTGAGTAGGGATTAGTGAGTAGGGATTAGTAAACATTTGAATCTCTGTGGAATACGGCATTTCTTGTCCCTCTACTGCCTACTGCCTACTGCCTACTGCCTACTGCCTACTGCCCTATTCCCTACCTAATCGTCCAACACCCACGTATCCTTCGTCCCGCCGCCTTGCGAGGAATTCACGACCAACGACCCCTCCTTCAGCGCCACCCGCGTCAAGCCGCCGGGCACGATCTGAATACGGTCCGACACCAGCACATAGGGTCGCAAGTCGACATGGCGCGGCGACAGGCCTTTTTCTGTCAGGATCGGGCAGGTCGACAGCGCCAGCGTCGGCTGGGCGATGTAGTTGGAGGGCTTCGCCTGCAGCTTCTTGGCGAAATCCTGGCATTCCTTCTTGGTCGCAGCCGGGCCGACCAGCATGCCGTAGCCGCCGGAGCCGTGCACTTCCTTGATGACCAACTCATGGATGTGTTCGAGCACGTATTTCAGGCTGTCGGGCTCCGAGCAGCGCCAGGTCGGGATGTTGCCGAGGATGGCCTTGCGGCCGGTGTAGAACTCGACGATGTCGGGCATGTAGGAATAAATCGCCTTGTCGTCGGCGATGCCGGTTCCCGGCGCGTTGGCGATGGTGATGTTGCCGGCGCGGTAGACGTCCATGATGCCGGGCACGCCAAGGGCCGAGTCCGGCCGGAAGGTCAGCGGATCGAGGAAGGAATCGTCGACGCGCCGGTAAAGCACGTCGATCTGCTTGTAGCCTTCGGTCGTGCGCATAGCGACGTGGCCGTCTACAACGCGCAGATCCTGGCCTTCGACCAGTTGCACGCCCATCTGGTCGGCGAGGAAGGCATGTTCGAAATAGGCGGAGTTGAAGCTGCCCGGCGTCAGCACGGCAATGGTCGGTGCGCCCTTGGTGCTTTGCGGCCGCACTGCCGCCAGCGACTGGCGCAGCAATTGCGGATAATTCTCCACCGGCCGCACCTTGATCTGCTGGAACAGCTCGGGAAAGAGCTGCATCATCGTCTCGCGGTTCTCCAGCATGTAGGAGACCCCCGACGGCGTGCGCGCATTGTCCTCCAGCACGTAGAACTCGTTCTCCGAGATCCGGACGATATCGACGCCGATAATGTGGGTGTAGACGCCGGCCGGTGGCCGCACTCCGATCATTTCCGGCAGGAACGCCTCGTTCCTGGCGATCAGCTCCCTCGGCACGCGGCCGGCGCGCAGGATTTCCTGGCGGTGGTAAATGTCGTCGAGGAAAGCGTTCAGCGCCTGCACGCGCTGCTCGATGCCTTGCGTCAGCCTTCGCCATTCATTGCCGGAGATGATGCGCGGCACGATGTCGAAGGGGATCAGCCGCTCGGAGGCTTCCTGCTCGCCATAGACGGCGAAGGTAATGCCGGTCTTGCGGAAGACGCGCTCGGCGTCCTGCATCTTTTCGGTAAGCCTGGCCGGGTCCTGCTCCTTCAGCCAGCGGTCGTAAGCCGTATACGGTTGTCTAAGCCCGGAAACTTCCGGAAGCATTTCATCGAACGCTGCCAATCGCATACTCCCCTGTGACGCCATTTCACTGGCGTCGCGGGAGAAAATCAAGCGCAATCGGTGATTTGGAGGATATCGGCGATCAGTATGTTTCGACTGCCCAAAATTCGGGCAGTCGGAACGGGGCCTTAATCAGGCTCTGCCTTGTCGCCGGGCAAGTGCCTGATGCGGCCATAGCAGTTCACCGTTTCATGGCAACGGGGACCTGCCATGGCTTTTTGCTTCGACGCAATTCCGGACGGAAAACCGCTTCACACTTTTCCTGGAATTGCTTTAGAAAGCGCGGAAAGTGACGACCGTGAAGGTGTCCTTGATTCCGGGAATAATCTGCACCTTCTCGTTGACGAAATGGCCGACATCTTCCTCGTCGTCGACGTAGAATTTGGCAAGCAGGTCGTAATTGCCGGCGGTCGAGTAGATCTCCGAGGCGATTTCGGCATCGGCGAGCGCGCTGGCGACCTCATAGGACTTGCCCAGATCGCACTTTATCTGCATGAAAAACGTCTTCATTGCCGGTCCCGATCAAGCTTCAGCACACAAGCGGCCCTTGTGGCAGACTGCCGCCCGGCTTTCAAGCATCAGGCCGAGCGCGCCTTGGCGACGGCTTGCCTCAGTTCAGACACCGGCATGCCGCGCCGGTACAAGTTGCCGCCGATGACCAGGGCTGGCGTGCCGCGCAGCTTGAAAGCCGTCGCCTGGGCTTCGGTGCGGACAAGGGCAGCGTCGATGTCGGGTTCACGGATGGCGAGGTCGGCACGCACCATCGCCACATCGACACCGACGGAAGAAAGGATGTCGTTGGTGCGGCGTTCCGAAAGGCCGCGCTGGTTGGTCATCAGCGCATCGACCGCCGCGCCATAGTGTTCGCCGCTCAGCAGCGTCACCCGCGCCGCGTCGCGCGACACGTCGCCGAAGATCGGCCAGTCCTTCATCACAAGCCGGACGCCGTTGTCCTCTTCCATCAACTTCTTCAGTTCGACGAAGACGAGCTTGCAGATCGGGCATTGATAGTCGACGAATTCGGCGATGGTGACGTCGCCATCGGGGTTGCCGAGCGCTGGAATGGCGGGATCGAAGGCGACTTCCGTGACAGTCGGCCCGGTGCTTGCCCAGGCGGGCAAGGGAGCCAAAACTGCGAGGCTTGCCGCGCCCTTCAGCAAAAGGCGCCGGTCGATCGGCTGCTTGAACATGGTCGTCCCCTGGTTGCGCGAATGGGTCCCCACCCGTCCCTACGATGCGCGCCCCGCGTTAAAGGAGGCTTAAGCATGATCATGTGGCACTTGCGTGGCGAATATTGCGGTTGCTGAAACCGTGAGGCTCCGCAAACCGTATGGTATGATGCGTCCCGGGACAGGTTTTGTTGGGGGACAATGGAGACAGGCCATGCGCCGCACCGCATTCGCAGTTGTTTCATTGCTGTTCGCGTTGTTCGTGTCGGCAGCCCTTGCCGGCGACGCCGAAGTCAAGGCCGGCCAGGCCGTCATCGATGGTCAGTTGAAGGCGCTCATCGCCAATGATGGCGCCAAGGCGTACAGTTTCGCCGCTCCAAATGTGAAGCGCATCTTTCCCACCGTCGACACCTTCATGAACATGGTGACCAACGGCTATCCGCCGGTGCGCCAGCCGCAGAGCTATTCCTTCGGCAAGGTCGAGCAGATGGGGCCAACTTCGCTAATCCAGCAAGTGCTGATCGTTGGGCCCGACGGCAAGGACTATGAGGCGGTCTACACGCTGGAACAGCAGCCCGACGGCAGCTTTCAAATCACCGGCTGCAGCTTGCGTGCAGCGAATTCGCTCAGCACCTAGATGTGCTTATAGCACCGGAATATCGCCCCTCGCCCATCCCTCTGAAATGTCTGATGTGTGCGCCTCGAAGGCCTTTGCCTCGATCGCGGCGCGAATGTCCTGCATCAGCTTCTGATAGTAAGACAGGTTGTTCCAGGTCAGAAGCATCGCGCCCAGCGCCTCCTGCGAGCGCACGAGATGATGCAGATAGGCGCGTGAATAGTCGCGTGCCGCCGGGCAGTCACTCTCCTCGTCCAGCGGCCGCGGATCGTCCGCATGGCGGGCATTCCTGAGATTGACCTTGCCGCGCCTGGTATAGGCCAGGCCATGGCGGCCGGCGCGGGTCGGCATCACGCAGTCGAACATGTCGATGCCGCGCGCCACCGATTTCACGATGTCGTCCGGCGTGCCGACGCCCATGAGATATCGAGGCTTGTTGTCAGGCAATTCCGGACAGGTGATCTCCAGCATATCCAGCATCACCGCTTGCGGCTCGCCGACGGCCAGGCCGCCGACGGCATAGCCCTTCAGCTCCATCGCGCTCAGCGCCTGCGCCGAGCGCACCCTGAGTGCTGCGTTGTCGCCACCCTGGACGATGCCGAACATGGCCTTGCCGGGCTGGTCGCCGAACGCTGTCTTGCAGCGCTCGGCCCAGCGCAGCGACAGCTCCATCGCGCGCTCGATCTGCTTGAGGTCGGCCGGCAGCGCTGTGCATTCGTCGAGCTGCATCTGGATGTCGGAATCGAGCAGGCCCTGGATCTCGATCGAGCGCTCCGGCGACATCTCGTAGGCAGCGCCGTCAATGTGCGAGCGAAAGGTGACGCCCTTCTCGGTCAATTTTCTGAGCTTCGACAGCGACATGACCTGAAAACCCCCACTGTCGGTCAGGATCGGCTGTGGCCAGCGGGCGAACTCATGCAGGCCGCCAAGCCGCGCCACGCGCTCGGCGCCTGGCCGCAGCATAAGATGATAGGTATTGCCCAGAATGACGTCGGCGCCGACGCCGCGCACCTGGTCCATATACATGGCCTTGACCGTGCCGCCGGTGCCGACCGGCATGAAGGCCGGCGTGCGGATTTCGCCGCGCGGCATGGTGATGGAACCGCGCCGCGCCTTGCCGTCGGTGGCGAGGATCTTGAAGGTGAATGTCTCAGCCATTGAATTCCTTGTCATGGACAGGCGCGCCTGGCGCCTGCCTGTCGAGCGACTGGCGGTATTGGATGCAGCCGCGCATGAATTTCGGCCATGGCGGCACGGCAATCGATGGATCGGTCTTTTCCGGCAGCAGGTCCCACAGGTTGGGATGATGCCAGCATAAATCATGGCCGGTAGAATCTCGGTGCTGGCGAATGCCGGCACGCAATTTCTTCACTTCGGCGATCAGGCTTTCGCGATCAAAGGCCTGCAGGTCATCGTCCATCGCTCATCTCCGCTCGATAAAGCAGGCTTGCATCTCCGTAGGAATAGAACCTGTAATCGTTCCCGATGGCATGAGCATAGGCCGCACGCATCGTATCTAGGCCGCTGAAGGCCGAAACCAGCATGAACAGCGTCGAACGCGGCAGATGGAAATTGGTCATCAGCAGGTCGGCGGTCTTGAACCGATAGCCCGGCGTGATGAAGATGTCGGTCGGGCCGGACCAGGCGGTCAGCGAGCCATCAGGCCGTGCCGCGCTCTCCAGCAGGCGCAGCGAAGTCGTGCCGACAGCGATGATGCGCCCGCCCCGCGCCTTGGCGCCATTCAGAGCGTCGGCTGTTGCTTCGCTGACCGAGCCGGTCTCGGCATGCATCTTGTGGTCAGCGGTGTCGTCCGCCTTGACCGGCAGGAAGGTGCCGGCGCCGACATGCAAGGTGACGAAGCGGCGTTCGATGCCTTTAGCGTCGAGTGCTGCAAACAGTTCCGGCGTGAAATGCAGGCCGGCGGTGGGCGCTGCCACAGCACCTTCCTCTTTGGCATAGATGGTCTGGTAGTCGGTCAGGTCGCGCGCGTCGTCGTCGCGCTTCGACGCGATATAGGGCGGCAGCGGGATGTGGCCGACGGCATGCAGCGCCTCGTCGAGAAACGGCCCCGACAGGTCGAAACCGAGCAGCACCTCGCCGGCCTCGCCCTTCTCGATCACCGTGGCGTCGAGTTGCCCGAGAAAACAGGAATTGCCGTCATGGCCGAAATGGATGCGGTCGCCGGCGGCGATGCGCTTGCCCGGCCGCATGAAGGCCAGCCAGCGGTCCGGCGCCATGCGCATATGCAGCGTGGCGTCGACCTGCGCCTGCGCTTCGCCGCGCCGCCTGATGCCTCTCAACTGGGCAGGAATGACCTTGGTGTCGTTGAAGACCAGCACGTCGCCCGTTCTGAGCAAGGACGGAAGGTCGCGCACCGCGCGGTCCGCAAAGTCTTCGCCTGGCCTGACCACCAGCATTCTGGCGCTGTCGCGCGGCTCGGCCGGGCGCAGCGCGATGCGCTCCTCCGGCAGGTCGAAGTCGAAGAGATCGACGCGCATCAGTAGAGCCGGACGAGCAGCGCTCCGGCCAACAGCAGCACCGCGCCGGCGATGCGGCCGAGCGAAATCTCGCGCACCGCCACGCCGAGAAAGCCGACGCGATCGATCAGCATGCCGGCCAGCAACTGGCCGGCAACCAGGAACGCCATCAACGCGGCTGCACCAATGCGCGGCGTAAGAATGGTTGACAGGGTAACATAGAAACCGCCGAGCATGCCGCCGGCGATGAACAGCCAAGGCGCCGGCGCCTTCCAGTCGAGCGAGATGTCCTGCAGCCGCACAACGGCAATGGAGATGATACCAAGCACGATCGCGCCCGACAGGAACGAAAACGCAGCAGCCGCGACCGGGAGCCCCAGGCCGCGCGCCAGCTGCGAGTTGATCGGCGCCTGGACGGCGATGAAGGCGCCTGACAGGATGCCGAGCAGCGACCAGACCACGCCCATCATCTTCGTTTGTCCTTACCTGACGTCGGCCGCGACCTTCAGCGACACGATCTTGTCGGGATCGACCACCGGCTCGCCGCGCTTGATCTTGTCGACATTGTCCATGCCTTCGATGACCTGGCCCCAGACCGTGTACTGGCGGTTGAGGAAAGCGGCATTGTCGAAGCAGATGAAGAACTGCGAATTGGCCGAGTTCGGGTTCTGCGAACGGGCCATCGAGCAGGTGCCGCGGCCATGGTTGGCGTTGGAGAACTCAGCCTTCAGGTCCGGCTTTTCCGAGCCGCCCATGCCCGCACGCGAAGGCGCGAAGGTCGGCTTCGACGAATTGCCGAACTTCACGTCGCCGGTCTGCGCCATGAAGCCTTCGATGACGCGGTGGAAAACCACGCCGTCATAGGCGCCTTCGCGGGCCAGTTCCTTGATGCGGGCGACGTGGCCGGGAGCCAAATCGGGGAACAGTTCGATGACGACCTTGCCCTTGGTCGTTTCCAGGATGAGCGCGTTCTCGCGGTCCTTGATCTCAGCCATGTCGGATATCCTTTATCTCAGAAAACAGATTGATTTGATTGGTTTACTTGTCGGCGGCGATGCGTACCTTGATCATGCGGTCGGGCTCGCTGACCGTGCCGTTGTCGGCCTCGTCGCCCTTCTTGATCTTGTCCACCAGCTCCATGCCACTGACGACATTGCCGACGATGGTGTACTGGCCATCGAGGTTTGGCGCCGGCGCGAACATGATGAAGAACTGTGAATTGGCGGAGTTCGGATCCTGCGAGCGGGCCATGCCGAGCGTGCCGCGCTTGAAATGCTCACTCTGCGAGAATTCGGCCGGCAGGTCCGGCAGGTCTGAACCGCCGGTGCCGACGGCCTCGGGGCTGAACCCCTTCTTCATGTTGCCGAACTTGACGTCGCCGGTCTGCGCCATAAAGCCGTTGATGACCCGGTGGAATGCGACATCGTTATAAGCGCCTTCACGCACCAGCTTCTTGATCTGCGCGACATGCTTGGGTGCCAGGTCGGGGCGTAGCGCGATGGTGACGTCGCCGTTCTTCAAGGTGATGACTATGGTGTTTTCTGGTTCGGCGGCGAAGGCCGAAACGGATGCGGTCACGAGACCGGCAAGCACGACGAGAAACGAGGCGAGCTTTTTCAGCTGCATAAGGGATCTCCGAAGGTCTTTGTTAGGGTGCATGTCGTTGCCCCAAAAACCGGCATCCACTTTGGGGCGACATGCACTATTTCGCGAATTTGGCGGTGAGCGCACCGGCAACGGCGGCCGGTACGAAGGGACGGATGTCTCCGCCCATCGAGGCTATCTGGCGCACAAGTGTGGCGGTAATGGTGCGTACCGATGGGCTGGCGGGCAGAAAAACCGTCTGCAGTTCCGGCGCCATGGTCTCGTTCATGCCGGCCATCTGCATCTCGTAATCGAGATCGGTGCCGTCGCGCAGGCCGCGGATCATGATCGAGGCGCCATGCTTGCGGGCCGCGTCGATAACCAGCCCGTCAAAGGCGACGACCTTGATCCGGTCGCCGTCGCGGCCAAATTCGGCCTTGGTCGCGGCCTCGATCAGCTTCACCCGTTCGTCGAAAGAAAACAGCGGCGTCTTGCCGGGGTGGGTGCCGATCGCCGCATAAACCGTGTCGGCGACAGCCAGCGATGCCTTCAGGACATCGAGATGGCCGTTGGTCAGCGGGTCGAAGGAGCCGGCATAAAGGGCGATGCGATCGGTCATGGGAGGTGCTTCTAGCGGGGCATTGGGCGGAAGGCAAATGCGATTGGGAACATCTGCGTGAACCTTTTCGCAGACATGAACGACAGATGAATGCCTTGATCACGAAGACTTCACGCCGCGTTCGCTAGTTTGCACTTCGGAAGATGAAACCAAAACCCGATCTAACCGTTGGATAGGCGCAGGAGAACACGCACATGCTGACCTACATGCTCGCCACCGCAATGACCGTCGCCATGCTGATCGCCACCGCATTCGGATTGCATAGCGAGGCAGAGCGCGTCCGTGTCCGCACAAAGCGGTTCGAAGGTTTCGGCGCTCGCTGGCCCCACCGTCGCCCCTGATTTATTGCTAGTTTCTTGTTTGCGCCGGCCCATCGGGCCGGCGTTGTTGCTCAAACCTATTCGGTGCTGTCCGGTACGGCATCTCCGGCGCCGGCCTCAATGACACCCTCTTCGACATCCTCGTCGGCCTGCGGCTCCGAAATCCGTTCGACCGAAACCACCTTCTCGCCTTCGGCGGTGTTGAAGATGGTCACGCCCTTGGTGGCGCGGCTGGCGAAACGGATACCGTTGACCGGCACCCGGATGACCGTGCCGCCATCCGAAACCAGCATGATCTGGTCGTCATTGCCGACCGGGAAAGTCGCCACCAGCTGGCCGATCTCGGCCACCTTCGACACGTCGGTGGCGCGGATGCCTTTGCCGCCGCGTCCGGTCAGGCGGAAATCGTAGGATGACGAGCGCTTGCCGTAGCCATATTCGGTCACCGTCAGCACATACTGCTCATGCGCCTTGAGCTCTTCGTAACGGCTGTCGGAAAGCTCGGTCTCCTCGCCAATCTCCTCATTGGTGAGTGCAATCTCTTCTTCCTCGCCGGTCACCTCGGCGGCAAGCCGCCGCTCCAGTGCTGCCCGCTTGAGGTAGGCGGAGCGTTCCGCCGGTGAAGCATCGACATGCTCGATCACCGACATGGAGATGATGCGGTCGGTCTCGGCCATGCTTATGCCGCGCACGCCGACCGAATTGCGGCTCTGGAAGACGCGCACATCGCCAACGCGGAAGCGGATGCACTGGCCGGAGCTGGCGGTCAAAAGCACATCGTCATTGTCTGTGCAGGTCTCGACGCCGAGAATCTCGTCGCCCTCCTCCTCTAGCTTCATGGCGATCTTGCCATTGCGGTTGACCTGGACGAATTCGGACAGCTTGTTGCGGCGCACGGTGCCGCGCGTGGTGGCGAACATGACGTCGAGTTCGCCCCAGCTGGTCTCGTCCTCGGGCAGCGGCATGATGGTGGTGATGCGCTCGCCCTGCTCCAGCGGCAGCATGTTGATCAGCGCCTTGCCGCGCGACTGCGGATTGCCGATTGGCAGCCGCCAGACCTTTTCCTTGTAGACGATGCCGCGCGAGGAGAAGAACAGCACCGGCGTATGCGTGTTGGCCACAAACAGCCGGGTGACGAAATCCTCTTCCTTGGTCGACATACCGGAGCGGCCCTTGCCGCCGCGGCGTTGCGCCCGGTAGAGCGACAGCGGCACGCGCTTTATGTAGCCGGAATGGCTGACGGTGACGACCATGTCCTCGCGCTGGATCAGGTCCTCGTCTTCCATGTCGGCGCCGCCGTCGGTGAGCTCGGTGCGGCGCGGCGTGCCGAACTCGTCGCGCACGGCGGCAAGCTCGTCCTTGACGATCTGTTGGATGCGGGCGCGGGACGACAGAATATCGAGGTAATCCTTGATCTCGTCGCCGATGGTGTTCAGCTCGTCGGCGATTTCGTCACGGCCGAGCGCGGTCAGGCGCTGCAGGCGCAGTTCGAGGATTGCGCGCGCCTGTTCCTCGGAGAGGTTGTAGGTGCCATCCTCATTGATGCGATGGCGCGGATCGTCGATAAGCAGAATCAATGACTCCACGTCCCCGGAGGGCCAGCGCCGCTCCATCAACTGCTCGCGCGCCGTCTGCGGATCGGGCGCGGTGCGGATCAGCTTGATCACTTCGTCGATGTTGGCGACGGCGATGGCGAGGCCGACCAGCACGTGGGCGCGGTCGCGCGCCTTGCGCAGCAGGAATTTCGTGCGCCGGCTAATCACCTCTTCGCGGAAGCTGACAAACGCCTTCAGCATGTCGGTCAGGTTCATCACTTCCGGCTTGCCGCCGTTCAGCGCCACCATATTGGCGCCGAAGGAGGTCTGCAGCGGCGTGAAGCGGTAAAGCTGGTTGAGAATGACGTCGGCGACAGCGTCGCGCTTCAGCTCGATGACGACGCGGTAGCCCTGGCGGTCGCTTTCGTCGCGAATGTCGGAAATGCCTTCGATGCGCTTGTCGCGCACCAGCTCGGCCATTTTCTCGATCATCGAGGCCTTGTTCACCTGGTACGGGACTTCCGTGATGATGATCGATTCACGGTCGTTGCCGCGCTGCTCGACATTGACCTTGCCGCGCATGACGATGGAGCCACGACCCGTCGCATAGGCGCTGTAGATGCCGGAACGGCCGAGCACGATGCCGCCGGTCGGGAAATCGGGACCCGGAATAATCTCCATCAGCGCCGGCAAATCGATCGCCGGATTGTCGATGATGGCGATGGCGCCGTTGCAGATCTCGGCCAGATTATGCGGCGGAATATTGGTGGCCATGCCGACGGCAATGCCGCCGGAACCGTTGACCAGAAGATTGGGGAAGCGGGCCGGCAGCACCTTCGGTTCGGTGTCGGATGCGTCATAAGTCTCCTGGAAATCGACGGTTTCCTTGTCGATGTCCTCCAAGAGTTCATGCGCGACCTTGGTCAGCCGCGATTCGGTGTAGCGCATCGCCGCCGGCGGATCGCCGTCGATGGAGCCGAAATTACCCTGCCCGTCGATCAGCGGAACGCGCAGCGACCAGTCCTGCGCCATGCGCACCAAGGCGTCGTAGATCGAGGCGTCGCCATGCGGATGGTATTTACCCATCACGTCGGCGACCGGGCGGGCCGACTTCACATATTTGCGGTTCCAGTGGTAACCGCTCTCATGCGCCGCATAGAGAATGCGGCGGTGAACCGGCTTCAGGCCGTCGCGTACATCGGGCAGCGCACGGCTGACGATGACGCTCATGGCATAAGAGAGGTAGGAGCTCTGCATCTCCTCGATGATGGAGATGGGCTCGATGCCGGTAGGGCCGCCGTCGGCGCCGCGCGGGGGTTTTTGGTCGGTCAAATCGGATCACAATCTAATCAGGAATCACTGACCGCTTATATAGGAAGCACGGCCGAAACTCCAATATTCGTGGTGCTTTTCCAATGAGGATTTCAGTGGTAAATTCAAATGGATACCTCTGATTGCGACGATTTGGCCATAACGCATTCGCCGCCGCCAGGGGCAAAAGCCTGCGAAGGACAGTTTTCCAAGCCAAGAGCTTATCTGGAGGCAGACAGACGCGTCAGCGGGTAGCCACCCGCCGGGCGCGATAGTGGCCAGGCGTCTCACCCATGACGCGCCGGAAACGGCGGTTGAACGTCGACAAATCGTTGAAACCGGCCTCGAAGGCGATTGCCGAGATGGCATCGCCTGACATGCGCAGCCGCACCGCCGCGCGGTGCAGCCGGGTTCTCAGCAGAAACTGATAGGGCGTCATGCCGGCGACCTGCCGGAAGGTGCGCAGGAAATGATACGGGCTGGTCGCCGTCGCGCAGGCAAGCTCGGAAAGCGAGACCGGCCTGTCGGCATTGAGCTCGATCTGCCGCACCGCCTCGGCAACCCGTTTCTGGTCGC
Organism: Mesorhizobium sp. M1004; assembly: GCF_040318795.1. Classification (NCBI taxonomy): domain Bacteria; kingdom Pseudomonadati; phylum Pseudomonadota; class Alphaproteobacteria; order Hyphomicrobiales; family Phyllobacteriaceae; genus Mesorhizobium; species Mesorhizobium sp. M1004. The sequence goes on from NZ_JAMYNB010000005.1 coordinate 210,813, forward strand.
GGCGGCTCGGCGGTCGAACGCCAGGCACCGCATCGCTGGCCACAGGCAGTGCTGCGCCGGCAACTGCTAGTGCTGCGCCGGCAATTCGCAGGCCAAGCTCTTCAAAGGCGTCGATGTCGACCATCTCGCGCGCCGCTTCCGCCTCGGCCAGCAGCGATGCGAGCGCCGGCAAAGGCGGCAGATGCGGCACGCCGAAGGCGGGCTTGCTCGCGCCGGGCACGTCGCTGGCGATGCGGTCGAGATAGGCCGGTGCGAAGTGGAAGGACAGGCAACGGTCGCCGGCGCCATGCTCATGCCCGCATTCATAGCAGGCGCCGACATTGCCGAGCAGGATCGCGCCCGGCGCCAGCATGGCGGCGCCTTGCCTGGTGCGGTAGCGGAAGGTGCCGCTGGTGACAGCGGCAACGCAGAAGGTGTCGTGCGCCTCCTCGAACGGGCGGTCGCCGGCGCCGGCCGTGCACAGCACGTCGGACACATGCCAGCCCTGCCCCGATGCCAGGTTTTGTTCGCTCGTCGTCATGGCTTGAAAGATAGCAATTTTTCCCAAGCGCGACACCCGGTCGGGGCCTATCGCTTGCAGCCTCCTGACACAACGAAGGCAGCAAGTATGATCGGTACATCCTCCTTTGCCGAAGCGCTCCACAGCGACGGCCCCAATCCCGGCCTGGCTGAAAAGCTGGATCTCTACGGCCGCTTCGTCGGCGCCTGGACATTCGATGCCACGCGCCATCTCGAGGACGGCACGGTTTTCACCGGACGCGGCGAGGTGCATTTCGGCTGGGTCCTGGAAGGCAGGGCGATCCAGGATGTATGGATCCTGCCCGCGCGCGATGCCGGCCCCTCGCCCTCGGTCGGCAGATGGACTTTCTATGGCACAACGCTGCGGGCCTATGATCCCGGCTCGGATGCCTGGCACATCTTCTGGAGCGACCCGCGAAACCAATACTACAGCCGCCAGCTTGGTCGCGCCGAAGGCGACACAATTGTGCAGGTCGGCGCCGACGGCACTGGTTCCTCGGTCCGCTGGAGCTTTTCGCGCATCACCAAGGACAGCTTCCGCTGGCTCGGCGAGCGTTCGCACGACGATGGCAAGACATGGCGTCTCGAAGTCGAGTTCCTGGCGCGCCGCGTCGCCCAGGACTGATGACGCAACATATTGCAAAAAGGTGAAAAAACATGCTTGACCATGTCTCGATCGGCGTCCGCGACACCAACGTTTCGAAGCCCTTCTACGATGCCGCGCTAAAGCCGCTCGGTTATTCCTGCCTCAGCCAGTCGCCAGGCTCACTGGGTTATGGTGCGCAAACCGTGGCGCTGTGGGTGAACGATGCGGCGCGGCCAGTGTCATCGGACGAGAAGTCCGGTCTGCATTTCTGCTTTAGCGCGCCGACGAGGCAGAGTGTCGTTGCCTTCCATGCCGCCGCCTTGCGTGCAGGCGGCAGCGACAATGGCGCGCCGGGCCTGCGCGCCGACTATGGCGAGAACTATTACGCTGCCTTCGTCGTCGATCCCGACGGCTATCGTCTGGAGGCCTATTGCAACGCTGCCGCCTAACACTGACGCCGTCTCCGGTATCGCCATGTCAGACGGTTCCCACCGGTCGGGCTTTGCTCTACCACTATGGTGGCGCAGGAGTCCGGCCCGGCGGGAGGGGTCAGCGATGCCGAGTTTCGACAGCTTGTTCAACGCCTTCGTCACCATTCTGGTGACCATCGACCCGCCAGGTCTCGCGCCGCTCTTCCTCGCGGTGACACGCGGCATGAACCGCGAGGAACGTCAGCAGGTTTCGGTGCGCGCCTCGATCATCGGCTTCCTGGTGATGGCGCTGTTTGCGGTGGCCGGGGCGTCCATCCTGTCGGTGTTCGGCATCACGCTGCCGGCTTTCCGCGTCGCCGGCGGGTTTTTGCTGTTCTTCATCGCGTTCGAAATGGTGTTTGAGCGCCGCCAGGACCGCAAGGAGAAGATCGGCGACGTTGCCATCACCAAGGACATGATCCACAACATCGCGGCCTTCCCGCTGGCGATCCCGCTGATCGCCGGCCCCGGTGCGATTTCGGCGACCGTGCTACTGTCGGGCTCGTTTCAGGGTTTTGCAGCACAAGCGGCGCTGGTCGGCATCATCTTCGTCTGCCTTGCCATCACCTATCTGGTGTTCGTGCTGTCGGAGCGCATCGACCGCATCCTCGGCCAGACCGGCCGCTCGATCCTCACCCGCCTGCTCGGCGTCATCCTGGCCGCGCTTGCGGTTCAGTTCGTCGCGGATGGGATCAAGGCGCTGATGGCGGGGTGAACGGCAGCCCCTGCTCCCTGCTCCCTGCTCCCTGCTCCCTGCTCCCTGCTCCCTACTCCACCGCCGTATCGACGACCTCGAAATCGTGGGTGATGACAGCCGTCTTGGCCAGCATGGCCGAGGCCGAGCAGTATTTCTCGATCGACAGGTTGATGGCGCGCTGGACCTTGTCGCGCGACAGCGCGTGGCCCGTGACGATGAAATGCATGTGGATGCGGGTGAAGACTTTGGGGTCGGTTTCGGCCCGGTCGGCGTCGAGTTCTACAACACAGTCCTCGATCGCCTCGCGGCCTTTTTCGAGGATGTGGACGACATCATAGGCCGAGCAGCCGCCGGTGCCGATCAGCACCAGCTCCATCGGGCTCGGACCTGGCGTCTTGCCTTCCGGCCCGGGGGCGGTCCCCAGCACCAGTTTGTGGCCGCTGCCGGACTCGCCGACGAAGGTGCGCTCCTCGACCCATTTAATCCGTGCTTTCACGGCAATCTTCCTTTCAGAAAGCGTCACTGGCCGAAGACGACCGTGTGCATGATCCGCCCCGGCAGCAGCGTGAACACGCCGGCGCCGATCAGGGCGAAAACATACAGCGATATCATGACCCTGCGATGTTTGGCGACCCGATGCATATGCGCGTGCCAGACCGCCAGCGGCACGGCGATCAACACTAAAATCGACAAGAGATGGATCGGGCTGAACGGACCGACGAGGCGTATCTGCTGGATCCAGAAACTGGAGATGGCGACGACCAGCATCAGCGCCGCCCAAGTATAGCCGACGACACGATGACGCGTCGTGCCTTTCGGCAGCGCTAGTTGCGTAGCGCCAATGGCCAGCGCGGCAAGGGCCGCGAAGGCGTGCCATGGAATGGGAGGGCGCGCCGATAGAAGCGGTCCGAGCGACATCGCGCCCTCTCCTCAGATATCGCTGACTACCGTCAGCTCAGAACGGGATTTCGTCGTCCAGTTCGCGCGACGAGCCGCCGCCACCGCCGCCCTTGGAACCGCCGCCACCGCTGTTGCCGCCGCGGTTGAAGCTCTCATTGGGGCCAGACTGGCCGAAATCCGAGCCACGGCTCGCGCCGCTGCCGCCGGCATAGTTGCCGACCTGACCGCCGCCCTCGCCGCGAGAATCGAGCATCTGCAGCTCGCCGCGGAATTTCTGCAGCACGACTTCGGTCGTGTACTTGTCGGCGCCGGTCTGGTCTTGCCATTTGCGTGTCTGCAGCTGGCCTTCGACGTAAACCTTCATGCCCTTCTTCAGGTACTGCTCGGCGACCTTGGCGATCTGGTCATTGAAAATGACCACGTTGTGCCATTCGGTCTTTTCCTTGCGCTCGCCGGAGTTCTTGTCGCGCCAGCTTTCCGACGTGGCGATGCGGATGTTGACGACCGGATCACCGGAATTCAGGCGGCGGATTTCAGGGTCCGCGCCGAGGTTACCGACCAGAATGACCTTGTTGACGCTACCCGCCATGACACTTCTCCGTGCTCATCCGAAACAAATTTCAAGTCGTTCACCTTACAGGCCGCGCACAATCCTGGCTTGCCGCGGCTGGCTTTTCCCACAAGGTTTTTGTTCCCTTTTCGTTCCTATACTGTTAACCACGGATTGTCAAGGAATGGCAGCAATCGCGGACGCGGGCGCGTGGATTTAGCTGACACGCAGGGGCGAGAAGCGGTGTCGTCAGCGCCGTTTTTTTAGCTGGTCGCAACGGACCGAAAAAGCCGCTCCACTCCATGCCCATGCCATGGGCGCGCTGTGCGATCACGGTTGGCGCCGACATCAGCCCGACTGCAGGTTCAGATTTCAGAGCCGGGTCATTCAGCAATTTCCCGATCGCGCGCCCGTGCCACCACACCTGAGCGACGAGCGCCGCTACCACCGCGATTAGGCCCCAGGTCCCCAATCCTTCGCCGAAGATGTAAATCCCGTATGGCGGCGATAGCGCCGTACCCAGCTTGGCCAACAAGATCACGGCCACGAAACCGATGACGGCGATCGCTCCTATACCGAGTACGAGGCGGCGATAGAGCCTCAGAGCCTCGTTGAGGTTCTCGGCGGACGAAAGATCGACGTTGGAATTCATAAATACTACTCCTGCCTCGCGATGATCGGCCCATCTTGTTCCCCACGGCTTAGAGGCCCGGCAGGATCCAATCAATGCGCGGCATTCAAAACACCCCTTGCCAAATCGATAAGTATCGACTTATGCTTTTGCCATGATCGAAGCAGAGATTTTTCGCGCCCTGGCCGACCCGACGCGACGCGCCGTCTACGAGCGGCTGACTTCCGGCGAGATGAGCGTGTCGGAGTTGCGCACCGGCATGAGCGTGTCGCAGCCGGCTGTGTCGCAGCACCTTGCCGTGCTGCGCGGCGCAGGCCTAGTCAGCGAAAGACGCGCCGGCCGCAACGCCTACTATCGCGCCGATCCGCAAGGGCTCGAGCCGCTGCTCGGCTGGATCGAACGCTACCGCGCATTCTGGCCGGAGCGCATCGAAAGACTGAAGGTCGTTTTGAAGGACATGGACCAATGACCGACGAAAAGCAGACGCAGACCGCCAAAGATGCCCTCGCCTTCGAATGCGATCTGCCGGACGCACCGGAAAAAGTGTGGCGGGCACTGACCGTGCCGGACCTCTTGGCGGAATGGATGATGCCGAACGACATCAATCCGGAAACCGGCAGCCGCTTTGCCTTTGCCGGGCCTGAGAAGCCGATCGAGTGCGAAGTGCTCGATGCCGAACCGGGGCGCCTGCTGCGCTATTCCTGGCGCGAGCGTTCCGGCGACGCCGACCGCGAGGAGCTGGGGAGCATCGTCACCTTCACACTCGCCCGCACCGTTTCCGGCGGCACGCATCTGCGCATCGTCCATGACGGGTTTGTCCTGACGCCTGCGGTCGCGATGGCCGGCGCCGGCTGCCGGCTCTGGCTGCGCGCATACAAGCCCAAGCGGCCTGTCGCCGCCAACGCGCCACGCCTGTTGCTGCGCGCCGCCTGAACCGGAAAAATCAAAACGGAGACAATGAGATGAGCGGCTTTGCCAATCTGGTGCCGATGGTGATCGAGCAATCGAGCCGCGGCGAACGCGCCTTCGACATTTTCTCGCGGCTGCTGCGCGAGCGCATCATCTTCGTCAATGGCGAGATCAATGACGGCATGTCGGCGCTGGTCTGCGCCCAGCTCCTGTCGCTGGAATCGGACAATCCCGACAAGGAGATCTCGCTCTACATCAACTCGCCGGGCGGCGTGGTGACCAGCGGTTTCGCCATCTACGACACGATGCAATATGTCAGCTGCCCGGTGTCGACCGTGTGCATGGGCTTTGCCGCGTCGATGGCCTCCTTCTTGCTGATGGCGGGAACGCCGGGGCGGCGCATCGCGCTGCCCAATGCCAGCATCGTGCTGCATCAGCCTTTGGGCGGCTTCCAGGGCCAGGCCTCCGACATCCAGCGTCACGCCGAAGGCATTTTGCGCACCAAGCGGCACATGGCCGACCTCTACGCTCACCATTGCGGCCGCACCCACGAACAGGTCGAACGCACGCTTGACCGCGATTTCTTCATGACCGCGAAGGAGGCCAAGGACTGGGGCCTCGTCGACCACGTCTTCGACACCCGCAAGCAGGCAGCGGCCTGATCACCGTATCGAATGCAGGCCGGTGTTCCCTCAATTTCAACGCCGCTGGTCTGGCCTCGCCTTGAGCGCGGCACTATAGTCTTGGCATGCGCTACCACCTGAACAGACTGACCATAGCCATTGCCATCACGGCGGCGACATCGAGCATGGCCTTTGCCGGGGGCAGCACCAGCACGTCGCGGAAAGGCGCCCTGCCCGGCGTGACCGGCGACTACCGCATCGCCAAGCCCGCGCCGCAGCCGGAGCCGGACGACGCGCTGCCTGCCGGCGAGAACGGCACGTTCAAGATCGGCGACACCGATGTCAAGATTTCCGGCAGCATCACTGTCGATGTCGGCACGGGTGGGATCAAGCCGCCGCGCCGGTAGCCCCTTCTCCCAGCTACTATACGGGAGAGAAAGCCTGCGCCGACGACTTCCTCACAAAAGAACAGCCCCGCCGTTGCTTCCGCTAACGGTCGGGGCTTTTCTTGGATTCCAAATCCAAACTGCCGGTAGTGTTATACCGACTTTGATTTCGGATGCTTCGCGGCGTTCAGCCGACGATCCGACTAGCCGTCTCTGATTTTTGTGGGATTCGGCAGGTCACGGTTTGTCGGGTGGTTTGTTGGATTGTCGCGATGCGTCCATTTGGACACATACACTTCAATGCCTCGAAACTACCTGGCACTTATGCCCGCCGCGGCTCCACTAGCAGGTGGAGCCTCAAGGGACTATCCGGTGGCGTCATGCTCCGCTCCTATGTCCGTTGCGACAGGTGTCAATCCGAAGCACAAATCGCAAAAACCTGCGGCGTCTCGCAGGCCGCTATGGGCGGCGAGGCCATCAAAGACGGCCGGCTCCGTTGACTCCGGCAGAGTGCGCCCCCGATTCGACGACGTCAACCTTGAATAGCCGGTTACGGAAAATGTGATCGCCGGGAGCTTACGTCAGGGTCAGTTTCTCAAACACCTTGTCAGTTTCTGCACAGCTTTGTCAGGAGCGTGTTCGGTCTTTGTTCTTTCCGCTTGCCCCTTCGCGCGAAAGACGGTTAAACGGCTTTGGTCGAGAAGTGTGGCGTCTCTCGACGTGGCGGCAAAAATACCTACATAGGGAATGGCCGGGAAAACCCGCCGATCCCACTGACACCAGACCTGAGGCGGCGACCGGCGATGGCCGACCATAAATACCTTTCCATTCGCGGGGCACGCGAACACAACCTGAAGAATGTCGATCTCGACCTGCCGCGTGACAGCCTGATCGTCATGACCGGCCTGTCGGGCTCCGGCAAATCGTCGCTTGCTTTCGACACCATCTATGCCGAGGGCCAGCGCCGTTACGTCGAGAGCCTGTCGGCTTATGCGCGCCAGTTCCTCGAAATGATGCAGAAGCCGGATGTCGACCAGATCGACGGCCTGTCGCCGGCCATCTCGATCGAGCAGAAGACCACGTCGAAGAACCCGCGCTCGACAGTCGGCACCGTCACCGAGATCTACGACTACATGCGCCTGCTGTTTGCGCGCGTCGGCATCCCCTATTCGCCGGCCACCGGCCTGCCGATCGAGAGCCAGACGGTTTCGCAGATGGTCGACCGGGTGCTGGCGGTCGAGGAAGGCACGCGCCTTTTCCTGCTGGCGCCGATCGTGCGCGGCCGCAAGGGCGAGTATCGAAAGGAACTGCTGGAGCTGCAGAAGAAGGGCTTCCAGCGCGTCAAGGTCGACGGCGTCTTCTACGAGATCGCCGATGTGCCGGCGCTGGACAAGAAGTACAAGCACGACATCGATGTCGTCGTCGACCGCATCGTCGTGCGCGGCGACCTGGCGACACGGCTTGCCGATTCCATCGAAACGGCGCTCAAGCTGGCGGAAGGGCTGGCGGTGGCCGAGTTCGCCGACCGGCCGCTCGACGCCAGCCAGACCGGCGAGGACTCGGTCAACAAATCGAAGAACGAGACGCATGAGCGCATCCTGTTCTCGGAAAAATTCGCCTGCCCGGTTTCCGGCTTCACCATTCCGGAGATCGAGCCCAGGCTGTTCTCGTTCAACAACCCGTTCGGCGCCTGCCCGACCTGCGACGGCCTCGGCAATCAGCGCGCCATCGACGCCAGCCTGATCGTGCCGGACGAAAACGTCTCGCTGCGCGACGGCGCCGTCAGCCCGTGGGCGAAATCGACCTCGCCCTATTATGCGCAGACGCTGGAAGCGCTGGGCAAGGCATACGGCTTCAAGCTCGGCGACAAGTTCAAAGACCTGACCGAAGAGGCTAAGGATGCCGTCCTGCGTGGCACCGGCGAGCGCGAGGTCACCTTCCAATATGATGACGGCCTGCGCTCCTACAAGACCACCAAGACGTTCGAGGGCGTCATTCCCAATCTCGAACGGCGGTGGAAGGAAACCGAATCCGCCTGGATGCGCGAGGAGATCGAGCGCTTCATGTCGGCGACGCCCTGCCCGGTCTGCAAGGGATACCGGCTGAAGCCGGAAGCGCTGGCGGTGAAGATCGCCGGCAAGCATATCGGCGAAGTCACAGAGCTGTCGATCCGCAAGGCCGACCAGTGGTTCACCGAACTGCCGCCACATCTCAACGACCAGCAGAACGAGATCGCGGTGCGCGTTCTCAAGGAAATCCGTGACCGCCTGCGCTTCCTCAACGATGTCGGCCTCGACTATCTGACGCTGTCGCGCAATTCCGGCACGCTGTCGGGCGGCGAGAGCCAGCGCATAAGGCTGGCGTCGCAGATCGGCTCCGGCCTCACCGGCGTGCTCTATGTGCTGGACGAGCCGTCGATCGGCCTGCACCAGCGCGACAATGCCCGCCTGCTCGACACGCTCAAGCATCTGCGCGACATCGGCAACACGGTGATCGTCGTCGAGCATGACGAGGACGCCATCCTGCATGCCGATTATGTCGTCGACATGGGTCCGGCCGCCGGCATTCATGGCGGAGAGATCATCGCCCAGGGCACGCCGCAGCAGGTGATGGCCAATCCCAACTCGATCACCGGTAAATATCTGTCGGGCGCGCTCGAAGTCGCCACGCCCGGTGTCAGGCGCGAGGCCAAGAAAAACCGCCGGCTGAAGATCGTCGGCGCGCGCGGCAACAATCTCAAGAACGTCACTGCCGAAATCCCGCTCGGCACTTTTACCGCCGTCACCGGCGTGTCTGGCGGCGGCAAATCGACCTTCCTGATCGAGACGCTGTTCAAGGCGGCGTCGCGCCGCATCATGGGCTCGCGCGAGCATCCGGCCGATCACGACCGCATCGAGGGCCTCGAATTCCTCGACAAGGTCATCGACATCGACCAGTCGCCGATCGGCCGCACACCGCGTTCGAACCCGGCCACCTACACCGGCGCCTTCACACCGATCCGCGACTGGTTCGCCGGTCTGCCCGAAGCCAAGGCCCGCGGCTACCAGCCGGGGCGCTTCTCCTTCAACGTCAAGGGCGGCCGCTGCGAAGCCTGCCAGGGCGACGGCGTCATCAAGATCGAGATGCACTTCTTGCCCGACGTCTACGTCACCTGCGACGTCTGCCATGGCAAGCGCTACAACCGCGAGACGCTGGATGTCGTGTTCAAGGGCAAGTCGATCGCGGACGTCCTGGACATGACGGTCGAGGAAGGTGTCGATTTCTTTGCCGCCGTGCCCGGCGTGCGCGACAAGCTCGACACGCTGAAGCAGGTCGGCCTCGGCTACATCCATATCGGCCAGCAGGCGACGACGCTGTCGGGCGGCGAGGCGCAGCGCATCAAGCTCGCCAAGGAATTGTCGCGCAAGGCAACCGGCAAGACGCTCTACATCCTCGACGAGCCGACCACCGGCCTGCACTTCCACGACGTCGCCAAGTTGCTGGAAGTGCTGCACGAGCTGGTCGACCAGGGCAACACGGTGGTGGTCATCGAGCATAATCTCGAAGTCATCAAGACCGCCGACTGGGTGCTCGACCTCGGCCCCGAAGGCGGCGATGGCGGCGGCGAACTGGTTGCACAGGGCACACCGGAAGCCATCGTGCGCGAAAAGCGCAGCTACACCGGCCACTTCCTGAAGGAGCTTTTGGAGCGGCGGCCCGGAGGCAAGCGCGAAGCGGCGGAGTGACTGGCAGACCGGCCGGGCGCCTGGAGAGCTTTGAATGACAGTCCGACAGGCGCTTGCCGGTGATCTCGACGGAGTCGTTTCGCTGACGGAAGCCGCCTATGGGCATTACACCGCCTTGTTCGGCGCGCCGCCGATCCCAGTCACCGAGGGCTATGCGCCACGCATCGAGCGAGGCGAGGTCTGGCTGCTGGAGAGCGACGCTGAGCTCGCCGGGCTGATCGTTATTGAGCGCCACCCCGATCATGCGATGATCTTCAGCGTCGCGGTCTCCCCCGCTTTTCAGGGGAGGAAACTCGGTACCGCGCTGCTCGACTTCGCCCAGGAACAGGCGCGGCTATGGGGTGTGCCGGAGGTGCGGCTCTACACCAATTCGCGCATGGAGCGGAACATCGAGATCTATACGGCCTATGGCTTCCACGAAACGGGCCGCCGAGCCAATCCCCACCGTCCCGGATGGACCGTGGTCGACATGATCAAACCGGTTGGAAAAATAGCCTGACCGCATTTTTAGAACTGGGAGGAAGACGATGATCAGCCAAGGAACAATCCGCGCCGGGATGGGCGGCTGGACTTTCGAACCCTGGGATACGTCTTTCTACCCGGACAAGCTTTCCAAGGCCAAGCAGCTGAGTTACGCCACCCGCCAGGTACCGAGCATCGAGGTCAACGGCACCTACTATTCCAGCTTCAAGGAGCCGACCTTCGTCAAATGGGCGGGAGAGGCGCCGGACGGTTTCGTCTATTCGCTGAAGGGCAATCGCTTCGTCACCAACCGCCGCGTGCTTGGCGAAGCCGGCGAGTCCATGACGCGCTTCCTCGGCTCCGGCATTGCCGCGCTGGGCGACAAGCTGGGCCCGATCCTGTGGCAGTTCGCGCCGACGAAAAAGTTCGACGCCGACGATTTCGAGGCCTTTCTGAAGCTGCTGCCGGAAAAGCAGGATGGCGTCGCGCTGCGCCATGCGCTGGAAGTGCGCAACGACAGTTTTAGCGTGCCGGAATTTGTAGGCCTGGCGCGTAAATACAAGGCGGCGATCGTCTATGCCGACCATGCCAAATATCCTGGTATCGCCGACATCACCGGCGATTTTATCTATGCGCGGCTGCAGACCGGCAGCGACGACAATCCGGATTGCTACACGCCGAATGGCCTGGACGAATGGGCAGCGCGGGTGAAGACCTGGGCGCAAGGCAAGCAGCCGGCAGATCTGCGGCGCGCCGATCCGACTTTCGACGCGCCGGTGAAACCGCGCGATGTGTTCGTCTACTTCATCACCGAGGGCAAGGTGCGCGCGCCGTTCGGCGCCATGGCGCTGATGAAGCGGGTGAGCTGATCGGTTAAAGCGCGTCGCGATTTAAGTCTTTGTCTTGATGCACGCCGTTGTGCCAGAACCGCGGCACACTTCTGGGCGACATGCATTAGGAGCAATTCCAGGAAAAGTGCGGACCGGTTTTCCCGGAAAACCGGGTAGCGCTTTCCCTTGAAAAGGGTTTCAACCCAGAATTGCTACGATCAACCGAAGCGTGATAGCTTATGCGCATCGTAACCTTATCGATACCTCCTTCCTGCATAAATCCGGTGCGGGTCCTTTCTAGAGGCCGGCCGCCGCGCGCAAGGACGAGGGCATGTCGCTCGACTACAGTTCCCTTCTGTTGGCTGTCGGGTTTTCCGCCGCTTGCCTCGGCCTGACGCTGTTCGGCATCTGGCTTACCGCGCGCTCGGAAAAATTCCTGCTGACCTGGGCCGTCAGCGTGCTTCTGATCGTTGCCGACGTCTTCGCCTACCAGGCCTATATCGACGCGCCCGGGCGCCTGCTCGGCCTCGCCAGCTTCACGTTCCTGCTGGTCGGCTTCGCGACCATGCTGGGCGCTGCCCATCAGTTCACGACAGGGAGGTCACCGCTGCCCCGCATTGCTGTCGGCGCCGGCGTCTCGCTGGCAGTCGCCTTGCCGCCGATGGCGCTTGGCTATGACGGGCTGGGCTTCATGCTGGAGAATGCCTTCGCCGCGCTGCTTTTGTTTGCGACGGCCTATGAATACTGGAAAGGTCGTACGGAATTCCCGGCCCCGATCCTCGGCATTGCAGGGCTCTACACAGCCACCGCAATTTCCTTCGTGCTGTGCTCCGGTGCACTTGTCTGGGATGGCAGGCTGGTGCTTGGCCATGCGCCGAGCAACTGGGCCGAGGATTTCAGCCTCATCGTCGTCATCGCGTGCATGACCGGCATCGGCGCGCTCTCGCTGGCGCTCAACCAGGGACGCCTGGCGCAGTATCATCGCCGCGAAGCGCTGACCGATCCGCTGACCGGACTGCTCAACCGGCGCGCTTTGTTCGATCTGCACGGCAAAACACCTGTCCGGTCCTTCACCGCCGTGATCGTGTTCGATCTCGACGGCTTCAAGGCGATAAATGACGAGTTCGGCCATGCCACCGGCGACGAGGTGCTGAAACTATTCGCCAAGGATTTGACCGCCAATCTCCAGCCGGGCGATGTCGCCGCGCGCATGGGCGGAGAGGAATTTGCATTGGTGCTCGATCGCACCTTGCCTGAAAAGGTGGAATTCATAGCCGAGCGGATCCGGGCCAGTTTTGCCATGCGCCGGATCGATACCGAGACCCGCCTGCTGTCCTGCACGGTCAGCGCCGGCTACGCCTTCGGCAGCGAGGGCGGCACCAAATTCGACAAGGTGCTCAGCGCCGCCGACAAAGCGCTTTACGGCGCCAAGCGCGGCGGCCGCAACCGTGTGCTCGCCTTCCGGCGCGCCGGGTAGGCTGGGCTGATATTCAGCCGGCCTGAACCTCACCACACGTAAAACAACACCCCAAAGCGCGTCGCATGAGGCCGTTCAGGCGCGACGCGCTTTTAGGCCGCTATGACGATCTCGTTGTAAGTGTCGAGGTCGACGTAGAAAACCTTGGTGATTTCGCCGATCAGCTCATCCTGCTGGTAGCCTTGCGAGCGCAGAATGTTGATGGCGGTGATGATGTCGACACGCTCTGTCAGCCGTCGTTTCTGGTGGTCCTCGACGAACCGTTCCATAGCCCATTCTCCTGGCAAGATTATCTGAACGCATTGACCGACAATCAGAACTGCGAGGGAAGCTAGGGTGGCTTGCTTGCGTGGAACTTGCAGGCTGAGCCAGCATATTCCCTCGATCTGCTACAGAACCAGACTGATACGGAAGCGGCCGACTCACCGAGGCCTAGGAAAGACTAGCATGTAGTATTCGGCGTGCCAGAGTGTGGCGGCCTCGGACGAAAGTCCGACGCAACGGGTGCGGACCTTCGCGACTTCATCATCCTTGGGCGTAGCGACGCGAAGCGGACCGAAGACCCAGGGATCCATGCCGGGACGAAGAAGCGTCATTAACGGTGCAGAATGTGGAATGGCCAATGTGCCGCAGAAGCGATCTTGTTCTGCATCGCGGCACTCTTTGGCTGATGTCGCGGCATGGATTCTAGGGTCTGCGCGCGTCGCTCCGCTCCTTGGCTCCGCCCTAGAATGACGAAGTGATTGTGGGCATTTCAGCCAATCTTCGACGTGTACGATCCGTGCAGCCGTCGACCTGCGTTAAACCGTCAGAAACTTCCTGACGTCCGCCCGGTCGAGATCTTCGGCCGGGCCGGTGTGGACGATCTGGCCGCGGTCCATGATGTTGACCTCGTCGGCGAGCTCGCGGCAGAAATCGAGATATTGCTCGACCAGAAGCACCGCAATGCCGGCCTGATCGCGCAAATAGTGGATGGCGCGGCCGATGTCCTTGATGATCGAGGGCTGGATGCCTTCGGTCGGCTCGTCGAGCACCAGCAGTTTCGGCCGCATGACGAGCGCCCGGCCGATGGCGAGCTGCTGCTGCTGGCCGCCTGAGAGATCGCCGCCGCGCCGCCCCAGCATCTGCTTCAGCACCGGAAACAGTTCGAAGACATGCGCCGGCACGTTGCGGTCGGCGCGCTTCAACGGCGCAAAGCCGGACTCCAGGTTTTCGCGCACCGTCAGCAGCGGAAAGATCTCCCTGCCCTGCGGTACGAATGCGATGCCCGACCGGGCGCGATCATACGCCGCGCTCCGGTCGAGCGCCTTCCCCTCGAAGGCAACGCTTCCGCTCGTCAGCCGGTGGTGGCCGACGATCGATCTCATCAAACTGGTCTTGCCGACGCCGTTGCGGCCGAGCACGCAGGTGATCTTGCCGGCACCCGCCGTCAGCGACACACCGCGCAGCGCCTGAGCAGCGCCGTAATGGAGCGTGGCGTTGGAAACTTCGAGCATGTCAGCGCCTTCTCCAGAAGCGGAGGAACGAAAAGTCGAAGCGATGGAATTGCACCCGCCAGACCATGCTCATCTCCCGAGATAAACTTCGACGACCCGCTCGTCGGCCGAGACGAAATCGAGCGAGCCTTCCGACAGCACCGAGCCCTCATGCAGGCAGGTGACCTTGACGCCGAGTTCGCGCACGAAATGCATGTCGTGCTCGACGACGATGACCGAATGCTCGCGCGCTATGTCCTTGAGCAGCCGCGCGGTTTCCTCGGTCTCGGCATCGGTCATCCCTGCGACCGGCTCGTCAACCAAAAGCAGCTTCGGGTCCTGCGCCAGCAGCATGCCGATCTCCAGCCACTGTTTCTGGCCATGGCTGAGATTGGCTGCCAGATCGTGGCGCTTGTCGCCCAGCCGGATGATGCCGAGGATGTCGTCGATCTGTCTGGCTTCGGCGGCCGAGCGGCGATGGAACAGCGCCGGAAAGATCGAGCGCGGGCCCTTCAGCGCCAGCATCAGATTGTCTTCGACGCTGTGGCTTTCGAAGACGGTCGGCTTCTGGAATTTGCGGCCGATGCCCATCATGGCGATCTCCGCCTCGTCGTGCCGGGTCAGATCGACCTGGCCGTCGAAGAACACTTCGCCCTCGTCGGGCCGGGTCTTGCCGGTGACGATGTCCATCATCGTCGTCTTGCCGGCGCCGTTGGGACCGATGATGGCGCGCATCTCGCCCTTGTCGAGCACCAGCGACAGATTGTTGATGGCGCGGAAACCGTCGAAGGAGACCGAGACGCCGTCGAGATAGAGGATGGTGTTGGACTTCGACATCGCTCTATTCCGCCGGCTGCGGTTCAGGCCCGGACGCGGACCAGGCACCGGGCGTTGTTGCTGCGCTGCGCACGATCTTCGATGGCGGCGGGGCATCAGGGTCTGTGCCCGCTTCCTCTGCAATCGCTGCAGCCCGCATCGCCCGAGCGTTACCGCGCCAGGAATCCCACATGCCGACGATGCCCTTGGGCAGGAACAGGGTTACGGCGACGAACAGGCCGCCGAGCGCAAACAGCCAGAACTCCGGCAGCAGGCCGGTGAACCAGGATTTGCCGGCGTTGACCAGCAGCGCGCCGACGATCGGGCCGACAATGGTGCCGCGCCCACCGACGGCTGCCCAGATCACGACTTCGATGGAATTGGACGGCTCGAATTCGCCGGGATTGATGATACCGACCTGCGGCACATAGAGCGCGCCGGCGATGCCGGCCATGACAGCCGAGACGGTGAAGGCAAACAGCTTCACGTTCTCCGCCCGCCAGCCGAGGAAGCGGGTGCGGCTCTCGGCGTCGCGCACCGCCATCAGCAGCTTGCCGTATTTGGAGCCGACGATCGCCCAGGTGATGAAGACGGCGAGCGCGAGTATGATGGCGCTGGCGGCAAACAGGGCCGAGCGGGTGGCGTCGGCCTGCACGTTGAAGCCCAGAATATCCTTGAAATCGGTCAAGCCGTTGTTGCCGCCGAAACCCATGTCATTGCGGAAGAAGGCGAGCAGCAGCGCGTAGGTCATCGCCTGGGTGATGATGGAGAGATAGACGCCGGTGACGCGGCTGCGGAAGGCGAACCAGCCGAAGACGAAGGCGAGCAGGCCGGGCACCGCCAGCACCATGATGGCGGCGAACCAGAAGTGGTCGAAACCGGTCCAGAACCAGGGCAATTCCTTGTAGTTCAGGAACACCATGAAATCGGGCAGGATCGGATTGCCGTAAACGCCGCGCGAGCCGATCTGGCGCATGAGGTACATGCCCATCGCATAGCCGCCGAGGGCGAAGAAGGCGCCATGGCCGAGCGAGAGGATGCCGCAATAGCCCCAGACGAGATCGAGCGCCAAGGCAAGCAATGCATAGCAGAGGTATTTGCCCGTCAACGCGACGATGTAGGACGGAATATAGAACGCGCTTTGCGGCGACACTGCGAGGTTGAGCAGCGGCACGATAATGGCGGCCGTCAGCAGGATGAAAATAGTGATGGCGATGCGACGGTCGGCACCCGCGGCGAAGAAGCGTCC
This sequence comes from Mesorhizobium sp. M1004, assembly GCF_040318795.1. Taxonomy (NCBI): domain Bacteria; kingdom Pseudomonadati; phylum Pseudomonadota; class Alphaproteobacteria; order Hyphomicrobiales; family Phyllobacteriaceae; genus Mesorhizobium; species Mesorhizobium sp. M1004. The sequence continues at coordinate 227,118 of NZ_JAMYNB010000005.1, forward strand.
CGTAATCATGTTTCCACCGCCCTGCCCTTGAGCGCGAACAGGCCGCGCGGGCGCTTCTGGATGAACAGGATGATCAGCAACAGCACGACGATCTTGCCGAGCACCGCGCCAGCATAGGGTTCGAGAACCTTGTTGACGATGCCGAGCGAGAAGGCGCCGACCAGCGTGCCCCAGAGATTGCCGACACCGCCGAAGACCACGACCATGAAGCTGTCGATGATGTAGCCGCGGCCGAGATTGGGCGAGACATTGTCGATCTGGCTGAGCGCGACGCCGGCAATGCCGGCAATGCCGGAGCCGAGCGCAAAGGTCAGCGCATCGACCCAAGGCGTCCTGATGCCCATCGAGGCGGCCATGCGGCGGTTGGCGGTGACGGCGCGCATCTGCAGGCCCCAGGGCGTGCGCTTCATAACAAAGAGCAGCACGCCGAAGACGGTGAGCGCGAAGACCAGGATCCAGAGGCGGTTCCAGGTGACGGCGAGTTGGCCGACATCGAACGATCCCGACATCCAGGAGGGGTTGCCGACCTCCTGGTTGGTCGGTCCGAAGATCGAGCGCACCGCCTGCTGCAGGACAAGCGAGACGCCCCAGGTTGCGAGCAGCGTTTCCAGCGGCCGGCCGTAGAGGAAACGGATGACCCCGCGCTCGATGATCAGGCCGACGGAAGCGGCAACCAGGAAGGCGAGCGGCAGCGCGATCACCAGCGACCAGTCGAACAGGCCGGGGAATGAGGTTCGGATCACCTGCTGGACGACGAAGGTGGTGTAGGCGCCGAGCATCACCATCTCGCCATGCGCCATGTTGATGACGCCCATGACGCCGAAGGTGATGGCGAGGCCGATGGCGGCCAGCAGCAGCACCGAGCCAAGCGAGATGCCGTACCATATGTTCTGGCCGGCATCCCACAGCGCCAGGCTCGAATTGATGCTGGCGATTGCCGCCGTCGCGGCATCCTTGACCGCGCCTTGCGCATTGGCCTCGACCGCGGTGAGCAGCGAGACCGCGTCGCGGTCGCCGCGCGCGCCGATCAGGGCAATGGCGGCAAGCTTGTCGGCCTCCGGCTTGTCGGAGACCAGCACCGATGCCGCGCGCGCCTGTTCGAACAATGCCTTGACCTTGGCGTCGGTCTCGGCGGCAATGGCTGCATCGAGCGGCTCGATATTGGCGGCATCGGGGGTCTTGAACATGGTGTCGGCGGCGGCGATGCGAACAGAAGGATCTTTCGCGCGCAACGTCAGCGTTCCCAGCGCATCGCGGATGACGCGGCGCAGCGTGTTGTTGACCTTGATCTTCGTGATGTCGGCCTTGGCGGCATCGCCGGCTTTCTCGCCGCTCAGCGGGTCGAGCAGGGTGACGCTGTCGCCGGCCTCAGCGCCGACGAAAACCATGGAATCGGCTTTGCGGATGTAGAGGTTGCCCTCGGCAAGCGCGGCAAGCGGTCGTTCGACCAGCGGATCGCCGGTGGCGGCAAGCTCGCGCACCACGGCCTCCGTGGCGGAAAAGCCGGTGCCGGTGGCGAATTTGGCGACGATGGCGCGCAGATCGGCTTCGGCTGCGTTCGACGGCAAAAGACTTGCCACCAGGAACACCAGCATGAGGCCGAGAGTGCGCGACAGGATCATCCGTTCAGATACTTTCCGAGAGGGTGGAATTTGGCGTCCGGGCGGGCTGAAGCGCCCGGACGCTTGGCGGTACCGATCGTGGACGCGTCCACGATCGGTCAGTCCCGGGAGGGATCAGTTCGTGCCCTTGCCGCCGCATTTGCCGGTGGCAACGTTGAAGTTGCCGCAGGACAGAGGCGCGCGCCAATCCGAAATCAGGTCCTTGGAATCGGGCAGATAGTCGGACCATTCGTCGCCCATCACGAGGCCGGGCGTCTGCGACACGGTCTCGAACTGGCCGTCGGCCTGGATCTCGCCGATCAGCACCGGCTTGGTGATGTGATGGTTCGGCATCATGGTCGAATAGCCGCCGGTGAGGTTCGGCACGGACACGCCGACCATGGCGTCGATGACCTTGTCGGGATCGGTGGTGCCGGCCTTTTCGACCGCCTTCACCCACATGTTGAAGCCGATATAGTGAGCTTCCATCGGGTCGTTGGTGGTGCGCTTGTCATTCTTGATGAACTTGTGCCAGTCGGCGATGAACTTCTTGTTTTCGGGTGTGTCGACGCTCTCGAAATAGTTCCAGGCAGCGAGATGGCCGACCAGCGGCGCGGTATCGAGACCGGCCAGTTCTTCTTCGCCGACCGAGAAGGCCATGACCGGGATGTCCTCGGCCTTGATGCCCTGGTTGCCGAGTTCCTTGTAGAACGGAACGTTGGCGTCGCCATTGACGGTCGAGACGACGGCGGTCTTCTTGCCGGCCGAGCCGAATTTCTTGATTGCGGAGACTTCGGTCTGCCAGTCGGAGAAGCCGAACGGCGTGTAGTTGACCATGATGTCTTCGGCGGCGACGCCCTTGGCCTTCAGATAGGCCTCGAGGATTTTGTTGGTGGTTCGGGGATAGACGTAGTCGGTGCCTTCCAGCACCCAGCGCTTCACCGAGCCACCGTCCTCGCTCATGAGATAATCGACGGCAGGAATCGCCTGCTGGTTCGGGGCGGCGCCGGTGTAGAACACGTTGCGCTCGCTTTCCTCGCCCTCATACTGGACGGGGTAGAACAGGATGTTGTCGAGTTCCGAGAACACCGGCAACACCGATTTGCGCGACACCGAGGTCCAGCAGCCGAACACGGCGGCGACCTTGTCCTTCGAGATCAGCTCGCGCGCCTTTTCGGCAAAGAGCGGCCAGTTGGAGGCCGGATCGACAACGACCGCCTCGAGCTTCTTGCCGAGCAGACCGCCCTTGGCATTCTGCTCTTCGATGAGCATCAGCATGGCGTCTTTCAGCGTCGTCTCCGAAATCGCCATGGTCCCCGACAGCGAATGCAGAATGCCGACCTTGATCGTGTCTTCGGCGGCCTGGGCCGGAGACGACATCGACAGGCCGGCGGCGACCACGCCGGCCGAAAACATTTTTGTTATTGTGGAGAAATTACCCCTCATACCGAAGACTCCCAAGCTGTTTGATTGCACCGCGATAATGCAATGCAACTGCCGTGCCAAACGCAAAGGCGCCGCTCACGAAGATGGAATAGCCGAGCGTTATCAGCCGGTTGGTATATTAGCCTCGAGAAAACAGTGGTAGCCGGCGAAAATTGATTGAGGCAAATTTGCGCAGCGCACATGGCTTTTGCCTAATTTTTGCCCAATTGAGACAAATGCCTAGTTTTTGATCTCCGGCCGTGTGTTCCGGGCTAACAATGTTGCGGTACCGCGCAAAAATAGGGCAAGCTCGCCCTTCAAAAGAGAGACGTCATGACATCTCGCATCTCACGCATTTCCTGCATCCTGCTGCTGATGGCAACGAGCGGCGCCGCGCGCGCCGATTTCAGCGAGGGCAAACTTCCTGACGGCACCTATCATTGCGAGGTCTATTTGCTCGGCGCCTTCCTCAACCTCGGCGACATCACTATCAAGGGCAATGTCTATACCGGCCCGGTGACGTTCGGCACCGCGACGCAAGGCTACAACTATCAGATGAATGCCAATGGCGAGATCACCTGGCTCGGGCCGCTGGGCGGCTATACCACCGGTGGCAACTCCGTCTCCATGACACAGGCAACACTGGACGGCGAGACCGCCCCGTCATTCGACATCATTCTGAAGCAGCCCGACGGCGCCTTCACCGCCTCGACCTGCACCAAGGGCTGAGCGATGCGTAGTGCCGCGCCCAGTTGCGGCAAAACCTTCCTCTTATGTCATGTGAATGTTGCCTAGGCAGACTAGGGCAACGGTGCGCCGTAACATCCACCCTGAGAGGCAGACACCATGGCCAATGCACCGTCTTCATCCTCCCCCGTCATCCGCGAAATCATTGCCGAGCGCGTCTCGCGCCGGTCTCTTTTGAAAGGCAGCCTCGCCTCCGGCGCGCTGATTGCCGGCGGCAGCTTTGTCGGCTCCTTGTTTGCCGGCGAAACGCATGCCGCCACAGCGCAGTCGACGCTCGGCTTTCCCGAGCTGAAACGGGTCTACGGCAAGACCCATGCCGCCGCCGAAGGCTATGAGACGACCATCGTCGCGCGCTGGGGCGACCCGCTTGCAGCCGGCCTCGCCGAATTCGACGGCAACAAGGTCGCGGCGGAGGAACAGGAAAAGCGCTTCGGCTACAATTGCGACTACATCGCCTTCATGCCGCTGCCCAAGGGCACGGTGAATTCCGATCATGGCCTGCTCTGCGTCAACAACGAATACATCTCGCCCAATGTGATGTTTCCGGGGATGACCGAGGGCGATGCCGGCAAGACGATGACCAGGGAACAGGTCGATCTCGGCATGGCCGCGATGGGCCATTCGATCGTCGAGGTGCAATTGAAGGACGGCAAGTGGGCAAGCGTGGCGGACAGCCCGCTCAACCGCCGCATCACCGCCAACACCGAAATGACCGTTTCCGGACCGGTTGCCGGCCATGCGCTGATGAAAACTTCGGCCGACCCGACTGGCACGAAAGTGCTCGGCACCAGCTATAATTGCAGCGGCGGTTTCACCCCCTGGGGTACGGTGCTGACCTGCGAGGAAGGCGTGTCCGACATTTTCGGCGGCGACCCGAAAAAGGCGCCGACTGCCGACCTGCTCGACCGTTACGGCTTCGACGGCTCCGACATCTATGGCCGCGGCCGCTTCCATGACCGCTTCAACCTCGACAAGGAACCGAACGAGGCCAACCGCTTCGACTGGGTGGTCGAGATCGACCCTTACGATCCTCAGTCCAGGCCGGTGAAGCGCACGGCACTTGGCCGCATGTCGCATGAGGCCTCGACCGTGGTCCTCAACAAGGACGGCCGCGTTGTCGTCTATATGGGTGACGACGACTATTTCGAATATATGTACCGCTTCGTCTCGGCCAAGGCCTATGACAAGGCCAATCCGGCCTCCGGCGCCGATCTGCTCGACGATGGCGTGCTGTCGGTCGCCCGCTTCGATGCCGATGGCTCGATGACGTGGCTGCCGTTGGTGCACGGCCAGGGCAAGCTTACCGTCGAGAACGGTTTTGCCGACCAGGCCGAGGTGCTGTTGAAGACGCGGTTTGCGGCAGATGCGCTCGGCGCCACGCCGATGGACCGGCCCGAGGACATCGAGACCAATCCGGTGACCGGCCGCGTCTATGCGGTGATGACCAAGAACAAGAAGCGCGACCAGTCAAAGGTCAATCCGGCCAACACGCGGCCGGAAAATCTCTGGGGCCATATTGTCGAACTGATCCCGCCCGGCCGCCGCGGCGCGGACGCCGACCACACGGCCGAAAACTATGCCTGGGACCTGTTCGTGCTCTGCGGCAATCCCAGGGATGCCAAGGTCGGCGCCACCTTCCATCCGGATACGTCGGACAATGGCTGGTTCGTCTGCCCCGACAACATCACCTTCGATCCGGCCGGGCGGCTGTGGGTGGCGACGGACGGCGCCAATGATTTCGACCTGCCGGACGGCGTCTATGGCGTCGACACCGAAGGTGCGGCGCGCGGCCTGCCGAAGCTGCTGTTCACCTGCCCGCACGGCGCCGAAGCGACCGGCCCGTGCTTCACGCCGGACGGCTCGACTTTGTTCCTGTCGGTGCAGCACCCTGCGGAAGATGCAGAGACGCTCGACAAGGCGCAGACGCTGTGGCCCGACTTCAGGGATGGCCAATTGCCGCGGCCGTCCGTCGTCGCCATCCGCCGCAAGGACGGACAGCCGGTCGGCGCATAGTGTCCTAGGGAAAAGGGCGGAACGCGCCATGCGCGTTCCGCGTAGCGATCCGGGAGGACGGCTCAGATCGTCTTGGCCGACATTTGCGAAGCGATGTATTCGGCCTGGCGGATAGCCAGCGACACGATCGTCAGCGTCGGATTTTCAGCCGCACCGGTGGTGAACTGGCTGCCGTCCGACACGAACAGGTTTTTGATGTCGTGCGCCTGGCCGTGCTTGTTGACGACGCCGTCTTCCGCCTTTTCACTCATCCGGTTGGTGCCGAGATTGTGGGTTGAGGGATAGGGCGGCGTCGGGAAGGAGCGCGTCGCGCCGACCGCATCATAAAGCGCTGTGGCCTGCTTGTAGGCATGGTTGCGCATCGCCGTGTCGTTGGGATGATCATCGAAATGCACGTCGGCGATCGGCATGCCGTGCGCGTCCTTCTCGTCCTTGTGCAGCGTGACGCGGTTTTCCGCGCGCGGCATGTCCTCGCCGACGATCCACAGGCCAGCCATGTGATCATAGTGGTCGAGCGCGGTGGTGAAGGAACGGCCCCAGCCGCCGGGATTGAGGAAGGCGGCCATGAAGGGCAAGCCGAGCGACAGCGTCTCGAATTCATAGCCGCCGACAAAGCCGCGTGAGGGATCGTGCCGCGCCTCGTCGCGGATAATGCCGGCCATGGTGGTGCCGCGATACATATGCACCGGTTGGTCGAAGATGGCGTAGACCGAACCGGTGGTGTGGCGCATGTAGTTCTTGCCGACCTGCCCCGACGAATTGGCAAGCCCTTGCGGAAACTTCGCTGACTCGGAGTTTAGCAGCAGGCGCGGGCTTTCGATCGAGTTGCCGGCGACGGCAACGATGCGGGCCTTCTGTTCCTGCAGCTTGCCGTCCTTGTCGGCATAGACGACGCCGGTCACCTTGCCTGAGGCGTCGTGGTTGATCTTGATCGCCATGGCATTCGGCCGGACTTCGAGATGGCCGGAGGCCTCGCCCTTGGGGATCTCGGTATAGAGCGTCGACCATTTGGCGCCCCATTTGCAGCCCTGGAAGCAGAAGCCGGTCTGTTGGCAGGAGTTCCGGTCATCACGCTCGACCGAATTGATTGCCATGTTGCCGGTATGACATTCCTTATAGCCGAGCTTGTCGGCGCCGGCCTTGAGCACCTTGAAATTGTTGTTGCCGGGCAGCCGCGGCCAGCCATTGGTGCCGGTGACGCCCATCTTGGCTTCCGCCTTGGCGTAGTACGGCTCCATCTCGGCCAATGTGACCGGCCAGTCCAGCAGGTTGGCGCCTTCCAGCTTGCCGTAGGTCGAGAGCGTCTTGAACTCATGCTCCTGGAAGCGCAGCGAGGCGCCGGCCCAGTGCGTGGTCGAGCCGCCGACCGATTTGACTATCCAGGCCGGCAAATTGGGGAAATCCTTCGACACCCGCCAGTCGCCGGACGTCGTGCGCTTGTCCGTCCAGGCGAGTTGGCTGAAGGAACCCCACTCATCATTGATGAAATCCTCGTATTCGTGGCGCGCGCCGGCCTCGAGGATGACGACATCGACGCCTTTCTGGGCGAGTTCGTTGCCGAGCGTGCCGCCGCCGGCGCCGGAGCCGATGATCACGACCACGCCATCGTTGTTGAGATCAAATGAAGCTGCCATGGTTTCCTCCCATGAATTCCTGTTTGCCGGGTTTCAGAACGACGGAAGGGCTCAGAGCCACTCTATGTCGTCGAAACCGCGCGCGATGTAGCCGCCCTTGGAGTAGGATTCGCCCTCGTAGCCGAAGATCGGCCACACCTCCTGCTGGTTGTAGAGGCTGACGACGAGGCCGCCGCGGATGGACTGGAAGAACGGCGTCGCCTCGATCTGCTGTAGCACGGCAACGCGCTGCTCCTCCCAGCCGAGGCCGCGATAGCCGCCCTCGCCCGACTTCTTGTCGAGGTCGGCGATGCCGTCTTCGATCATCGCCTTGTAGGCAGCGTCCTTGCCGGCCTGCTCGTCATGCCCTTTTACGGCGATGGCGTAGTATTTGTCGGGCACCTGATCGTGCGGATAGATGTCGCGCGCCATCTGGATCAGCGTCGCCATGGTTTCGGGCTTGAGCGCCGATGTCTCGAGCCCCCAGGCATTTTCAGGGCTGATGACGGCGCTGCCGGAAATGACGAGCAACGCGCCGATGCCGCCGCGTTTGAGAAGTTCACGACGTGAGAGCCTCGCGTCATAGATCGTGACCATTTGTTCCTCCCTGCTTGCTGTTTGCGCCCTTGAACAGCGCCGTTGCTGGCGCCGCGCGGCTGAATGCGGCTGATAATCCCCTACTGGAAGCGCCCTCCACGCTGCAGAACCTCGATCTTGTAGCCGTCGGGGTCCTCGATGAAGAAAAAGCGGGCGATCAGCGATCCGTCGCGGTTGAATTCGACGATCTTCTTGGGGTTGAGGCCGAGCGCGCCGATCCGGTCGTGTTCGCTGTCGAGATCGGACACCGAGACCGCCAGATGGCCGTAACCGTCGCCAAGCCCATAAGGCTCGGTGCGGCCCTTGTTCACGGTGAGTTCGAGCTCGAACCCCGTTTCGGCGTTGGCAAGGTAAATCAGCGTGAATGTCTCGAAATCCAGCCTGTCGGCGACGTCGAGCCCGAAAGCGTTTCTGTAGAAATCGACGGATCTGGCCTCTTGGAGAACCCGGATCATGGAATGGATTGCCTTCGCCAAATCAGTCTCCGCCGCTGCATGTTGGAGGCGATTATGGGCGGCACGCGCGAAAGGTGGTGGCAGCCGGTTACCACGGCTAAATTTGCAATCGCTGCTATGCCTGCGCCTAAAGACGAAAGTCCGATTGCCGATTCGGCCCACAAGGCCGAACATGCAGGGACAACCACAACTTGAAGGCGCGACACGCTGCGCCCAAAACCAACAATATCGGGAGGTAAGGATGTGCAGGGTTTTTGCCGGGCAGGATCCGGAAGGCTATCGACAGATCAACCGGTCGATCCGCATCGACGGTCACTCTACGAGTATCCAGCTTGAAGGAACGTTCTGGGCGCTGCTTGACGAAATTGCCGACAGCCAGGGCCTGACGACGCCGAAGTTCATCTCAAAACTCTATGACGAGGCGATCGAGATCAACGGCGCCATTCCCAACTTCGCGTCGATGCTGCGTACCACCTGCGCGCTCTATCTGCGCGGTCACCGGCCAGACATGGATGAGCTGACGCCGAAGCGCGAAGCGGCCTGAGGAAGCTAGCCTTCCGCCGCAACGTCGAGCCCGAGCCGCGCCATATCGGTGAACAGCGCCTGACGTTCGGAATAGGCAGTCTGTTCGCCGGTCACGATGTTGTCGACGACGGTCAGCAGCGACAGCGCGCGGGCGCCGAAATGCGCCGCGATTCGGTAGAGTGCGCTGGTTTCCATATCGACAGCGAGAGCGCCAAGCGCCTGCGCTTCGGCAAAGCGGTCGCGCCCTTCAGGGTGGTAGAAGACATCGCTGCAGATGGTCAGCCCGGCCTGGTGGTCGATGCCGAGCTGGGCGGCGCAGGCCAAAGCGTGGGCGAACAGGCCGGGATCGGGCCCGGCGGCAGCATCGTAGAGGCCGAAGACCTGGCCGCTTTGGTCGCTTTCGGCGCGCACCGACTGCGAGATCACCAAGGAGCGCAGCGGCACGCGGGGTGTCAGGCCGCCGCAGGTACCTGTGCGGATCAGCGTTTTGACGCCGTGAACATCCAGGAGTTCATGCACATAGACCAGGAAAGACGGGACACCGATGCCGGTGGCCTGGATGCTGATGGGACGGCCGCGATAGAGACCAGTGAAGCCGAGTGCGCCCCGGCGGCGGTTGACGCAGCGCGGTGCCTCAAGAAATGTCTTTGCCATCCACTCGGCGCGTTGCGGATCGCCCGGTAACAGCACCGTTGCGGCATAGTCGCCCCTGGCAGCCTCGTTGTGCGGCGTCACGACATGCTCCCCAATACCCGCCGCCCGTTTCGCCTGCAATCATGGCAGCGTCACGTCATTGCGCAAGCTTTGAATTAGGGCGCCCTAAGACTCCAACACATCCTTGACCACGGTGGCCAGCTGCTTGAGGGAGAACGGCTTCGGCAGGAAGCCGAATTGCGCGTCCGGCGGCAGGTTTCTGGCGAAAGCGTCTTCCGCATAGCCGGACACGAAGACGAACTTGATGTCGGGCTGGCGCTTGCGCAGTTCGCCGAGCAGCGTCGGTCCGTCCATTTCCGGCATCACCACGTCGGACACGACGATATCGACTTTGCCGCCGAGCGCCTCGAAGACTTCCAGCGCCTCGACGCCCGAGGAGGCCTCATGGACGGTATAGCCGCGCGAGGTCAGCGCCCGCGAGCCGCCCATGCGCACGGCGTCTTCGTCCTCGACGAGGAGCACAGTGGCCGAGCCCGACAGGTCCTTGGCGCTGTCGGCGGCTTTCACCGGCGCAGCCGGCGCCTCGCTGACGTCGCCGGGCTTCTTCGCCTCCACGATATGGCGCGGCAGGAAGATGCGGAAGGTCGAACCCTTGCCGACTTCGGAATCGCAGAAGATGAAACCGCCGGTCTGCTTGATGATGCCATAGACCATCGACAGGCCAAGGCCGGTGCCTTTGCCGACTTCCTTGGTGGTGAAGAACGGCTCAAAAATCTTCTTCAGCACGTCCGGCGCAATGCCCGAGCCGCTATCCTCGACCTCGACCACGACATAGTCGGCAGGCGTGAGCTCGCGGTAGGAGAAGCTCTTGCATTGTTCGGCGGTGACGTTGCGGGTGCGCACGGTGAGGTCGCCGCCGGCCGGCATGGCGTCGCGCGCGTTGACGGCCAGGTTGACCACCACCTGCTCGAACTGGCCGATATCGACCTTGACCGGCCACAAATCGCGGCCGTGGTCGACCTTCAGCTTGATCTCGTTGCCAACCAGGCGGGCAAGCAGCATCCGGAGATCGGCAAGCACGTCGGTCAGGTTCAGCACTTCCGGCCGCAATGTCTGCTTGCGCGAGAAGGCGAGCAACTGCCGCACCAGCGAGGCCGCCCGGTTGGCATTCTGCTTGATGTTCATGATGTCGGGGAAGGACGGGTCCGACGGCCGGTGATTGGTCAGCAAAAGATCCGACGCCATGATGATGGCGGTCAGCACATTGTTGAAGTCGTGGGCGATGCCGCCGGCGAGCTGTCCGACCGCCTGCATCTTCTGGCTCTGCGCCATCTGGCCCTCGAGCGCCTTCTGCTCGGTGGTCTCGACGGCATAGACGATGGCCGATTCCTCGGCGCCCTCGCCGGTGCCGTCGGCGACGGCGTTGACGTAGAAGCGGATGTGACGCTCCTCATTGCCTGGCAGCAGCGTGTCGATCGGCTCGATGTCGGCCTGCCTCAGCCGCGCCTTTTCGAACGCGGCGGCAAAGGCCGGCCGGTCGCGCTCATGGATCACGGTGTCCAGCCGCACGCGGCGGTCAACCGCGTCGCCGTCGACGACGGAGGAAAACAGCGACAGGAACGGCGCGTTGGTGCGCAGGATGCGGCCGCCATTGTCGACGGCAGCAATGGCCATCGGCGTCGAATTGAAGAAACGGGTGAAGCGCACTTCCGAAGCCCGAAGGTCGGCCGATGCGTCCTCGCCCTGGGTGCGGTTGAGCACAATGGTGCGGGTCGGACCGTTGGTCCCCTCGCGGCTGGCCGAGACCCGATGCATGAAGCGCACCGGCACCGCCTCGCCGGTTGTCGTCGTCAGATCGAGATCGATGACGGCGTTGCGGGTGGTGCCGGGATCGGCCTTGACCGAGCGCACCAGCGCCATGCCGTCGCCGGCGACGATTTCCGGGAGTGTCACGGCGCCAGGGGTGAAGCTCGCCAGATCGATGCCCAGCCATTCGGCGAGCGTGGCGTTGATGTAGGTGACACGGCCTTCCTGGTCGGCCGAGAAGAAACCGGCCGGCGCATGGTCGAGATGGTCGATAGCCTTTTGCAGGTCGAGGAAGAAACGCTCCTGCTCGGCCCGTTCCTGCGAGATGTCGGCGAGTTGCCAGGCAAGCATCGGCAGGCGCTGACCGGGAACGCTGAAGGTACGGGCTCGCGCCCGGTACCAGCGCGCGCCGGGTTCGGCGCCCGGCCGGATCGACTGTGCCAGCCGGAACTCACCGTCGCCGGCCTGGCCATCGCGCAAGCCCGAGGCCAGCCGGTATATGGTCACCGAAGCTTCGGGGACATCGGAAAGCAGGCCTTCGACCGTCTTCAGATCGGCGGCCGACGCAGCCCCGGTCATCTCGGCATAGGCCCGGTTGGCGTAGACCACGCGGCCCTTCGTGTCGGTGACGATCAGGCCCTGCGACATGGAATCGACGAAGGCCTTCGACAGTTCATCCCCGGTCGAACGCGGCGCGATCTGCACGAAGCCGATGGCCGTGGCGAACAGGAAGCCGACGCCGATCATGGCAAGCACGCCCAGCATGCCGAGCAGGAACGGATCGCCAAGACGCTCGCGGAAAATGCCGAAAACGATCGCGGCCCCGGTCAGGACGATGATGAACACGATGAGCCGGGTAACCGCGCCTGGCCGCGTGTTCTGATCGACGATCGGTACCGGATAGAAATCGCCGCGCGTTTCCCTGGCCATATGCCCCCTGCTCGTGAGTTGTCCGACACCGCCCCCGGCCGGTTGAATCACATTCTCCTAATCCGGAAAAGGCCCTGGCGGCAAATGTCGGATAAAAATGACGCGTCGGTGTTTTCAAGCTGTTCACGAAGCGTGAAGGCAACTTGCGGTGGCTGGCCGCAACGGTCTAGTGTCCCTCCACTTCAAAAGCCGATTGGGGGCACCGATGCAGTGGCTGGATAATGTGGCGGGTCCCGGATATGCCGCAGCGCTGCTGTGGACGTTTGCTGCCCTTGTCCTGCTGGTCATCGTGCTCATCATCATCAGGCTGGTCCGCAACCTGACCTTCGGCACCTTCGTTGCCGGCGGCAGGAACCGCAAGACACGGCTGGCGGTCATGGACGCGACGGCGGTCGACAGCCACCGCCGGCTGGTGCTCATCCGTCGCGACGACATCGAACACCTGCTTTTGATCGGCGGCCCGACCGACGTTGTCGTCGAGCGCGATATCAGACTTGCAGCGCCACGCCGTCCGGCATTGACCGGCGATGGCGGTGTTGGCCAGCAGCAACAGGCGCCGCGGCCGCGCGCAGCACAACCCGCTCCCACCGCGCCCGCAAGGCAGGCGCCACCGCCGCAACCGGTAAGGGCTGCTCCAGCCGCCGTTCCGCCGCGCCAGGCCGCACCGGCGCCGAAACCGGCTCAAATCTACCAGGCGAGCAATGTGACACCGCTGCCGGCCTATGGCTCCGCCGCCAATACTGCCCGGCAGGCCCCGCCACCGAAGCATGAGTCCATCGACGATACCCTGATGCGGGAGCTCGAGGTCTCGCTCGACGATTCGCACCCCAAACCGGCAAGCAAGCCGGCTGCGAAGGCACCGCAGTCTCTCGACGACGAGATGACCAAGCTGCTCGGCGAACTCGCCAGCCAGAAACGATAAAGCCCGGCGAACCGTCACATCTTGCCGATTCCCGATCGGAACGCCGCTTAAAGCGCGTCGCACAAATCCGTTCAGCGCGACGCGCTTTAACTTCGTGCGATTAAACCCTTCGCTAAAAACACAAATGGCCGGGAAACCCGGCCATTTCTGATGAAACAGTCCTGCCTGACGGCAGCGGCTCAATCGTCGCGATAGACCTTCTCGCGGCGTTCGTGGCGCTCCTGCGCTTCGATCGACAAGGTCGCGATCGGACGCGCGTCGAGACGCTTCAGCGCGATCGGCTCGCCGGTTTCCTCGCAATAGCCGTAAGTGCCTTCATCGATGCGCTGCAGCGCCGAATCGATCTTTGAAATGAGCTTGCGCTGGCGGTCGCGGGCCCGAAGCTCGATGGCGCGGTCGGTTTCCGAGGAAGCGCGATCGGCGAGATCGGGATGGTTGGCGTTTTCCTGCTGCAGGATTTCGAGGGTTTCGCGCGCTTCGCGCAGTATGTCGGTCTTCCAGGTGACGAGCTTCAGGCGAAAGTAGGATTTCTGCCGTTCGTTCATGAACGGCTCGTCTTCAGAGGGTACGTAATTGGCTGTAACGATATCGTTCATTCGACTCACCCAACAACCCCAAATTTGGCGCCTATATATTCGCGCAGAGAAGGCTGCACAAGCGTAATCCGCGCGCGTTTCACGCAATTGTTAATGCCGCGCGGGCGATCCTCAGCAAAGCCTTCCATAGCAAGGGCGCGGGCGAATTCGCACATGATTCGCTGCGCTTGGGCGTCGCCGCCCATTGTGCCTCAGGCCTTTCTCGTGGCTAATCCAGTTGTGTCATTGGTGGGCAGCACACCATTGGGGGTCCGGTGAGCAGACTGTATCTGTTGAGGCATGCGAAGGCTGGCTGGGCCCTTCCCGGCGTGCGCGACTTCGATCGCCCGCTCGACGCAACCGGCATTGCCGATGCCGAAATGATGGGGACTGCGATGCGTGCCCGCAACTACATCCCCGATATCACGCTCTGCTCCAACGCCAAGCGGGCGCGCCAGACGCTGGAAGGCATCGCCGGCCACACCGATACCGGCCGGGTGCTGTTCTTCGACACGCTCTACAGCGAGGATGCCGCCGGCTACCTCGCCATCATCCGCAGCAACGGCGGCCCCGGCTCGCTGCTGGTCATCGGCCACAATCCGATGACGGAAGACCTTGCCATGGCGGTCTCGGGCGACGGCGACGAGGCTGCTCGGGCCATCATGAACCATGGTTTCCCGACATCCGGCCTTGCGGTCGTGCGCTTCAGCGGCAACCTTGCGGAAGCCTCGCAAGGCGCCGGCTACCTCGAAGCCTTCCTGACGCCCGTCGATCTCTGAGCCGAGCCGGCCGAGGCCGGGCGCCATTTCAAACTTGAACCGCAAAGCCTATATCGGCGCAAGAGCACGCCTGAGAGAACAGATTTTGGCATCATCGCTGACCACTTTCACCGACGAAGCGAGAATTGCCCTGGATACGCTGTCGGGGCGTGCGAGCGGGCTTTTTTCGCCGTCGCTTCGGCTGGGCGTCACCGGCCTGTCCCGGGCCGGCAAGACGGTGTTCATCTCGGCTCTCGTCCACAATCTCATCCATGGCGGGCGCCTGCCGCTCTTCGAGGCGCAGAAGTCGGGCCGGATCGCGCGCGCCTTCCTCGAGGAACAGCCGGACGATGCCGTGCCGCGTTTTCAGTACGAGGACCATATCTCCGCCCTGGTCAACGACCGCACCTGGCCGGACTCGACGCGCGCCATTTCGGAACTCAGGCTCACCATCGAATATGAGTCTGCCTCCGGTTGGAACCGGATGTTTTCCAGCGGCCGATTGTCGGTCGACATCGTCGACTACCCCGGCGAATGGCTGCTCGACCTGCCGCTGCTCGGCAAATCCTTCGCCGATTTTTCGCGCGAGGCGTTCGAGATGGCGATGCTGCCGGTGCGGGCCGACGTGTCGCAGGACTGGCGGACGCTGTCGGCGACCATCGACCCCAATGCCGATGCCTACGAGATGACGGCGCGGCGCCTCGCCGAGAGTTTTGCCGCCTACCTCAAGGCCTGCAAGCTCGACGAGCGGGCGCTTTCGACCTTGCCGCCCGGCCGTTTCCTGATGCCTGGCGACCTCGAGGGATCGCCGGCGCTGACCTTCGCGCCCTTGCTGCTCAAGGGTGAGAAACGGCCGCGCTCCGGCTCGCTGCAAGCGATGATGGAGCGCCGCTACGAGGCCTACAAGACGCATGTGGTGAAACCGTTCTTCCGCGAACACATCACCCGCCTCGACCGCCAGATCGTGGTGATCGACGCCATGCAGGCGTTGAACGCCGGCCCCGGCGCGATGGCCGACCTGGAACGCGCGGTGACCGAAATCCTCTCCTGTTTCCGTCCTGGCCGAGGCAATTTCCTCACCAACCTGTTTTCACGCCGCATCGACCGCATCCTGGTTGCCGCGACCAAGGCCGACCATTTGCATCACGAAAGCCATGACCGGCTGCAGGCAATCGTGCGGCGGCTTGCCGACCGCGCCGTGGCGCGGGCAAATTTCACCGGCGCCGATGTCGACGTGGTCGCCATGGCGGCGGTGCGCGCGACGCGCGAAGGCACGGTCAAGCAAGGCCGCGACACCCTGCCGGTGATCATCGGCACGCCGCTGAAAGGCGAGAAGATCAACGACGAAACCTTCGATGGCAAAACCGAAACCGCGATATTTCCGGGGGACTTGCCGGAAAAAATTGATGCGGTTTTCGACGTTTCCGAATCTGACCATCGGCAGAGCAGCGACGATCCGGCGATCCGTTTCGTGCGCTTTCGCCCGCCAAAGCTCGAACGCACCGCCGAAGGCGTCACGCTGTCGCTGCCGCATATCAGGCTCGACCGCGCCTTGCAGTTCCTGATCGGAGACCATCTGGCATGACCGCGGCCCGCAGACCGGCAGCTTTCCGCATCGAGCCGGAGGCCGAACCGAAGCAGGAAACGCGCCGCCCCCATGCCGAGCCGCCGCGCAAGCCGCGCACCGTCGTCGTGCCGGCCGAGATCGATGTCTTCGACGAACCCGACATTGTCGCCGCCGAACCGCCGCCGGCGACCGCGCCGCGCAGGCGCTCGCTGTTTGCCAGCCTGTTTTTCGGCGCGGTCGGCGTGCTGGTTTCGCTCGCCGTCGGCCTGTGGACCGACCAACTCATCCGCGACCTGTTCGAGCGCGCAGAGTGGCTGGGGTGGCTGGCAGCGGGAATGGCCGCAATTGCCGTGTTGGCGCTCGCGGTCGTGCTGGTGCGGGAATTCCTGGCTATTGCCCGGCTGGCCGAGGTCGAAAAACTGCAAAAGCGGGCGCTCGATGCCGTGGCGCGCGACGATCCGAAGGCTGCAAGGGCCGTCGTCGAAGAGCTTTCGGCCTTTGTCGCTGCGAAACCCGAAACCGCGGCCGGCAGGCGCTCCCTGGCCGAATTGCGCGGCGAGATCATCGACGGCGGCAATCTGGTGCGACTGGCCGAGGCCGAGATTCTCGGGCCGCTCGATGCGAGAGCCAAGGTGATGATCCTCGAAACAGCCAAACGCGTGTCGCTGGTCACCGCCGTCAGCCCCCGCGCACTAGTAGACGTTGCCTATGTCGTGTTCGAGGCCGGGCGCCTGATCCGCCGCTTGTCCGAACTCTACGGCGGCAGGCCGGGCACGCTGGGCTTTTTCCGGCTGGCGCGCAGCGTTCTTGCCCATCTGGCGGTGACCGGCTCGATCGCCGTCGGCGACAGCTTCGTCCAGCAGATCGTCGGCCATGGCCTTGCCGCCCGGCTGTCGGCGAAACTCGGCGAAGGCGTGGTAAACGGCATGATGACGGCGCGTATCGGCATCGCTGCCATGGAGACGGCGCGGCCCCTGCCCTTCATTGCCGGCAGGCGGCCGGGTATGGGCGATTTCCTGTCGGCGCTGACCTCGTTTGCGGCCAAAAAAGAGAATGAAGCACCCGCCTCGAGCAAGTAAACGCCCGCTCGCGGTCACCAAGCATTAACCAATCTTGTTCATGGTCGTCCAACAACAGCCTCCTTGTTGCCGGGTGTCGTCTATGAAAAGCGTAATCTTGTCCTGCGTCCTGCCCCTGGTCGCGCTTGCAGCACCTCTGGGCCCGACCGGGAAAGCCTTTGCAGCGGAGCCCGACAAGCAGTTCTTCCGCACCGTTGAAGGCAAATGGGTCGGCCCGGGCGAAATCATCGCCGGCAAATACAAGGGCACGAAGTTCACCTGCAGCTTCGACGGCTCGACGCCGGACAACAAGACCGGCATGACGCTCGATGGCGACTGCCGCGTCGGTGTCTTCACCCAGAAAATGTCGGCGACCGTCGAGCGCAAGGGCCGCGACTACAAGGGCAATTTCATGGGCGGCGCCGCGGGGTCGGGCCTGGACATCATCGGCGGCAACGTGGTCGATGCCCGCAAAGTCGTCTTCACCATCAACCGCAACCAGCTGCGCGGCGTGATGCAGGCCCGCATTCCCGACGACAATTCGATGACGGTGACCATCGCCGTGCGCGTCGACCAGCAGCTGGTGCCGGTCATCGGTATGAGCCTCAAGCGCGTCGATGCCGTCGAAGTTGGCTCCATCGCCAAAAACTGACTCTCAAGCGGTTCCCCCAAAAAGCGCGGAACGGGGTTGCACTGCGCGATAGCTGAGCTGTTCCGCTCAGCTCGATGTCGGGAAATGACAGGCCACCTTGCGGCCGGGTCGGCGCTCCTCAAGCACGGGCCGCTCGGTGCGGCACCTTTCTGCCGCGATCGGACATGTGGCGCGCAACCGACGATGTCAGCGTCTCCGACGGCCCAAGCCACAGCAAGGCCAACGTGTCAGGGTCCTGTGCGTGCCGGCCGTCCTTCGTGTCAGCGCGATGCGCTCTAAGAACACCAGCAAAAAAGGCGGCGGCTACTCGAGCCACCGCCTTTCTCAATTTCCGAACGAAGAATCAGCCCTTGATGGCGGCCGTCAGCTCGTCATAGGCCTTGCAGGCGTCGGCCGGCGTGGTGGCGCCCTGATATTTGGTCGTCACAGCCTGCACCTTGGCGGTCAGGTCGGCGGCCTTGGACGGATCCTTGGTGATCGCCTCCTGCAGCGCGGCGGTCATCTCCTGCGCCTTCTTGGCCGCAATCTCCTGCGTGCATTCAGGCGCCTTCGAACAGGCCGATGCGGCAAGCATGGCGACACCCACGCCGACGAGCAAAAACTTCTTTATGTCAGTCATTCTCCTCACGAAGGCAGAACTTGATCGTCGCTGCCTTCCAACGGCCGAAGCCTGGCGTCCCATAGCCGCCGATTGCGGCAAAACGCAACGTGTGCGGCGCATAAACTTGTGCAGCGCTGCTGCAACGGCGCGGACGGCCTGATTGAGGCCGCCCGTGTCAGACGAAGCAAGGTTTCAGCCACGAGGCTGCAGCAGCGCCAGTGCGGCCGTCGCCGCGGCAAGGACGGCGGTTAGGGTCAAAGGCCCCGTAGCGCCATAGGTGTCCACGACATAACCGCCGACAACCGCACCGACGGTGATGGCAACCTGGAAGGAAGTGACCATCAGGCTGCCTGCTGCTTCCAGCGCATCAGGCGCCGCGCGGGACATATTGGTCGGCAGCACAACCGGCGCCATGCCGAAGGCGAAGCCCCACAGCGTAACAAAGCCGAAGGCAACGCCGGTTTGCGCGCCCCAAAGCACCAAAGCGAGTGCCGCAAACGCCATCAACGCGGCGGTAACTGCGAGGGCCATGTGGATGTTGGTGTCGGCCAGGCGGCCACCGGCAATATTGCCGATCACAGCGGCGATGCCGAACCCGAGCAACGCCAGGGCAATCGGCCCGGTTGTGAGGAGCGTCACCTGTTCGAGGAACGGGCGCACATAGACCGAGCCGGCAAAATGCCCGGTCATCAGCAGAACAATGGCAAGCATGCCGAGTTGGATGCCACGCCGCCGTGTCAGCCGAAAGACGTCTGCAAGGCTGTTGCTTGCCGCCGCAGGCAAGGTCGGCAGGCTGAGAAGCTGCAGCAGCATGGCAAGCGCGGCCAGCCCCGCCGTCATGGCCATCGCGCTGCGCCATCCCAGCCAGTCGCTGATCAACGCACCCATCGACGGCGCGGCAATGGTGGCGAGCGAGACGCCGAGGGTGACGATCGCCATGCCTCGACCTGTCGCATTGGCGCCGACCAGCCGCGCCACGACGGCAACGGAAAGTGCCCAGAAAGCGCTGAGAGCAATCCCCAGCCCGGCCCGGCCCAGCAACAACAGCCAGAAATTGGGCGCCAGCGCCGCAAGAATATTGGAACCGACCGCCAGGGCCATGAGGCCAACCAGCACCGCCTTGCGGTTCAATCGGCCGATGAGAACATTGCTCAACATGGCCGTCACGGCGCCAACGGAAGCGGTGGCGGTGACGACCTGTCCGGCAGTTCCCTCGCTGATGCCGAGATCGCGCGCCATCGGCGTCAACAGACCTGCCGGCAAGAACTCGGCTGACACCAGGGCAAAGCTGGTGGCCGCCAATGATAGGACCGCAAACCATGTGGCCGCGCTCCACGCGGCTGGTGCATCGGCATCAAGGCCGATGGCGGCGTCTTCAAGCTGTAATGTTGTGTCAGTCACGGAAAGATCTCCACAGTTGGAGATCTTAGATAGGCGAGTCCGTCCGGATGTTATGTACCTTAAAATCCGAAATTCATATCCATTCGTCCGGGAATTGTGCGGCGCACAACGCCTGGCGAGACATTGGTGATGCGCTTAAACGCGCGGGCGAAGGAAGCCTCGGAATCATAGCCCAAACGGGTAGCGACTTCGGCAACAGACAAGCCGTTTTGGCCCAGCAATTCGCGGGCAAGCTGCATGCGCAGGCGGGCGAGATAATGTGCGGCGCCCTCCCCCAATACCGCGCTGAAGCGCTCGGCGAAAATCGAACGCGATTGGCCTGCCACGCCGGCCAGGCTTCCCAGCGTCCAGCTGTGGCCGGGGTCGCGATGCATGGCCGCCAGAGCGCGCCCTATATGGGGGTCGCGGATGGCTGCAAGCCAACCGATGGTCGAGGCGCCGTTGCAATTGACCCAGCAGCGTATGAGCCTGGCTGTCAGCAAATCCGCCATACGCGACAGGATGGTGGCGCTGCCCATCTGCGGTTGCGCGGCCTCCACCGTCATGGCCGCCAGCAAAGGGCCGACCATCGGGTCATTGCCGGCCACGTCGCAACCCTTGATGAGAGGCGGCATCAACGTGATCAACGGATTGAGCGCATAGGAGCCGAGAGACATGGAGCCGCAGAAAAGGGTGCTTGTCGCGCCCGTTCCCTGCCGTATCACTTCGCAAACGTTGCCGCCCAACTTGATCACCTGGCAGCCCTCGAGCGAATCGCCCACCACGTCCGGCGCACTCGCCAGCCGATGGGCGATGCCTTGCGGCAGCAGCACCAGATCGCCATCGCGCAACTCCTGCCAGCCTTGCGCTTCGGTGTGAATCCAGCATGGACCCTGGCCGACAAAGTGAAAACGAAGCAGTTGTTGTTGCGGAAAGTCTATGCTCCATGGGTGCCGGAGTTCGCAGCGGCCATAGTTGACGCCACTCAAGCGAAAGTCTTGCAGAACTTCGCTGAGCGCATCCATCGGGATATGTGGCAGCGGCGACGGCCGGGACGAATAATCAGGCATTTGTCAGATATAGATACCGGCCGTCCGACAGGCAAGCGCAGACTGTTGTTCCACCGGGGAATCGCTGCCGCGGCACCCTACCCATCCTGGCAGGCTTCCCGCCCTTGCCTCCCGCTCCCGGTGCATGCAAGGAGTGCTGTCGGACACAGGGACAAGAGGCATGGCAGCGGAAGCATCGGGCAGCGATCTCATTCAGGTGGTGGCGCTGCTTGCCGCAGGCGTCGTCGCCGTTCCGATCTTCAAACGCATGGGGCTGGGCTCGATCCTCGGCTATCTCGCCGCGGGCGTGGTCATCGGCCCGTTCGGTATTGGCATTTTTTCCGAATCGGAAGCCATCCTGCATGTCGCCGAACTCGGCGTGGTCATGTTCCTGTTCATCATCGGGCTGGAGATGCAGCCGTCGCGGCTATGGGGCCTGCGCCGCGAGATTTTCGGCCTCGGTGCGCTGCAGGTCGGCGTCTGCGCCTTGCTGCTCACCGGTGTTGGTCTCGCCGGCGGCTTTCCGATCGCGCAATCCTTCGTTGCCGGCGCCGGTTTCGTCCTAACCTCGACGGCTATCGTCATGCAGCTTCTGGAAGAGCGCGGCGAGATGGCGAGCCCCAAGGGCCAGCGCATCGTTTCCATCCTGCTGCTCGAGGATCTGGCAATCGTGCCGCTTCTGGCGCTGGTCGCCTTCCTGGCGCCGGGCGGCGCCGAGATGACCCTGCAGCAGAGGCTGGCCGAGGTCGGCATCGGTCTTGGCGCCATCGTCGGGCTGGTGGTGGCCGGCCGCTATCTGCTCAATCCGTTCTTCCGCATCCTGGCCGACGCCAAGGCGCGCGAGGTGATGACGGCGGCAGCACTTCTGGTCGTGCTGGGGTCGGCGCTGGTCATGCAGCTTTCCGGCCTGTCGATGGCGATGGGCGCGTTCCTGGCCGGCGTGCTGTTGTCGGAATCGACTTTCCGCCACCAGCTGGAGGCCGACGTCGAGCCATTCCGCGGCATCCTGCTTGGCCTGTTCTTCCTCGCCGTCGGCATGTCGCTCGACCTGCATGTGGTGGCCGACAACTGGCGGCTGATCGCCGTCTATGTCGTCGCCTACATGGCGATGAATGCGCTCGGCATCTATCTCGTCGCCCGCATGCTGAAGAGCGGTCATCGTGAAGCGCTGGAACGCGCCGTGATCATGGCGCAAGGCGGCGAATTCGCCTTCGTCCTCTATTCGGCCGCGGCGGCGGTTGGCATCATCGACAGCCGGGCCAACGCAACGCTGACCGCTATCATCATCATCTCCATGGTGCTGACGCCGCTGGCCATCATTGCGCTCAAATATTTGACGCCGCGCGACGAGCAGTCGCTTGAAGGCGTCGACATCGCCGACGGCCTTACCGGCAGCGTGCTGGTCATCGGCTTCGGCCGTTTCGGCCAGATCGCGAGCCAGCCGCTTTTGTTGCGCGGCATCGATGTGTCGATCATCGACAATGATGTCGAAATGATACAGGCGGCCGCCGATTTCGGCTTCAAGGTCTACTATGGCGACGGCACGCGGCTCGACATTCTGCGCGCCGCAGGTGCAGGCCGCGCGCGCGCCGTGCTGATCTGCGTCGACAAGCCGGACGCCACGGTGCGCATGGCGGAACTGATCAAGGCGGAGTTCCCGTTGCTGACTGTCCTGGCGCGTGCCTTCGATCGCGGCACCGCCCTGTCGCTCATCCGCGCCGGGGTCGACTTCCAGCTGCGCGAGACCTTCGAATCGGCCCTCGTCTTCGGCGGTTCCGCGCTCGAGGTTTTGGGCGTCGAGCCGGAAGATGTCGCCGATGTCATCGAGGATGTGCGACGGCGCGACAATGCCCGACTGGAGACGCAGCTGGCCGAAGGCGTCCGCGCCGGGCAACGTTTCCTCAGGGGCAATACCGGCACGCCGATCCCGACGCCGCTGACGCAACCGCGCCGGCCCGGCCAGGCGCTGAACGAAGAGACGGCCGGCGTGCTGCACAAGCCCGAGCCCGCCGATCAGGGGGAAAGCTGATGACCGCATCGGATGAGCGCGCGCTCGCCGTCACCAAATTCTGGCGCGAGGCCGGCGAAGACGCGTGGTTCGAGAAGAACGACGTCTTCGACGCGGATTTCCGCAGCAGGTTTCTCGACCTGCACTTTGCCGCCGCGCGGCGCGAGTGCGACGCATGGTCGGAGCATGCCGAGGGTTCGCTGGCGCTGATGATCCTGCTCGACCAGTTTCCGCGCAACTGCTTTCGCGGCTCAGGCCATATGTACGCCACCGATCCGCTGGCACGGCACTTTGCCGCCAAGGCGATTGCGGCCGGCCATGACCTTTCGCTGGAAGAAAACCTGCGCGTCTTCCTGTACCTGCCCTACGAACATTCGGAACTGCCCGCCGACCAGGACAGATCGGTCGAGCTCACCACCGCCAGGGCGCCGGAGTATGTGAAATACGCCATCGAGCACCGCGACATCATCCAGCGCTTCGGCCGCTTTCCGCACAGGAACAAGATGCTTGGCCGCGAGACGACGGCGGACGAACAGGCATTTCTCGATGGCGGCGGCTTCTCCGGTTAACCCAGCCACCAATCGCGGCCGGAAGCCAGCCGCTCTATGCCTGACGTATCGACGGCGCTGAGCCGCTCGGTCACGCTCCTGCCGCCCACCGCCAGATCCGGCGCGATCTCTGCCAAGGGCGCCAGCACGAAGGCGCGCTCCACCATTCGGGGATGCGGCACCTCCAGCCCGGTTTCGTGGATTGTGCGGTCGCCGAACACCAATATGTCGATGTCGATCAGGCGCGGACCCCAGCGCTCCTCGCGCACCCGCTTCAGCTTGCGCTCGGCCTCGAGGCAGAGGTCGAGCAGCGCCCTTGGCGCCAGCGAGGTCGAGATTTCGGCAGCGGCGTTGAGGAAATCCGGCTGGTCGAGCTTGCCCCAGGGCGGCGTGCGGTAAAGTGAGGAGACGGCGACGACGCGCGTGCTCTCGTCGGCGTCGAGCAGGCGCAGCGCCGCCGCCATCGAGGCCGAGGGATCGCCGAGATTGCCGCCAAGGCTGAGATAGACCGTGTTATTGTTACTCTGGCCAGACAACGGTCACCTCGACATAATCGAGCACGCCGGGCACCGGTGCGTTGGGTTTGCGCACGGTGATCTCGGCCTTCCTGATCTGCGGGAACCGTGAAGTCAGCGCCTTCGCCACTTCGAGCGCCAGCGCCTCGATCAGGAAGCGGCGATGTCCAGTGACGATCTTTTCAATCACCGTGAAGGCGATGCCGTAATTGACGGTGTCCTCGATGGAATCATCCTCCAGCGGGCGGCTGGGCTCGACCGTCAACTCGGCATCGACATAAAAACGCTGGCCAAGCGCCTCTTCCTCATCCAGCACGCCGTGCCGGGCAAAGAAGGCGCAGTTCTTCATGCGGATGACGTACATTTCTTAGTGTCCTGGGCTCAGCGTCCTGGCTTTTCGCGCGCCAGCATAGCATCGCCGACCGCCAGTGCGTCCACGTTGATTGCGACATCGTGGACGCGAAACAGATCGGCGCCCTTCAGCCTCAGAATGACACTGGTGGCTGCCGTCCCGGCGGCGCGCGCGCCGGCTTCGCGGCCGGTGACGGTGCCGATGAAGCGTTTTCTGGAGGTGCCGGCCATCAAGGGAAAACCGAGCTCCTTAAGCTCGGAAAACCGCGCCATCAGGTCGAGGTTTTCCTCAGCCGTCTCCTTGGCGAAGCCGAAGCCGGCATCGAGTACGATATGATCGTCCGCAACGCCGCTGCGCCTGGCGACTTCCAGCGAAGCCTTGAGGAACAAAAACTGGTCGGCGATGACGTCGGGCAGTTTTTGCCGCCCGCGCCCGGTATGCATGATGACCAGTCCGGCGCCGGTCTCGGCGGCGACGCGGGCGATGCCGGGTTCACGCTGCAAGCCCCAGACATCGTTGACGATATGCGCGCCGGCGGCGACGGCGAGGCGCGCGGTTTCCTCGCGATAGGTGTCGACCGAAATCAGGGCTTCGCCTGAACTGGCGAGCGCGGCGATGACCGGCAGGATGCGGGCCCGCTCTTCTTCAGGCGTCACGGGCGAGGCGCCGGGGCGCGTCGATTCCCCGCCGATATCGACGACGGCGGCGCCTTCTTCCACCATGCGGTGCGCCTGCGCCACCGCCTGGTCAGGCGTGATGAACAGTCCGCCATCCGAAAAACTGTCGGGCGTGACGTTGAGAATGCCGACCACAATGGCTTTCTCGCCAAAGTCGAGATGGCACTTATGCGCCAGTTGCCATCGCCTTGTCGTCATTGTCCTTCAACCATGTGTCTCATTGGCATGTGGCTCATTGGCATGTGGCTCATCGAGCGCTTGCAATCCATCAACGATGCGTGATCGGTGGAAGATCAATTCCGTTGCGCCGGCAACGGCCGTAAAGCAAGGTGAGTGAAGAGGCAACATGATGAAACGACCCCTGCTCTGCGCCCTGATGCTGGCTTTGACCGTCCTGCCGGCGAATGCTGCCAATCTGGTGAAGACTTACAGCTATTTTGCCATCGGCGGCAGCACGCTCGATGACATCGAGACGCAATTGTCGAAGCATGGACCCGAGGTGAAAAGCACCGGGATGCGGCATCCAGGCGCCACCCAGATGGCGTTCACCACCCGCATCAGCTACGCGCAAACCGCAGACACCTGCCGCATCGCCAAGGCCGCCGTTACCGTCAAGGTCAAGGTCATCCTTCCGGAGTGGCGCAGGCCGCGCAAGGCCGATCCCGATGTCAGACTGTTCTGGGACACGCTGTCGGCCGACATCAAGCGCCATGAGGAGCGTCATGTCGAGATCGCCAAGAACCACGGCCGTCTGCTCGAAGACGCGCTGAACGCGAGCTTTGCGCAAAAGACCTGCGCCGGGGCAAAGGCGAAGGCGGCGCAGATCACCGCGGCCGAACTCGCCAGGCATGACCAGGACCAATTGCGCTTCGACCGCGTGGAAGGCGTGAATTTCGAAAGCCGCATCCTGCGGCTGCTGCGCTACCGCATGCAGCGCGTCGAGAAGGGCCAGCTTCCGCCCGGCTGAAACACGGACTGATACCAAGCCAATTCTGCCGAAACATGAGGCCAGCCCCAGAAAATTTTCGGGCATAGGTCGAAATCGGCCTAAACGGGACGACATATGTCAGGCTCGCAAGATATGTCAGGCTGGCAAGGCGCGAGCTTCGAAACACCAGATCAAGACCAATTGAGGCGGCGCGTAGCGGAGCGGCCATTTGGCGCCGCGCAATCGCTCTCAAACTTTATGGATGAAATGATATGGACCAAGCTGTCGACAAGCCGGCTAGGCTGCCTCCCGCCGCACCGCTGACGGAAAGCGAGAAGAACGTCATCATCGCCGGCATCCTTTTGTCGATGCTGTTGGCGGCGCTCGACCAAACAATCGTCGCGCCGGCCATGCCGACCATCGGGCGTTCGCTCGGCCATGCCGACTACCTGCCGTGGATCGTGACCGGCTATCTCCTGACGGCGACGGCCATGGCGCCGCTCTACGGCAAGATTTCCGACGTCTATGGCCGCCGGCCGACCGTCTATGCGGCGATCCTGATCTTCCTTCTGGGATCGCTGGTCAGCGCCATGGCCCCCAACATGTTCGTGTTGGTTGTCGGCCGGGCGATCCAGGGTGCGGGCGGCGGCGGCCTGTTCGCCCTGGCGCAGATCGTCATCGGCGACCTGGTGCCGCCGCGTGAACGCGCGCGTTATGCCGCCTGGATTTCGGGCACCTGGGCTGTCGCCAGCATCGCCGGGCCTTTGCTCGGCGGCGGATTTGCCGAACATCTGCATTGGTCGCTGATCTTCTGGATCAATATCCCGCTCGGCATCTTGGCCATGGCCATCATCAACAAGCCGCTGCGCAAACTGCCGGTCGCCGCAAAGCGGCATCGCATCGACGCGCTGGGCGCGCTGCTTCTGGTGGTGGCGACGGCATTGCTGCTTTTGGCCCTCAATTGGGGCGGCAGCGCCTATCCATGGGTCTCCCGCGAGATCGTCGGCCTGCTCGCCTGTTCGGCGGTCTTCTGGGGTGCGTTCGCGCTCAGGCTGATGCGTGCGGCCGAGCCGCTGATTTCGCTTGAAGTGCTGAGCAATCCGATCGTGCTTGCCGGCACGGCGTCGATGTTTCTGCTGCAGGCGGCCAATATCGGCCTGTCGGTGTACCTGCCGGTCTATCTGCAGTCGATCATCGGCCTGTCGGTCAGCCAGTCGGGCCTTGCCATGCTCGGCCTGCTGCTCGGAACGGTCGCCGGCGCGACGTTCAGCGGCCGCACGATACCGCGCTTCTTCCACTACAAGCGTATCGCCATGGTCGGCGTTCTCTTCGCCATTATCTGTCTTGGCGTGCTCAGCTTGGTCGCCGGCCGCGCCTCGCTGCTGGTGGTCGAGCTCTTGACCATCTGCATCGGCCTTGGAAGCGGCACCACCTTCCCGGTCGCCACCGTATCGGTGCAGAACGCCGTCGACCGCGCGCATCTCGGCGTTGCCACCGGCGCGCTGACCTTCCTGCGTTCGCTGGGCAGCGCGCTCGGTGTCGCCATGCTCGGCGCCGTCGCGCTCGGCTATGGCCTGCCGCTTGCCGGCGAAGGCGCGCCGGCTGCCGGACAGATCGTCTCGGCGACGCCCTTCATGATGATCTTCCTTGCCGCGGCCGTCACGCTCGTGCTGGCGCTGATCACGCTGGCGCTGATGCCGGAGAAGTCACTGCGCGGCCGCGACGACGCCGAGGCGCCGGTCGTTCTGGTGGAGTGATCCGGAAAGCCCTGTAGGACCTACTCCACGACGCCGAGCTTCTTCTGCAGGCTCGTCGACGACGTCGTGTACTGGAAGACGATGCGTTCGCCGGGGCTGATGATGCGCTTGGCGGCCTGCGCCATCAGCGCCACCTCGTGAAAACCCGACAGGATCAGCTTCAGCTTGCCTGGGTACCAGTTGATATCGCCGACGGCAAAGATGCCTGGCACGGAGGTCTGGAATTTCTCGGTATCGACCGGAATGAGGTTCTCATGAAGGTTGAGCCCCCATTCGGCGATCGGGCCCAGCTTCATGGTCAGGCCGAAGAACGGCAGCATACGCGTGCACGGCACCTCGATGTCGCCGTCGGGCCCGCCCTTGATGGTAGCAGAGGCCAGCTCGCCATCGGCGCCGGTCAGGCCGCTCACCTGGCCGACCCGGAACTCCAGCTGCTTCATCTCCTGCATGGCGTACATCTTGTTGACGCTGTCGGGCGCCGCCCTGAATTCCGGCCGGCGATGGACCAGTGTCACGCTTTTTGCCACCGGCTGCAGGTTCAGCGTCCAGTCGAGTGCGGAATCGCCGCCACCGACGATGACGAGGTCGTGGCCGCGGAATTCCTCCATACGGCGCACCGAATAGAAGACGCTCCTGCCCTCATAGGCCTCGATGCCGGGAATGGGCGGCCGTTTGGGCTGGAACGAGCCGCCACCGGCGGCGATCACCACCACCTTGGCTTCGAACACCTCGTTCTCGTCGGTGGTGACCCGAAATGAGCCGTCGTCCAGCTTTTCCAGGCTGGAGACCATGCGGTTGAAGGTAAAATCCGGCTTGAACGGGTGAATTTGCTCGAGCAGTTTGTCGACCAGCCCTTGCGCCGAGATCGAGGGCCAGCCTGGAATGTCGTAGATCGGCTTTTCCGGATAGAGTTCGGCGCATTGGCCGCCGGGCCGGTCGAGGATATCGATCAGATGGCACTTCATGTCAAAGAGGCCGAGTTCGAACACGGCGAACAGGCCGACCGGCCCCGCCCCGACAATGAGTGCGTCCGTCTTGATTATATCGGTCATGCCAGGCGAGCCTCATTGTCAAACTGGGGCGAAACTGGCGCGAGACTGCATGAGCATTGGCCCGCTGCCAAGCGGCGGCGGGAAAAATCAGATGGTACGGGAGATCAACCCTGGCGAGCCGGCACGCGCACGACGAGGCCGTCAAGCGCGTCGCGCACCTTGATCTGGCAGGACAGCCGCGAGTTCGGCTGGACGTCATAGGCGAAGTCCAGCATGTCCTCTTCCATCGCCTCCGGCTCGCCGACCTCGGCCGTCCAGGCTTCGTCGACATAGACATGGCAGGTCGCGCAGGCGCAGGCGCCGCCGCATTCTGCCTCGATGCCCGGCACCGCGCTACGGATCGCATTCTCCATGACGGTCGAGCCGTTTTCGGCCTCGACATCGAAAGGAGTGCCGTCATGGGCAATGAAGGTCAGCTTGGTCATTTGTCACCTGAAGGGAGTCCCAGCCGAGATAATCACTCCGCCGGACAAGTCAACTGCCGCGCGAAAGCGCCGCTTTGTGACGTTTTTTCGGAAAGCTGGCCAAAGCACGCCCTGGCCCCGTCGATTCATCCCGGTGGCCGCTGCCGAGCGGCAGCCATTACCGGCTGATGGCGGCGATGAAATCGCGCACTTCCTCGATCAGGGCGCCGAGGCGCTTGAGGATGCGCGCATCTTCCGGCTGCTGTTCGATCGAGGTGGCGCAGTCGGCGATGGCGAAGGCGCCGACCCCGCGCGCCGAACCTTTCAGCCCATGCGCCAGAAGCAGTCGCTCCCTGACGTCGGCATCGACTATTCTGTCCCGGACGGAAAGCGCCTGCTGTACGAACAGTGCCAATACCTCCTGTTCGAGGGCGCGATCGCCCATTGTCTGACGGGCCAGGTGGGCCAGATCCACTGGGCGCGAACGGGCCGGTCCCGACGCATCGCCGCCCGGCATTGAGAAGGCAATGCCGCTTTCACCGCGTACCAATTTGAAACTCCTTGTGCCGATCGCCGAAAAAACTAAGCGATTTCCGTCGCCAACGCGTTAATGAATGGGCTGGAAAATTGTTGCCGCTGAGGCGGTTAGATCACGTTGTCGTTAACCTTATATTTAAAGTTTTACGTATCTCGCGGAATGCATGTTTTCTTTACCCCTGTGTGTCATTACGATACGAAGGTCCATTTTCAGCCTCCTGCGTGGGATAAGACGAGCCAGAATCAGGCAAAAATAAGAAGTCCCTCGGCAGCTAGTACAGGGTAGCGAAGGCATGGCGAAGAAACCAACGACGACCAGAACTCTCGACAGCGACGTAGCCAGGGAACTCGAAAAGGCACTAGACCTCGATCTCAGCGGAGACGGCAGCGGCGATCTCGATATTGCGGCGTCGATGGAAGATCTGGAAGCGCAGATATCGCAGGCCGCGGACGAACTGGCGCGCGAAGGCCGCCCCCAGAAGCCCGCCCCCGCTCAAAACGCGCCCGTCCAACAAAACCAGAGTGCGAAGCCGGCAGCCAAGCCCGCCGAGCTGCGCCCGGTCGAATCGCGCAACAGCGCTCAGCCAGCCGGCTTCAAGCCGGCAAACGATGACCGCCAAAAAGATTACAAGACGCTGCTGCACAGCCTCAACCGGCGCGCGTCGAGCACGATCTATTGGGTCGTGGCGTTCGTGTCGCTGGCCTGGATCGCCGGCGCCGGCGGCCTCGCCAATCTGCTGTTTGGCCCCAGCATCTGGAAAATTCGTACGTTCGATCAAATCCTGGCCCGCCCTGAACTGATCGGCCTGGCGATCGCGGCAATCATACCGGTCGTCCTGTTTTGGGCCTTCGCGGCGATGATCCGCCGCGCGCAGGAAATGCGCATTGCCGCGCAGTCGATGACGGAGGTGGCTTTCCGCTTGGCGGAGCCGGAAAACCTCGCCCAAGACCGCGTGATGATGATCGGCCAGGCCGTTCGCCGTGAAGTGGCGGCGATGGGCGAAGGCATCGAGCGCACGCTGGCGCGCGCCGTCGAGCTCGAAACTCTGGTCCACAGCGAGGTCAACCAGATCGAACGCTCCTATTCGGAGAATGAATCGCGCATCCGGTCGCTGGTCGACGGGCTGGGCAGCGAGCGCGAAGCCGTCGTCACTCATGCCGAGCGCGTGCGCGCCTCGATCACCGGCGCGCATGAAACGCTGAAGGACGAGATCGGCGCCGCCTCCGACATTATTCGCGACTCTATCCTCAACGCGTCGACCAAGCTGTCGATGACGATCACCAATTCCGGCGACACGCTGATTGACCGCATCAATGAAAGCTCGATGTCGATCTTCGATTCGGTCGAAACCCGGCTGGATTCGATCACCGACAGGCTGTCGACATCGGGCGAAGCCTTTGCTTCGCTGCTCGACACCCGCATCGCCAAGCTGACGGACACCACAGACGGCCTAACCCGGTCGCTGACCGACCTGCTCGACGACCGCACCACCGGTATGGTGTCGCTGCTCGGCGGAGCCGCCCGCACCCTGAGCTCGGAATTCGAGTCCAGCCTGAACGGCATCGAGCGGACGCTGGCCGAGCGCGGCCAGGCGCTGATCAGCGAATTCCAGACCCGCGCCGAAGCACTCGATACCGGCACGCAGAAGCTCAACGCCGCGCTCGAGGCGCGCGCCCGCCAGATCAACGAAACGCTGGTCGAGCGCGCCCGCGAGATCGCCCACACCTTTGCCGAGAGCAAGGATCATTTGTCGGCCATGATCGATCAGGGCAAGACCCAGATCGGCGCCGACATGGCCGACATCGTCTCGTCGACCTCGTCGATGCTCGAAGCCCGCGCCAGCGATTTCGCTGGCCGGATGGAAGCCGCCCGCCATGTCGTGTCGCGCTCATTCGACACCGACATCCAGCGTCTTGCCGATGCCCGCGTCGGCATCGAGGACGCCGTCGAAAACCACAGCCGCAAGCTGTCCGAAAGCCGCGAACGCATGGCGGCTGCCATGCAGGCGGACTTGGCGAAGTTCGCCGAGGGCCGCGCCGGCATCGATGCGGCCGTAACCAACCAGGTGCAGAAGCTGGCCGAAGGCCGCAACCTGATCTCGCGCGCCCTGGAAGAGGATCTACGCAAGGTCAACGAGTCGCGCGCCGCCATCGACGCGTCGCTGGGAAGCCATCTCGAGCGGCTTGAAGAAGGCCGCAACCGGCTCAACCAGGCTTTGCATGAAGACTCCGGAAAACTGGTGCAAGCCCGTACGATGATTGACGAAATGGTCGCCGGACATGTCGGTAAACTGGCCGAAGGCCGCAACATTCTGTCGCGCGCCCTGGAAGCCGATCTCGGCAAGCTCGCCGACAGCCGCGCGTCGATTGACGGGCTGGTCGCCGGCCAGGTTGAAAAGATCGCCGAAGGCCGCGCCATCCTGACCAAGGCGCTCGAAAACGACATTATCGGCATCAAGGGCGTGATCGAGAACCACTCGGCGAAACTGGCCGAGGACCGCACCGAACTCAGCAAGGCGCTGGAGAACGACCTATCCGGCATCAGGGGCCTGCTCTCCGACCATTCGAGCCGGCTTGCCGACGATCGTGGCCTGTTGTCACAGACGCTCGAGGCCGACCTCGCCAAGCTCGCCGAGAGCCGGTCGAGCATCGACGGGCTGGTCGCCGGCCAGGTCGAGAAGCTGGCCGAGGGGCGCGATATCCTCAAGCGCGCGCTCGAAGCCGACCTCAACACCATCAAGGGTGCCATCGCGGGTCATTCCGACAAGGTGGCGGAAGAGCGCGGTCAGCTTTCCAGGGCACTGGAGGCCGATCTGCAGAATGTGAACAGCCTGATCGCCGACCACTCGAACCGGCTTGTTCAGGATCGTTCGACGCTATCCCAGGCGCTTAAGGATGACCTTCAGAATGTGAACAGCCTGATCACCGACCACTCGAGCCGGCTTGTCCAGGATCGTTCGACGCTATCCCAGGCGCTTCAGGACGATTTGCACAATGTCAGCGGCATCATGGCCGATCATCAAAACAGGCTCGTCCAGGACCGTTCGGCGCTCTCAAAGGCACTGGAAGACGACATCGCCAAGCTGGCGGAGAGCCGCTCCAACATCGATGGGCTGGTCGCCGGACAGGTCGAGAAGCTCGCCGAGGGCCGAGACATCCTCACACGGGCGCTCGAAGCCGATCTCAATGCGATCAGGAGCGCCATTGCCGACCAGTCGCAGAAGCTGAGCGAAAACCGTGGCGAGTTCGCACGGGTGTTGGAAGCGGATTTGGAAAATGTCAACAGCCTGATCGAGGGTCACAGCGACAAGCTCGTCCGGGATCGCGCGACGCTGTCGAAGGCTCTCGAGGACGACCTCGCCAAGCTGGCCGAGAGCCGGTCGAGCATCGACGGACTGGTCGCAGGCCAGGTCGAGAAGCTGGCCGAGGGCCGAGACATCCTGAAACGTGCGCTGGAAGCCGACCTGCAGAAGCTGTCGGCAAGCCGCGGTGAGGTTGACGACATCATCGCCGGCCATGTCGGCAAGCTGGCCGAAGGCCGCAACATGTTGACCCAGGCGCTGGAAGACGATCTGGCAAAGCTCGCCGACATACGCAAGGACGTCGACCGCTCTCTGTCGGGCCATATCGACCAGATTGCCGGCAGAAGCACCGATATCTCGGCGGCAATCGCTGCCGATGTCGAGAAAATCGAGCAGGCCTTCAGCAAGCAGACCGGCATCATCGAAGAGCGCGCCGGAACCATGGAGCGCGCGTTGTCGGTGGGTGTCGACAATGTCCGCAGCGTGCTTGAAAAGAGCGCCGTCTTCGTTGCCGGCGCGCTCCGTGAGAAGGTGATGGAAGTCACCAGCGCGCTGCACGAACAGGCCGGTGCTGCCTTCAGTGATGCCGACCGCAAGATCGCCGAGCGTGCCGAGCAGACCTCGGCCGCCCTTTTGGCCCGGGCCGAGGACATCGCCCGCACCTTCGAGGACGCGGATCGCCGTCTGCACGCACGTGCCGAGGACACATCGAGCGCCCTGCTTGCTCGCGCCGAGGATACGACGAATGCTTTGCTTGCTCGCGCCGAAGACACAACGAGCGTGCTGCTTGCCCGGCATGACGAGACGTCGAACTCGCTGCTCGCCCGCGCCGAAGAAACGGCTGGACGGCTGGCTGCCCGCGCCGGCGAGATCGCCGGCACGTTCGACGCCGCCGACCAGAAGCTGGTCGCCCGCGCGGTCGAGACGGCGCAGTCGCTGGCCGACCGCGCCGGCGACATCCTGCGTAACTTCGAGGGCGCCGACCAGCGGCTGAGCATGCGCATCGGCGAATCCGCCGAAGCGCTGGCCGCCCGCGCCTCCGACCTTGGCCGCATCTTCGACGCCGCCGACCAACAGCTGATCTCGCGCATCGCCGAGGGTTCGGACGCGCTGTCAGCCCGCGCCACCGAGATCAGCCGCATCTTCGACGAGGCCGATCACCGCCTGGTGTCGCGCATCGCCGACTCCACTTCGACGATCGGCGAGCATGCCGACAACATCGTTGGCGCCTTCGCCAGCACCGAGCAGCGTGTTGCCGAACGTGCACGCCAGACCGGCCAGGAACTTGCCGTCCACGCCCGCGAGATGGAGCAGGCTCTTGCCGGGGCCGACGAGCGGCTGGCCGCGAGCGTTGCGTCCGCAGCTTCGCGCGTCGAGGAACAGGTCGCCAGCGTCGAGAACCGCCTTCTTTATACGACGGAGACAATGGGCCAGAAGCTCAACGAGCAGGTTTCCAGCGCAGAAGCTCAACTGATCTCGCGCGCCAACACGATTGCGGAGACTTTTACCGCGGTCGGCCAGCACATCGGCCAGAGCACCAACGACGCTGCCAAGACCATCGGCACCAATACCCGCGAGCTCAATACGATGCTGGCGGCGCGTTCGGCCGAGATGGCGAAGATCCTGGACGAAACCGCGCGGCCGCTGGTGGAGCGCTTCGCCCAGGGCGGCTCGGAACTGCAAAAGAGCATGGAAGAGGTCACCGAACGCGCGACCGAGAAGCTGCGCAGCGAAAATGCCGCCCTCGTCAACGCGCTCGCCAGCCGCACCGCCGAAACGCTGTCGGCCGTCGAAGGCGCGCGCTCGTCGCTCGCCGATAGCGTCGCCGACCTCATCGGCCGCATGAGCGTCTCCAGCTCGCAGCTTGGTGAGCTGATCGAACAGGCGGCGATCAACCTCGGCCAGGTTGACGAACGTCTGAGCGGCAGCACGCAAAGCTTCGCGGCAACCACCGAAAAGGCGGCGCAGACCTTCGCCAGCTCGGCACGCCTGGTCGATTCGAACACGACGCGGCTTACCGAACTGTCGTCGTCGACCCTGCGCGAAGTGGCCTCGATCGCCACCAAGTTCGACGAGCACAGCCGCTTGCTGTCCTCGGCTTCGGATCTGTTGAGCTCGGCGCAGAGCAATCTGGAGCACACGCTTGAGCGGCAATCGTCGCTCGAAGATCTCGCCGTCGGCCTGGTCAAGAAGTCGGAAGACCTCGAGAAGGTGATGCGTTCGTTCGAAAACCTTGTCGGCCAGACGATGCAGAATGCCGAAGGTAAGACGCTGGAATCAGCCGACAAGATCCGCATCGCCATAACGGAAGTGGTCGATTCGGCAACCAGCCGGTTCGCCGATGCGACCGAGGAGATGCGGCGCACCGCAAGCTCGATCAAGAGCGAGCTCGACCTCACCCGCGCCGAGCTCAAGAAGGGCGTCATCGAAATGCCGGAAGAGGCCAAGGAATCGACCTCGGCGATCCGCCGTGCAGTTGCCGAGCAGATCAACGCGCTCAAGGAACTTTCGGATATCGTTGCGAAATCGGGACGTGGCGGCGACAATGCCGAACCGCGCGCCCTGCGCCCGGCGCCTCAGGCGCCAGTGCAGCGCCCGGCCGAGCCGGTACGCCGCCCGCCGCCGGCGCCACAGCCGGAACGCCCTGCTCCGCAGGCGCCGCTCGGCGGCCTGCGTGGCACGCTCGATATCGAACGCCCCGCCGAAGCACCGCGCCAGCGCGACGCCAACGCCCGCACGCCGCAAGGCGGCTGGGTGCGCGATCTCCTGACCGGAGCATCGCGCGAGGAGGAAGTCGCCACGCCGGCAGCGCCCGCGGAAGCACCGCGCGCGGCTCCCGCCCAGCGCTCGCCCCTGCATGTCATGGAGTCGCTCAACTCGCTCTCGGTCGATATCGCCCGGGCGATCGACCACGACGCCTCTATCGAGCTGTGGAACCGCTACCGGCGCGGCGAGCGTGACGTGTTCACGCGCCGCCTCTACACGCTCAAGGGCCAGCAGACCTTTGACGAAATCCGCCGCAAATATCAGGCCGAGGCGGAGTTCCGCGCCGCCGTCGACCGCTACTGCGACGATTTCGAGAAGCTGCTCAAGGACGTCTCGCGCAACGACCGCGACAACATCATGGCGCAGACCTACCTGACGTCGGACACCGGCAAGGTCTACACCATGCTGGCCCATGCGAGCGGCCGTTTGCACTGATTGAGGCGACACCACAGACACAGAAAAGGCGGGAAGTTCCCGCCTTTTCTTTGTGCAAAATCGTCGGTCTGCGCTGCCCCTCATCCGCCTGCCGGCACCTTCTCCCGTATAGCGACGGGGTGAAGGGAGATGGCATCAGCCTCGCCGCCATACTGCGACGGTGACAATTGGCGAAATCATTGGCGATGGCGTTCTTTCTCCCGTCACTATACGGGGAGAAATGCCCGGCAGCGCAATGAGGGTCAGCGCGGACCTGCGATGTTT
Organism: Mesorhizobium sp. M1004; assembly: GCF_040318795.1. Taxonomy (NCBI): domain Bacteria; kingdom Pseudomonadati; phylum Pseudomonadota; class Alphaproteobacteria; order Hyphomicrobiales; family Phyllobacteriaceae; genus Mesorhizobium; species Mesorhizobium sp. M1004. The sequence continues at coordinate 263,591 of NZ_JAMYNB010000005.1, forward strand.
GGTCGAGTGCTGGCTTAACGCGACGAACGATCGTTCGAAGCCTCGACCGGCTCAGATAACCGAATCCGTCCAGCCCACGATATCCTTCGCCGCCTCGCCGAAGGCGCTGTCGAGCGCGCTGACATAGGCCGGATTGCCGCCGCCCGAGACGGGAGCGGATGCGGTGAAGCTCTTCGAGGCGCGCACCTCGCCGTTGCGGTCGTTCAGGATGCGCACGAAGAGATTGACCTCGGCATGCTCGCCACCATTGACGCGGACTTCGAAGGAGCGGATCTCGACGATCACCTGGTAGTCGATCGCCAGCCCCTCGCCCGGCTTGCCGACGCCGGCAAAGCTTCCGGAGCGCTGGAAGGTTTCGGCGAGCCTCGCCTGCACGATCAGCGGCAGCCGGTCGGCCCATTGCGCGCCCTTGAGATACTGGATCGAGCGATCTGACGGCTTGATGACGATGTTCTGGCTGTCCAGCGCCTTGAGCGCGGATGGCTGGGCGATCAGGATCTGGCGGCGGCTGTGGCCATGGGCGTCGATCGACGGGGCGGACAGCTCGAACGTATCGAGCGGCGCCGGCTTGCCTCCCAATGCCGCGCAACCAGCCAGCGTCAGGCCAAGCAAAACGGCCGCCGATCTATACCCACCCAACCCGAACGTCACGCGTGATCCCCACTGTCCCCGGATCGTATGATGAATCCGCATCCGCGGTCCATGTAATTGCTGCGGGCGGGCACGGAAGTCAACGCCGTGCCCTGCCATCGAACTGCCGGACCTCGCCGTCGCCGCCCGACAGGATGCGCTGCGGGTTGCGGCTGAGATCGGTCACCGCCTCTTCGATGCGACTGATCGAACGCCGGCTGTCCTGGACCAGCGCCTCGACATTCGACAGGCCCTGGCCCGAGAAGCGCGCGATGTTGTCGGTGATCGTGCCAAGCCGGGCGTTCAGCGTGTCGGCGACCTGCTTGAACGACTTCAGCGTGTCCCTGGCATCGGCCATGACGCCGTCGGCCTGGCCCGAACCGAGCAGCGTATCGACCCTTTTCAGGATGCCGTCGACGCGCACCGAGGCATCGTTGAGGCGCGACGCAAGCTGTTTGGCGTCCTTGATCGTCTCGTCGATGTCGTCGGCCCGGTCGGCGAACTTGTCGGTCACCTTGGCGATGTCGGCGGCGGCCTTGTTGGCATTTTCGCTGGCCTTCTGAATGTTGGCGAGCGCCACGCGCACTTGTGCCGGATCGATGCCGTCGAGCACATTGTCGACCTTTGCCAGCGTGCCTTGCGTGCGCTTGGCGAAATCGTTGACCGAGCCGACCGCGGTATCGACGTTCTTGATCACGCCGTCGAGCTGTCCGCTGGTCTCCTTCAGATTGGCGGTGACGGCGTCCACATTGGCGACGATGCTCTTGATCTTGTCCTTGTCGACGGCATTGAGCAGGCCTTCGGCAGCCTTCAGTGTGCCGTCGAGCTTGCCGGAAACACCCTTCAACTCGTCCGACAGCGCGCTGACGGCGGTCAGGAACTTGTCGATGCCATCGGCATTCCTGGCCAGCGCATCGGAAAATGTCTGGGCGTTCTTGACGGTCTGGGTCAGCGGCCCGCGCACATCCCTGGTGAAACCTTCGAGTTCGGAAAGCACCTTGTCGGCACGGGTGAAGATATTCTGCGCCGTCTGCAGCAGGTTGGTGACCGCCGATGGATTGGCGACGATCTCGGCGGTCCTGCCTTCCTTTGCCGCCTCTTCCAGCAGATTTGGTTCCTTTGGATCGGCGCCCTTCAATTCGATGTTGACCTGGCCGGCAAGGCTGGCGATGCCGATATCGGCCTGCGTCGATTTGGTGAGCGGCGTTGTCTGGTCGATCTCGGTCGTAGCAATGGCGGCATTGGGGTCATTGCGGTCGAAATAGACGCGCTTGACCACCCCGACCTTGACGCCGTTGAACAGCACCAGACTGCCGGGGCCGAGGCCTGAGGCTGAACCCTGAATGCGCACGCGCAGCTCCGCCGTCTCGCCGCGATCACCGATCTGGGCGGTCCAATAGACGAACCCGAACGCCGCCAGGATTGCAGCCAGGGTGAAAATGCCGACAATGACGTAGTTGGCTCTGGTTTCCATTGCCCCACTTATGTCTATGCGCGCGCGGCAAGATCAAGTTGCCGAGCGCGTTTTCCGCGGAAATAGGATTTGACCCACGGTTCTTCGCTTTTCAGCATGTCGTCGATCGTGCCTTCGACCAGGATTTTCTTGTTGCCGAGCACCGCCACGCGGTCGCAAGCGGTAAACAGCGTGTCGAGATCGTGCGTCACCATATAGACCGTCAGATCCATCGTATCGCGCAACTTCACCACCAATTCGTCGAATTCGGACGCGCTGATCGGGTCGAGGCCGGACGTCGGCTCGTCGAGGAAGACGATGTCGGGGTCGAGCGCCAGCGCCCGCGCCAGGGCGGCGCGCTTGATCATGCCGCCCGAAAGCTCCGAGGGAAATTTTTGCGCGGCGTCCGGCGGCAGGCCGACCAGTTCGATCTTGAGCAAGGCCAGCTCGTCCATCAGCTTCTTCGGCAGATCGAGATATTCGCGCATCGGCACCTGCACGTTTTCCTGCACGGTCAACGCCGAAAACAGGGCGCCGTGCTGGAAAAGCACGCCAAGCCGCATATCGATGCGCAACCGTTCGATGTCGCTGGCCTTTTCGAGGTCGAGGCCAAACAGCTTGATCGTGCCGGACTGCTTGTGCAGCAGGCCGAGAATCGTGCGCAGCAGCACCGATTTGCCGGCGCCCGAGGCGCCGACGAAACCGAGGATTTCGCCGCGCTTGATGTCGAGCGCCAGTTTGTCGAGGATCAGCTTGTCGTCCAGGGCAACGGTGATGTCGCGCACCGACAGCACGATATCGCTTTCGCCCGTTCCCTGCATAGCCTTGGTCGCCTTTGAGTTTCTGCGCATCATGTCAGAACTCGATCGATGCGTAGAAGATGGCGAAAAGGCCATCGAGGATGATGACGACGAAGATCGACTTCACCACCGAGGCGGTGACGTGCAGACCCAGCGATTCGGCGCTGCCGCCGACCTTCATGCCTTCAACGGAAGCAATGGTGCCGATGATCATGGCCATGAACGGCGCCTTGATCAGCCCGGCGAAGATGGTGCTGATATCGATCGCGCCGCGCAGCCGGTCGATGAAGGCCGTCGGCGCAATACCGGAATAAAGCCAGGCGGCGAGGATGCCGCCGCCAAGAGCGGCAAAATTGGCGACGATGGTGAGACAGGGCAGCGCGATCACCAGCGCCACCAGGCGCGGAAACACCAGCACGCCGATCGGGTTGAGGCCGATGACCTTCAGCGCGTCGACCTCCTCGCGCATCTTCATCGAGCCGATCTCGGCGGTGATGGCGCTGCCGGAGCGGCCGGCGATCATGATGGCGGTCATCAGCACGCCGAGTTCGCGCAGGATCAGCACGCCGACCAGATCGACAACGAAAATGTTGGCGCCGAAATAATTGAGCTGGTAGGCGCCCTGCTGGGCGACGATGGCGCCGACGATCGCCGACATCAGCACCACCACGGGGATGGCGCCGACCCCCATGCGATCGATCTGGTTGAAGATCGCCGCCGGATTGATGGCATGGCCGCGCCCGAGCTTCATCTGGGCGCCGCCGATGGTGGCGCCGAGGATGTTCATCGAGGCGAGGAAATCGTCGCGCATCTCATAGATGCGGCGGCCGACCGCCTCCAGCCCGCGGAGGATGATGTTGGGGCGCCGGACGCCGCGCGATTCGGGCTCGCGCCGGACAGCTTCGCCAACGGCACCGAGCAGGATCGAGGCGACATCGCTTTGCCCCTGCATCTTGATCTCGACACCCTTCTTTTCGAAGACGCTGACCAGGCGATCGATCAGCCAGGCGCCGGCGGTGTCCATCTTCTCGATGTGGGAAAGATCCAAAGCGAGCGTCTGGAAGCCTTTGCGCTGCTCGATCTTGCGCATCTCGGCGTCGATCAGCGCCACTGTCGTCGTCGTCCAGATGCCGGAGAAAGCGCAGCCGAGGACGCCGCCCTCCTCGCCGACCGCAACGCGGGGCTGGTGGTCGGCCTCCTTGGCGGCGTTGCCGCTTGCGTCGCGTTTGCCGATGGTCAACATGGCGTCCTGTTTAGCCTGACGGGTCGTACCTGTCGATTTGCCGACGACGCGTTGTCGCATAGCCGGAGCAGAAAATTATGGCGCGTGTCATTTCGGTTGAGGCCGAGCGTTTTCCCATTGCGGGCACCTTCACCATCTCGCGCGGGTCGAAGACCGAAGCCGAAGTCATTACCTGCACGATCAGCGATGGGGACAATCGCGGATGGGGCGAATGCGTCCCCTACAAGCGCTATGGCGAGACCATGGAGGGGGTGCGCGACGCCATCGAGGCCATGCGCCGGCAGATAGAAGGCGGCATCAGCCACAAGGACCTGCTCGATGCGATGCCGGCGGGTGCTGCCCGCAACGCCATCGATTGCGCCTTGTGGGACCTGGAGGCGAAGATCAGCGGCGTTGCGGTCGCAGACGCCATCCACGCTGTGCCCTTGTCGGCGCTGGTGACGGCCTACACGCTGTCGCTGGGCGAGCCGGAGGCGATGGCGGCGCAAGCCCGCGCCAATGCCGGACGGCCGCTGCTCAAGGTCAAGATCGGCGGCGACAACGACTTGGCCCGCATCCGCGCCGTGACCGAAGCGGCGCCCGACAGCCGCATCATCCTCGACGCCAATGAAGGCTGGACCGATGCCAACATCATCGAGAATCTCGCTTTCGCCGCCGAACATGGGATAGCCCTGATCGAACAGCCGCTTCCCGCCGGCCATGATGCCATCCTGCGCCACATCGCGCATCCGGTGCCGATCTGCGCAGACGAAAGCGTCCACGAGGCGAAGGACCTCGAAGCGCTTGTCGGCCTCTATGACGCCGTCAACATCAAGCTCGACAAATCCGGCGGCCTAACCGCCGCCCTTACCCTTCGCGACCGCGCCTGGGAGCTGGGATTCGGCGTGATGGTCGGCTGCATGGTCGGCACGTCGCTGGCGATGGCGCCGGCAGTGCTTTTGGCGCAAGGCGCCGACTTCGTCGACCTCGACGGTCCGCTGCTGCTTGCCCGCGACCGCCAGCCCGGCCTCGTGTACCACGGGTCGCTGGTGTCACCGCCTGACAGGATGCTGTGGGGCTGAACGCGCAGCGAGCCCGATCAGCGCCAGGCCGACGATGGCGATCGGGATCATCGCCAGGAAGCCGTCGACGCCGTAGCGCTCATAAAGCGGGCCGGACGCCAGCGTCACCGCCGCCATGAAGAAGCCGTTGAAGAAATAGGCAATGCCTTGCGCCGCACCCGTGCGTTCTTCCGAAACCGTTTCGCCGATCATCTTCTGCAGGCCGATCAACACCATCGCCACCGACACCGAATGCAGGGTCTGGACGCCGAAGAAGCCGGCGACGCCAAGCCCGAGTGGCCAGATCAGCGGAAAGGCGATCCAGCGCACGATGGAGCCGACGCCGGCGATCAACATCACCCCGACGACCGAGACGGAGGCAAAAATACGGTCGAAAAACACGAACATGCAGACCTCGGCCACCACGCCCCAGGCCCACAGCAGGCCAACGACGGAATCGCTGATGCCGACCGATTTCCAGTAAATGGAGACAAAGCCGTAGAGGAAGGCATGGCTGGCGGTGATGATGCCGACGCCGAGGGTGAAATAGAGGAAATACGGATTGAGAAGGCTCGGCGCCTGATGCTGGATGTCGGCGGCAGATAGCGGCGAAGCGCGGCGCGGGCGGCCAAGCCGCGGCGCCAGCAATCCGGCGACGAGCGCGGCAGACAATGCCGCAAAGATGATTACCGGCACGGCCTGCGGGCTCGTCCAGGCCAGGATAAAGCCGCCTGCGACATTGGCGCAGAGATAGGATATCGAGCCCCATTTGCGCATCGCGGTGTAGTTCGAGCCGAAGCGGCGCACACCCGACAGCGCGAGCGAATCGGCGATGGGCGAATGCGGCGTCCACACCACCGTCAGCGCCAGCGATACGGCAAGCACCATGGCGTAGGTCGGGTTGAGGAAATAGCCGGCGGAAAGCACCATCGTCGCGGCCACCAGCGCGATATAGACATCGGCCCTGTCCTTCGCCCGGTCAGCCAGCGCGGTCAGCAGCGGCGTCGTCACCACGCGCAGGAACATCGGCGCCGCCAGGATGATGGCGATCTGCTCGGCGTGGAAACCCTGGGCATGCAGCCACAGCGGGAAATAAGGCACATGCGTTCCCAGCGACACGAATAATGTCGCGAAGATCAGACTCATGCGCAGTTCGAAATGGCGCGGCTTGACGAGTTGTTCGGGCGAGAGCGGCGGCAGCGACATGAATCGATCCAATTACGCTGCACAAAGGGCTGCAACGCAGATCGATCCCTTAACATGCGCGAAAGCGGTCCGAAACTGCCTGGACCAGTCGATTAACAGGAGGGTTATGCCGCTTCGACGACCCTGTCTTCGATCAGCAAGGGGATGAACGGCTCGTCCGGTACTTCGGGCAGCACCAGCGCCCAGTGGATGATCTCCATCTTGCCGTCGAAATGTTCGACCACCGCCGTGCAGCTCTCTACCCAGTCGCCGGTGTTGATGTACTGCACATCCTCATAAGTCTCGATGGCGGCGTGATGGATGTGGCCGCAGATGACGCCGTCGACATGCGAGCGGCGGGCCTCCTCGGTCAGCACCGTCTGGAACGAGCCGATGAAGTTGACCGCGTTCTTGACCTTGACCTTGGCCCAGGACGAGAACGACCAGTAGGGAAGCCCAAGCAGGTGGCGCAGCCTCGTCACCGCGCGGTTGACCAGCATCGCCGCGTCATAGGCGTAATCGCCGAGATAGGCAAGCCAGCGTGCATTGTGGACGACGGTGTCGAACTGGTCGCCATGGATGACCAGCAGGCGCCTGCCATCGGCGGTTTCGTGGATGGCGCGGTCGGCAACGACGATGCCGCCGAAATGCACGCCTTGGAACTGGCGCGCGAATTCGTCGTGATTGCCGGCGATATAGGTGATCGAGGTGCCCTTGCGCGCCTTGCGCAGCAGTTTCTGGACGACGTCATTGTGGCTCTGCGGCCAATGCCAGCTGCGCCGCAGACGCCAGCCGTCGACGATGTCTCCGACGAGATAGATGATATCGGCGTCGTGATACCGCAGGAAATCGATCAGGAACTCGGCCTTGGCCGCCTTCGATCCGAGATGCAGGTCGGATATGAACATGCTGCGGAAAGTGCGGGTTTCTGTACCGGACATCAGATCGTCACCGTTGCTTTCGCGCAGGCTATGCCCCGATTCATGCAACAACCGTATGACGGTTGCGATTGGGCCAGCCAAAGGGCTAGCGTGCCGCGCCATTCACAGGAGAAAATCGTCATGGATCTGGGCATCAAGGGCAAGAAGGCGATCGTCTGCGCATCGAGCAAAGGGCTGGGCCGCGGCTGCGCCTTGGCGCTGGCCGAGGCCGGCTGCGATCTCGTCGTCAACGGCCGCAATGCCGAGCTGCTGGCAAAAACCGCAGCCGAACTGCGCGAACGCTACGGCGTGAAGGTGACCGAGATCGTCGGCGACGTCTCGAAACCCGACGTGCAGAACGCGCTCCTTGCCGCCTACCCCGACCCGGATATCCTGGTCAACAACAATGGCGGCCCGCCCTTGCGCGATTTCCGCGAACTCGACCGCGCAAAGATCCTCGAAGGCGTGACGCAGAACATGGTGACGCCGATCGAACTGGTGCAGGCCGTGATCGACGGCATGGCCAAGCGCGGCTTCGGCCGCATCGTCAACATCACCTCGCTGTCGGTCTACGTCCCGATTCCCGGCCTCGATCTGTCGTCCGGCGCGCGAGCCGGGCTGACCTCGTTCCTGGCCGGCGTGGCGCGCACGGTGATCGACCGCAACGTCACCATCAACAGCCTGCTGCCGGGCAAGCTCGACACCGACCGGCTGCGCGGCCCGCATGAGGCCGGCACGATGGAAGACCCGGCAGCGGCCGCAGCGCGCAAGACCCGCATCAGCGCCGACGTTCCGGCCAAGCGGCTCGGCACGCCGGAAGAGTTCGGCCAGATCTGCGCCTTTCTGTGCTCGGTCCATGCCGGTTATCTCACCGGCCAGAACATCCCGGTCGATGGCGGCCTCTATGTCAGCGCGTTCTGAAGGGCTCAGTGCATCCTCAGCAGGATTTCCGCGCAACCGTTTGAAATAATTCGGTCTTTTCGGCCCCGGTTGTTTTAGCCGCCCTTGCGTTATTTGGCGTCGCGAAAAACCATTTTTGCGTGCTAAAAGGCTGCAAAGCAGGTTTGAGGGAGCGGCCGCATGGAAGGCGAGAACAAGAAAACGGCACGTTCGGACCTCGACGAAGCCGCCCTCTACTTCCACAAGCATCCAAGGCCGGGAAAGCTCGAGATTCAGGCAACCAAGCCGCTCGGCAACCAGCGCGATCTGGCGCTGGCCTATTCGCCTGGTGTTGCCGCCCCCTGCCTCGAAATCCGCGACAATCCGGCGACCGCCGCCGACTACACGGCGCGCGCCAATCTGGTCGGCGTCGTCTCCAACGGCTCGGCCGTTCTCGGCCTCGGCAATATCGGCCCGCTCGCCTCCAAGCCGGTGATGGAAGGCAAGGCGGTGCTGTTCAAGAAATTCGCCGGCATCGACGTCTTCGACATCGAGATCGATGCGCCGGGCATAGAGCGCATGGTCGAGACGATCTCGGCGCTGGAGCCAACTTTCGGCGGCATCAATCTCGAGGACATCAAGGCGCCCGAATGCTTCGAGGTCGAGGCGCAGTTGAAGGCCCGCATGGGCATTCCCGTCTTCCATGACGACCAGCATGGCACCGCCATCATCGTCGCCGCCGCCGTGCTCAACGGGCTGGAATTCGCCGGCAAGACCATTTCCGACATCAAGATCGTCACCTCAGGCGCCGGTGCGGCAGCGCTCGCCTGCCTCAACCTGTTGGTCTCGCTTGGCGCCAAGGTAGAGAATATCTGGGTCACCGACCGCTTCGGCGTCGCCTACAAGGGCCGCACCGACGAGATGGATCGCTGGAAAGACCCCTATGTGAAGGACACCGAGGCGCGCACGCTGGCCGATGTGATCCCTGGCGCCGACGTTTTTCTCGGCCTGTCGGCCGCCGGCGTGCTGAAGCCGGAACTGCTTGATCATATGGCGCCTAAGCCGTTGATCCTGGCGCTGGCCAACCCCAATCCCGAGATCATGCCGGAGGTCGCGCGCGCCGCTCGTCCCGACGCGATGATCTGCACCGGCCGTTCCGATTTCCCCAATCAGGTCAACAACGTGCTTTGTTTTCCTTACATCTTCCGCGGTGCGCTGGACTGCGGCGCCAGCGCCATCAACGAGGAGATGAAGATGGCCGCGGTCAGGGCAATTGCTGCCCTTGCCCGCGAGGAACCATCCGACGTCGCCGCCCGCGCCTATTCCGGCGAGACGCCGATCTTCGGACCCGACTTCCTTATCCCCTCGCCCTTCGATCCCCGCCTGATCCTGCGCATCGCGCCGGCGGTGGCCAAGGCTGCCTGCGACACCGGCGTCGCGACCCGGCCGATCACCGACTTCGCCGCCTATATCGACCAGCTCAACCGCTTCGTCTTCCGCTCCGGCCTGGTGATGAAGCCGGTGTTTTCGTCGGCCAAGGCGTCCACCGCCAAGCGCGTCATCTATGCCGACGGCGAGGACGAGCGCGTGCTGCGCGCAGCCCAGGTGGTGCTGGAGGAAGGCATTGCCGAGCCGATCCTGATCGGCCGCCCGCATGTCATCGAGGTCAGGCTGAAGCGCTACGGCCTGCGTATCAAGCCGGGCGTCGATTTCGGCCTGATCAACCCGGAAGACGATCCGCGCTACCGCCATTATGTCGACCTGTTGATCGAGCTTGCCGGCCGGCGCGGCGTGACGACGGAGGCCGCGCGCACCATGGTGCGCACCGACAATACGGTGATTGCCGCGCTGGCGCTGAAGCGCGGCGATGCCGACGCCATGATCTGCGGCCTCGAGGGCCGTTTCGAGCGGCATCTGCGCAATGTGACGCTGGTCATCGGACCACGCGCGGGCGTCAAGGACCGCGACCTGTCGACGCTGTCGATGCTGATCTCGCAACGCGGCATCATCTTCCTCACCGACACCCATGTCTCGGTCGACCCGACGGCCGAGGAGATCGCCGAAATGACCATTCTGGCGGCCGAGGAAATCCAGCGCTTCGGCATCGAGCCGAAGGCAGCGCTGCTGTCGCATTCGGATTTCGGCTCGCGCGATTCTCCCAGCGCGCTGAAGATGCGGCAGGCGGCGGCGATCCTGGCGCGCGTTGCGCCCGACCTGCAATGCGATGGCGAGATGCATGCCGATTCAGCCCTGTCGGAGCATCTGCGCCAGCGCGTCTATCCGCATTCGCGGCTGAAGGGCGAAGCCAATCTCCTGGTGTTCCCCAACCTCGACTCCGCCAACATCACGCTGACCGCGCTACGCACGATGATGGATGCGCTGCATGTGGGCCCGATCCTGCTTGGGACCGACAAGCCGGCGCATATCTTGACCCCGTCGGTGACCTCGCGCGGCGTCGTCAACATGACGGCGTTGGCGGTGGTCGAGGCGGCGCACAAGGCGCAGGCGGTGGTTGATTTCAGCTGACTCCGTCAGGCAGGCACGAAACGGTAATGCCCGGTCTGCTTGAAGGCAAACAGCGTGTCCTCCTCGCGGGCGCCCGACCCGATATTGTGGATGACCAGCGCTCGTTCCGGCACGTCCGCCGAGCGTTCGGATGAGACGATGACGATGTGCGGCAGGTTGCCGGGCAGCATCTGGGTGACAAGATCGCCCGGCTGAAAGTCGGCAGGATCCTCGCTTACGGCCAAGGAAACTCCCTTGCGCCCGAAAAAAGCGGCAAGATTGCCGACCCGTCGGTGGTCGATGTTGCGGTCGGTCGCTTTCAGGCCCCAGGTCTTGGGATAGGCGGCGAAATTGGCGGCCATATCCTCATGCACCAGTTTCTGCAGGTCGAGATGGAAGGCGCGGCGATAGGCGCGCACGATGACATCCGTGCACACGCCCCTATCCGGCGCGACGTCGCCGCCGGGATAGCCGAGGCGGACATAGGCCGGGTCGTAGAAGGTGGTGACGCCGATCTGCTCACGCGCGGCTTCGACCAATTTGCTGCGCCAGCCCGGAGCGGCTGGATTTTCCTGCGCCCGGGCGGCGGGCGCCGCCAGGCACAACAGACCGAACTGCAGCGCGGTTCGACGGGTAATCGCGATCATGCCAGCTCCCCGGGGCATTGCTGGATCGTGGGATAATTCCGGGGCGATTGCGCCTTTTTCATGCAGCGGTGAGATCGCACAGTTGCCGCTCTACCCAAACGCCTCCTGCAACGCGTCTATGGGCTAAGACCATCTTTGGTTGTAGATTGAGGGAACGGTTAACCGCGAATCCGGTAGACAGGCAGGCAAGCGGGGTTTCGGCCAATGACGGGCGGACGATGGAGGCTGAAGCATCTGGCTGCGCTGCTCGGCGCGCTTGTGCTTTCGGCCGTCGCCACCACTGAACCGCAGGCCGCCTCCCGCGTTTGCCGTCAACTGGAAGCCGAGCTTGCTTCTTCATCGAATGGCGGCGGCAATTCCAGCATGGTGCGGAAGTATGACAAGGCCATCTCCCGCCAGTTCGAACAGCTATCAAAGGTGCGCGGTCGTGCGAGCGATGCGAATTGCGGGTTTTCGCTGTTTTCGCGCAATGTCAGCCAATGTGCTGCGCTGAACAGCAGCATCGATCGCATGAACGCCAATCTCGATGCGTTGCAAGCCAAGCGCGCGCAGCTTGCCGGCGGCGGCTCGCGGCGCGACCGCGGCCGCATCCTGGCCGCGCTCGACGCCAATGGCTGCCGTGACGAGCCCGCGCCGCGCCGGGAGCCGCTGCAGGAAGCCAGCCGCGAACCCGACGACGGCGATCTGTTCGACCAGCTTTTCGGCGGCAACCGGCAGATCGACACGCTCGATCAGCCCGATGATCCCGGCGAGGAGCGCAATGTGCGCCGGGTGCTCAATCAGCCCGGCGTGCCGGATTTCCCGACGGTCGGCGGCGAGTTCCATACGAGCTGCGTGCGCACCTGCGACGGCTATTTCTTCCCGATGTCGAACTCGGCTTCGCTCGGCGATTTCGAGCGCGACCAGAAGAATTGCGAATCGAGCTGCCCCGGCACCGAAATGCAGGTGTTCTATTCGCGCGGCATGGAAGACGATTCGGCCAACATGACGTCGTCGGTGACCGGGAGGCCCTACAGCGAGTTGCCTACCGCTTATCTCTACAAACAACCCAACCAGTCGCGGCCGCAGGCATGTGGCTGCAACGCGCAGGCCGGAAATTTCGAGATCATCGGCGGTAACCCGCCACCGCCCGAGCAGTTTCAGCCCGATATTGAGACCACGCCGTTCATTCCGGTGCCGGCGGCCAAACCCGATCCGGGCGCGGATCCGGAGACGCTGGCGAACGTACAAGGCGGGCTCGACCGCGCCGCCATCAAGCGCCTTGCCGTCAAGCCGGTGGTGTCGCCGGTGTCGCTGATCCCGCCGGACCAGCGCAAGGTCAGGGTCGTCGGGCCAGCGTTCCTTCCCGACCCAGCAGCGGCAATAGATCTGCAAGCTCCGGCCCGGAAGCAAGTCCGGTAAGCGCCAGCCTGAGCGGCATGAACAGCGCCTTGCCCTTGCGGCCGCTGGCTTCCCTGATCCTGGCCGTCCAGTCTTTCCAGACCGTACCGGTCCACGGCTCTTCCGGCAACAGGTCGAAGGCCTGCTGCAGGAAGTCGCGATCCTCGTCGGAAAATTCCGGCGCGGGCTGCGGGCCGTCGGCAAGGATGCGCCACCAGCCGACCGCGTCGCTCAGCCGGTCGAGATTGCCGCGCACCCCCAGCCAGAACGGCTCGGCCTTGTCGCCGGAGATGCCGAGCACGATCAGCCGATCCCGCGCCTCGGAAAACGGCATGTGGTGCATGAGCGCACGATTGAGCACGAACAGCTCGTCCGGGTCGAATTTGGCCGCCGATTTCGACGTGGCGGCGGCATCGAAGCGCGCGGCCAGTGCCGGCATGTCATGCACCGCTGCGACATTTTCCGAGGTGCCGACAAGGACGGCCAGCGAAGCCACAGCCATCGGTTCGATGCCCTCCTCGCGCAGGCTTTCGATCGACAGCGCACCGCTGCGCTTCGACAGGCCCTCGCCCGAGGCCGTGGTCAAGAGATTGTGGTGGCCGAAGACAGGCGGCTCGGCGCCCAATGCCTTGAACAGCGCGATCTGCACGCCGGTGTTGGTGACGTGGTCGTCGCCGCGAATGACATGAGTGACCCCCATCTTGATGTCGTCGACGACCGAAGGCAGCGTGTAGAGATAAGTGCCGTCCTCGCGCCGCAGCACCGGATCGGACAGTGAGGCCAGATCGACGGTTTCCTCGCCGCGCACCAGATCGTTCCAGTGGATTTCGGTGCGTTCGGGCTGCAGCGGATCGCTGGTGAAATTCGGCAGCAGAAAGCGCCAGTGCGGCCGGCGGCCATCGGAGCGGTATTCGGCGATCTGCTGCTGCGAAAGCGCCAGCGCCTCGCGGCCATAGACCGGCGGCAGGCCGCGCGTGCGGCGCACCTTGCGGCGCAGGTCGAGTTCTTCGGGGGTCTCGTAGCAGGGATAGACAACGCCGGCCCTTTGCAGCCGCTCCACCGCCGCGTCGTAAGTTTCGAAGCGCCGCGACTGGTATTCGGTGGCATCGGGGAAAATCCCCAGCCAGTGCAGGTCGTAGAGGATGGCGTCGGAAAATTCCTGCCTCGAGCGGGCAATGTCTGTGTCGTCGAAGCGCTGGATGAAACGGCCCTTGTTGTTCATGGCAAACAGCCAGTTGAACAAGGCGGTGCGGGCATTGCCGATATGAATGCGGCCGGTTGGTGAGGGGGCAAAACGGACGGTAACTGTCATGGACGGGGCGTAACGGATGCTCTTGGAATTGACAAGACGCGCCCCCGCGCGACGCCAAAGACATAATGCACGCCAGCTAAAATGAAAAGGCTGTGAGCCAGAATCCGGCCGGGCCTGTCTCGGGTGAACCGCTCACCAGCGGTCCACGCCGGCAGAATCGGGCTTTCATCAGCCGCTTTTTGTCCCCGTTATCCACATATGTGACACACAAGATGTTGGGGTCACAAAAGCTACGCAAACGAATCCTTGACGACGCAAACCGAGTCGCCTTTTATGTGCCATGTGCTCTTGTTGAGGGCGCGACCGGAGAGTTTCGAGCCCGGTCATTTTTCCCGGATTTTGTGCGTTTTGGCCATGATTTCCGCCTGTTTACGAGGCTGGCGGAAGCGTTGGATCGTGGGGGCTTCGGGAGCGAAAAGGTAGATTTGTCGGACTGGAATAAATTGTCTGTTAACACTATATTTAGTGTTTGCAGGCAGGTTCGACGCTAGATAGTGTGAATTTCCCTCGGTCGAGGGAATCGAGGAAAAATTCAGTTTTGAGGGACCCGCAGGGTTCGGCGCAGAGTTGGAACAGCGGCTTCGCAAGAAGCTCGACCAGCAAGGCGACGAAGACTGCGACTAGGAGAGCCGGTGTTTTCGAACGCCGGCAGACGGCGGACATGCGCGTTTCGCATTGGGGGCAGAAATCCCTGGGGAAAAGCGCTATATATAGGCAAAAGGGACCGGACCAATGCGCATCGAGCGTCGTTTCACCAAGCCAGGCCAATCAGCTTACGCGGAGATCGAATTCCGCAAGGCGCTTTCGGAGATCAAGAATCCGGACGGCTCGGTGGTGTTCCGCTTGGACAATATCGATGTGCCGGCGCAGTTCTCGCAGGTTGCCGCCGACATCCTGGCGCAGAAGTATTTCCGCAAGGCCGGCGTGCCCGCGCGCCTGAAGAAGGTCGAGGAGAACGACGTCCCCTCCTTCCTGTGGCGCTCCGTCGCCGACGAGGCCGAGCTTGCCAAGCTGCCGGAAGCCGAGCGCTACGGTTCCGAAATCGACGCCCGCCAGGTCTTCGACCGGCTGGCCGGCACCTGGACCTATTGGGGCTACAAGGGCGGCTACTTCAAGTCGGAAGAAGACGCCAGCGCCTTCCGCGACGAACTCGCCTATATGCTCGCCACCCAGCGCGTTGCGCCGAACTCGCCGCAATGGTTCAATACCGGCCTGCACTGGGCCTACGGCATCGATGGTCCGAGCCAGGGCCACTATTATGTCGACCCGTTTACCGGCAAGCTGACCAAGTCGAAGTCCTCCTACGAGCATCCGCAGCCGCATGCCTGCTTCATCCAGGGCGTGCAGGACGATCTCGTCAACGAAGGCGGCATCATGGACCTGTGGGTGCGTGAAGCGCGTCTGTTCAAATATGGCTCGGGCACCGGCTCCAATTTCTCGATGCTGCGCGGCGAAGGCGAAAAGCTGTCGGGCGGCGGCCGTTCGTCCGGCCTGATGAGCTTCCTCAAGATCGGCGACCGCGCGGCGGGCGCCATCAAGTCGGGCGGCACCACGCGTCGTGCGGCCAAGATGGTCATTGTCGACGCCGACCATCCCGATATCGAGGAATTCATCGACTGGAAGGTCAATGAAGAGCAGAAGGTGGCGTCGCTGGTCACCGGCTCCAAGATCGTGAAAAAACATCTCGAAGCGATCATGAAGGCCTGCATCAATTGCGAAGGCCATGATGACGATTGCTTCGACCCGTCGATCAACACCGCGCTGAAGCGCGAGATCAAGGCGGCCAAGAAGTCGGCCGTGCCGGAGAACTACATCTACCGCGTCATCCAGTTCGCCAAGCAGGGCTACACCGCGATGTCGTTCAAGACCTACGACACCGACTGGGATTCCGACGCCTACCTCACCGTTTCCGGCCAGAACTCCAACAATTCGGTGTCGCTGAAGGACAACTTCCTGCGCGCCGTCGAGGACGACGCCGACTGGCATCTGACCGCCCGCAAGGACGGCAAGGTGCTGAAGACGCTGAAGGCACGCGACCTCTGGGAAAAGATCGGCTACGCCGCCTGGGCTTCGGCCGATCCGGGCCTGCATTTCAACACGACGATGAACGACTGGCACACCTGCGCTTCGGCCGGTGCGATCCGGGCCTCCAATCCGTGCTCGGAATACATGTTCCTCGACGACACGGCCTGCAACCTGGCCTCGATCAACCTGCTCCCCTACCGCAACGCCGACGGCACGATCGACATCGCCGCCTATGAGCACACGGTGCGGCTGTGGACCGTCGTCCTCGAAATCTCGGTGATGATGGCGCAGTTCCCGTCGAAGGAGATCGCCAAGCAGTCCTACGAATACCGCACGCTCGGCCTCGGCTATGCCAACATTGGCGGCCTGCTGATGACGTCCGGCATTCCCTACGATTCCGACGAGGGCCGCGCCATCTGCGCAGCACTCACCGCCATCATGACCGGCGTCGCCTATGCAACCTCGGCCGAGATGGCCGGCGAGCTCGGCGCCTTCGCCGACTACGACCGTAACGCGCAGAACATGCTGCGCGTCATGCGCAACCATCGCCGTGCCGCCTATGGCGAGAAACAGGGCTACGAGAAGCTCGCCGTTAATCCGGTGCCGCTGGTCGCGTCCGACCTGAAGCAGCAGGAATTGGCCACGCACGCCAAGGCTGCCTGGGACCGCGCCATCGAACTCGGCGAAGAGCATGGCTACCGCAATGCGCAGGCGACCGTGATTGCGCCGACCGGCACGATCGGCCTGGTCATGGATTGCGATACCACCGGCATCGAGCCCGACTTCGCGCTGGTGAAGTTCAAGAAGCTTGCCGGCGGCGGCTATTTCAAGATCATCAATCGCGCCGTGCCGGAAGCGCTGCGCACGCTGGGTTACTCAGAAAGCCAGATCGCCGAGATCGAGGCCTATGCGGTCGGTCACGGCAACATGAACCAGGCGCCGGCGGTCAACCCCGGCTCGCTCAAGGCGAAGGGCTTTACCGATGACAAGATCGCGGCGCTTAACGCAGCACTGAAGTCGGCCTTCGACATCAAGTTCGTCTTCAACCAGTGGACGCTGGGCGCCGACTGGGTGAAGGAGACATTCGGCTTCACCGATGAGCAGCTCAACGACTTCTCGTTCGAGATGCTGCCGGCGCTGGGCTTCTCCAGGAAGGACATCGAGGCCGCCAACATCCATGTCTGCGGTGCGATGACGCTGGAAGGCGCGCCCTTCCTCAAGGCCGAGCATCTGGCGGTGTTCGACTGCGCCAGCCCGTGCGGCAAGATCGGCAAGCGCTCGCTGTCCATCAACAGCCACATCCAGATGATGGCGGCGGCACAGCCCTTCATCTCCGGCGCCATCTCCAAGACCATCAACATGCCCAACGATGCGACGGTGGAAGACGCCAAGGGCGCCTACATGCTGTCGTGGAAGCTGGCGCTGAAGGCCAACGCGCTCTACCGCGACGGTTCGAAGCTGTCGCAGCCGCTGAATTCGTCGCTGCTCGCTGACAGCGAGGATGACGAGGACGATGCGGTCGAGCAGTTGATCGCGGCGCCCGCTTCACAGCGTGCCGTGCAGGTCACCGAGAAGATCGTCGAGCGCGTCATCGAACGCCTCTACCGCGACCGCGAAAAATTGCCGAACCGCCGCAAGGGCTACACCCAGAAGGCAGTCGTCGGCGGCCACAAGGTCTACCTGCGCACGGGCGAATTCGATGACGGCCGCATCGGCGAGATCTTCATCGACATGCATAAGGAAGGCGCCGCTTTCCGGGCGATGATGAACAACTTCGCCATCGCCATCTCGCTTGGCCTGCAATATGGCGTGCCGCTCGAGGAATTTGTCGAGGCCTTCACCTTCACCAAATTCGAGCCGGCCGGCATGGTGCAGGGCAATGACGCCATCAAGAATGCGACGTCGATCCTCGATTATGTGTTCCGCGAGCTCGCCGTGTCCTATCTCGGCCGCCACGACCTCGCCCATGTCGACCAGTCGGATTTCGACAAGACGGCGCTCGGACGCGGCATCAACGAAGGCAAGGCGACGCCGTTCTCGAAGGGCCTTACCCGCGGCGCCTCGCCGGTCAAGTTGGTGTCTGGCTTAGGTGGCGAACCCAAGGGTTTTGCCGGATCGCCTGCCGCGGCCCCTGCCCGGGTCACTCCAACTGCGTTCTCAGGCTCCAACGTGCTGGCGCTTAAACCAGCAAGCGACGAAGCCATCGCCTACAAGCGCGACTATGAGGAGCGAGCCAAGGAACTGGTCGAAGATATTGTTTCCGAGGAGGCAGCCGATCCCACCGGGTTGTTCACCGACGAAGCAGCGAAAGAAGCGGCCGAGGCAAAGGCGCTTGCCTCTACGCGGCGTCAGCAATCCTTGATGCAAGGCTACACCGGCAACGAATGCTCGGAATGCCACAACTTCACCATGGTGCGGAACGGCACCTGCGAGAAGTGCGATACTTGTGGTTCGACGAGCGGGTGCAGTTGACACGAACGAACCTCTCTGCCGCCAACGCGGCAGAGAGGTTTTTTGAGGGAGAGTTTCACCTACAGGTGAAAAAGATAGGGAAACATAAAGATGGTCGAAAAAACTCTGACGGCATTTGGGTCCGCATGCCGGGAAATCAGAATGGCACGAAGGTTGCGGATGATTGATCAAGCAAAGGAGTTCAAGTGTTCGCCGTCATTTATCTCCGCTGTCGAGACTGGGGGAAAACAAGTTCCAGAGGGGTACGTAGAAAACTTTGGAAACTGGTTGAAATTGGACATCGTTACGAGAAAGCACCTACAGGCCCTCGCAGATGCCCGCATTAACGTTATTCGCTTTACGCCAATAAACAAAGAACGCGCAGCTCTTGCTAGAAGGTTATTTAGGAAGATCAACAAGATGTCCCCAGACGAGATACGAAAACTGGACGCAGAACTCCCAGGAGATGACAGATGAGTCATGACTATTGCGTATCCGCCAAGAGTCGCGCTGAGATCGAGATATTAGCAGCGGCATGGCGCCAAGCACTTCGCATAGGCACTACTTGCCAAGCACCTGATATGGTTAGTGTCCTTGAAAATGAAATGCCCCGGCTTTTTGGCGATTTCGCACTAGTTGTCAAAGATGACCACCTGATGGACGGAGCGGAAGGGTATACCGAATTTGATCCGCCTTGCGTTGTCTTGTCAGGCACAACGTATCAATCCGCCGCGAACTTTGAAGGCCGCGGCAGGTGGACTGTGGCCCATGAGCTAGGGCATTTGGTTCTTCACAAATCGGCCGTTCCCCTTGATCGAGCCCCTAGGCGATATTCTCAGATGAAAGAGTTACCTGCGTACGCGAGCGCAGAATGGCAAGCTAACGCGTTTGCCGCCGGTTTTCTTATGCCGGAGACTCTAATTCGTGACTTCACCGACGTTTTGGAAATCATGCCGTTCTTTGCTGTGAGTAGGACAGCCGCCGAGAAACGCCTCCAAAATCTTGGCATCTCAGAGCCACATATAATTCCGCATCAGGTCAAGACGGCAATTACAGGAATGCAAAGCAAAGCCGCAGAAATACCAAAGCCGGCTCGTTAGAGCCGGCTTTGGATACCGCGAACAGGCCGGAGCCTACGCGGGGCGACGAGATCGAAATCCCATCTCCTCTAGCAAGGTTATCATATGGGGAGTCGGTTCTCGGAGTCGAGGTAGCTCTGGCAACACAGAGGAAAGATACCCAAATGGCCACCAATGAACGTAAGACTTTCGACATTGGACGAAGCTCAAAGAGCGGCCAATTCATTTCTGTGAAAGAAGCCGAGCGCCGCCCGAACACGACCACAGTCGAGCGTGTCCCCAAGCCCGGCTACGGGGACACCAAGAACGAACCGCCGCGCAAGAAGTAACATTGATAGGCGAAGTTTGCCGGGCGCGTCACCGCGGCCGGCAAGCCGTTTGAGGAAATTGCGCCAGGCGCCTCAAGCAGTCCGGTTTGAAGGAGTGACTATATGCGTTACGCGGTGGTGATTGAAAAAGCAGGCAACAATTTCTCTGCCTATGTGCCGGACCTACCCGGCTGCATCGCAACTGGTGCTACCGTGCCAGAAGTAGAAATCGAAATTCGCGACGCTATACGCTTTCACATCGAGGGCTTGCGTGCCGATGGGCTGGAGGTGCCCAAAGGAATCAGTCTCGCGGAATACGTAGAGGCATAAGCGGTAGCCTTCAGGACAACATCCTATCCCGGCACCCGCAGCGTCTGATCGTCGAACAGCGGCTCGTCCTGCCCCGCCCGAACGAACAGCACCCTCCGCCCCTCACCCGCCGGCGCCTCGAAATACTGAATACCATCCGGCATTTCGCCCCAGTCGCCGCAGGGCGGTTCGGGAACTTCGTCATTGGCTAGCGCCTTCAGCTCTTTCGCATAGGCAGCATCGGGGCTGAATGTGTAGCGTTTGACGCCCGCGGGCACGGTGCCCTCGGTGTAGGGCGTCAGCACGCAGCGGGCGCTGACTGATTTGTCGGTCTTTTCCAGCAACAGGCGCAACACCGCGGCCTCGGCGGTTTCGCCTGATTTGATGTCGAACACCTCGACCAGCGGATCGGGCGCGCCGCCATCGCTGTATTTGATGGCGAGCGCGTTGCCGACGAATTCGAAGTGGATCTGGCGAAAACCGAAATCGCAGCGCTGCACCCAGGCGGCCAGCCCAACCGTCTTGTCGGCCATTTTTTCCCAGACGCATTTGTCGATCGGCGGGCGCGATGGCGCCGGCTCGTCCGCCCGCGCTGCGGCTGATATCGTCGCCGAGGCAAACAGCGTGCAGATCCAGACAATCGGTCTCATGGCGCTATTCATCGCTGCATCCTGTCAATGTGAAGGCGTCCCACGCCGAGCCGTCCGGATTGGCATTGGCGAAATCGGCAAATTCGGTGAAGCCCGCGCCGAAATCGGGCAGCAACAGCCCTTTCGGCGCCGGTGTCGCTTCGCGCGAATTCAGCTGCTCGGCGCCGCCTCCGGTCAAGGCATAGACCTGGCCCATCCATATCCGGCAGAGACCGCTGCCATCCTCCAGCCCCGCTTCGCGGTCGTCGTCGGTGCAGGCGTGGCGGATGGTGCCGAGCGGAAACGAATTTTTGCCATTGGTCCAGGCGATGTCGGCCGGCAAGCGCGTGTCGGTGTTGGGCACGGTCACCGAAAACACTTCGGCCGTCAGTGCCGCCGGCTCATTGTCTAGCGGCCGGAATTGCAACACCGCGCCCGAACGCGGCTCGCGATAGGTGGCGTGGCTGAGCAGACATTCCTTTGCGCTCGCTGCCTGCACGGCGCCGAGCAGAGCCAGGCAAACGACGGCCAGCCTGCGAACGATCATTGGATGTCTCGTCATGAAAGTGGCGCCTCAGATAAAACCGACCAGCCAAGCCGCGCCGCCCAAAAACGCGGCCGAACAGACCCACAGCAGCCAAAGCCCGCGCACCCTGCATTCGAGCACTGCCGAGGCGGGGTTGGCTGGGTCGTAATGCACGTCGACCTTGCCGCCCTCGGCATAGCTGCGCGCCTGGCCGCTGACGAGGCCGGGCATTGAAGCGGTGACCGTGGCGCCGAAGGTGACGCGGTCTGAGGTGTAGTGCTGGCCTGCGACGCCGTAGCTGTACACGATGCGGGATTTGAAGACGGTGCTCCAGCGTCGATGGCTGCTGTAGTTTCGCAGCGTCTGCAGGCCCGAGGAGTCAATGCGGCCGGGGGCGACCGGCCATTTTGCCGCCTGCTCGGCAAGCGACTTCTGGACGAAGGCCATGCGCAGGATCATCAGGCCCATGAACAGCAGCAGCGCTCCGGCGCCGAGGTTCTGCGGCTTGGGCAGGTGCGGCCGGATCGCCTCCAGCACGCCACCGAGCGAAAACACCAGCACCACCGTGCCGATCACCAGCCCGGCCGAGAGCTTGACCATGAACTTGAAGGCGCCGTCCGGCAGGGTGCGTTCGATCACGGCCTTGCCCGGATCGGCCGGATTGTAGAAGACGGTCACTTCAGCGCCGGTGGGAAACTGCGCCAAGGTTTCGGTGACTTCGAAATTCCCCAGATTCTCCTTCACGCTGTAGCGCGAGCTTTGAAATTTCTTTTTACCGACCTTGTATTCGAAGGTGACCGCCGGAAAATTGCGCATCTCGGTGGTGTCGCTGCTGTCCGAGCCGACGCCCGACCTTCTGACTTCGCGCGCCTCGACGCGCGACGAGATGATCTTGCCCGGCGCCGGCAGCCAGTGGCTCATCGCCTGCACCTCGCGCCATTTGACGAAGGTGATGAACGACAGACCGCCCGCGATCGCGCAGGCAAATCCGACAATCAGAAATTTGAGCTCTACGTCCACCGCGTCCCCCAGGAGTGCCGGAAGCTACAAATAGATAGCACGGCGAAGGCAATGTCTTGATTATTCGCAAAGGACGAACCGCCCTTCCTCGGGTATCGAAGCCCCCTCAACTTTGTTAAGAGTCGCCCAAACTGTTAGGAGCCACGAGACCAGGATGACAGCACTGCGCGTTCTCTCGGATGCCTTCATTCCGGAACTCCCGAACCACTATAAAGGCAAGGTCCGCGAGAATTACGATCTGCCGGATGGCCGTCGCATCATCATCGCCACCGACCGGCTGAGCGCCTTCGATGTGATCCTGACCGCAATACCGCTCAAGGGAGAGCTGCTGACGCAGACGGCGCGCTACTGGTTCGAGGAAACGGCGGATATCTGCCAAAACCATGTGCTCGATTATCCCGACCCCAATGTCGTCGTCGGCACCAGGCTCGACATTCTGCCGGTGGAAATCGTCGTTCGCGACTATCTCGCCGGCACCACCAGCACTTCGGTGCTGACGAAATACAAGAACGGCGAACGCGATATGTACGGCATCCGCCTGCCGGACGGACTGCGCGACAATGAGAAGCTGCCGCAGGCCATCATCACGCCGACCAGCAAGGCGCTCGATGGCGGCCATGACGAGCCCTTGACGCGCGACGAGATTTTGACGCGCGGCCTGTTGTCGGAAGAGCAATGGGACACAGTCTCGCGCTATGCGCTGGCGCTGTTTGCGCGCGGCAAGGCGCTGGCCGCTAAGCGCGGCCTGATCCTGGTCGACACCAAATACGAGTTCGGCACGGACAAGGATGGCACCATCATCCTTGCCGATGAAATCCATACGCCCGATAGCAGCCGCTACTGGCTTGCGGCAAGCTATGAGGAGCGCTTCAAGGCAGGCGAGCGGCCGCAAAGTTTCGACAAGGACTTTATTCGCGCCTGGGTGACCGCGCGCTGCGATCCCTACAAGGATCGTATTCCGAAAATCCCCGCCGAACTCATCGAGCAGACGTCGCGTGTCTATACGCAGGCCTTTGAGACCATCACCGGCAAGACCTTCACCGCCGATATCTCGGGAAAGACGGTGCTGGACCGCATTCGCGAGAACCTGCGCCCTTATTTCTGACGGCGGCTGGCGGCCGCCGGTCAACTTGCCGAGGTCGCGGACGCGGACGGTTCTGGCGGATCGCGCCACGTGCCGAGATATGATCCGCACAGGATGAGCGCGAAGGCCGCGACAATGCCGATATCGAGCGGCTCCGAAAGGACGAGCACGCCGGCTGCCACGGAGACGGCGGGCGCCACATAGGTGATGACGACCGCCCGTTCGGGGCCGATCTCCCGCACCAGCAGGAAGTAGGTGGCGAAGGCAATCGCCGTGCAAAACACGCCAAGACCGAGGATTGCGCCAACCACCGTTGTCGACGGCATGGCCGCCGGCCAGGCCAACGCCGCCGGCACAGCGTAGATCAGCGCGGCCCCTGCCAGACAGACTGCCGTCAGCGAGGTTGCCGGCACATCGTTCAGCCAGCGCGACGCGATGATCGAACCCGAGGCATAGCAGGCCGCGGCCATGAGAATCTCGACGACCGCGAGAAATCCGCCACCCAAGGTCGGCAGCGCCAGCACGAAGACACCGGCAAAACCGAGGAAAAGGCCGGTCCAGCGGCGTATCCCCAGCCGCTCATCCGAGCCCATCAGCTTTGAGAGCGCGACGGTTACGGCCGGCGTCATGGCAATCAGCAGTCCGGCGGTGGAACTGTCGATGCTGACTTCGCCATGGGTGATCAGCCCCCATGGCAGGATCATCTCGACCAGACAGAATGCGGCGACCGCCCGCCAATGTGTCTTCAGCCATCCGAAACTGCGCTGGACAAGGACGAAGGGCAGCAGCGCCAGGGCGCCGACGGCTGTTCGGGCAAAGACCAGGAAGGGCACCGACACCTCGGCAACCGCCAGCTTGATCAACAAATAGGGAATGCCCCACAGGAGGCTGAGCAGCACGAACAAAAACAGTCCGCGGCGCGTCATGACGGCCTCAAAGCCAGAAAGGTGGTCCACTCTTCGCGATCGCGGCCGACGTTGAATTCGTCTCCGACAAGGACCAGCCCGGCGTTTTCGAGGCGGGCCGCGAAGTCGTCCCTGCGCCAGTAGACCGTATGATATTCGCCGCTCTTCTCGCCATCGCCAATGCGCATCGAGACGAGGAAGGCGCCGCCCGGCCGCAGCGACCCGGCAATCTTGGCAAGCACCTGGTCGGCCTGCTCGCGCGGCACGTGGATCAGGACGCACAATGCGAGCACCGCGTCGTAGGGGCCGCCGAGATCGTCGGTGACGAGATCGAGAAACTCACCCTGCTTGCCGCGTGCGGCCTGCAACTCGAGAAACCGCTTCGTTGCGTCTGTGCGCCGAACCTGGACACCGAGCCCTTCGACGAAGTCCGCATCGTATCCGGGTCCCGAACCGACTTCCAGAATCCGGCCACCTTTGCCGGCGATCTTCACCAGGCGCTTCAGCCATTTCTGTTCTCTTTGGTTCGGAACGTGCCGCACCAGAGCGTCGTAGCGTTCGGCATAGTCCTCATAGGCGTTGATCGTTTGTCGGCTCTTCGCCAGATCCTCGGATAACACAGTCATCTTTCCCTCCCCTGGTCAAAGAGCTTGCTTAGCCAATGGTGCCGGGAGGCACGCGTCCGTCAAGCATACCGATATCCCTGAGGAAATGATCCGACAGCGAGCGGCGGTCGAGCAGGCCGTGCTTGCGAGGCCTGAACGGCGCGGTGAAGAGGTCGAGCACCGGGCGGCGAAGCGTGTTGTAGAGAGCGATGGTGGTGGTCATTGCCGTATCCTCCAGGGTTTGATCCAATGAATGCAGCATGCCGTTTTCCGGGCTTGGTTTCCAATCGAACGTCGCGTAGTATGCATCAGCGGGATTGATGCGTCATGAGCTGGGAACTACCACCATTAGGAGCCATCAGGGTCTTTGAAGCCGCGGCCCGGCTGGGCAGTTTCACCAAGGCAGCCGAAGAACTCGGCATGACCCAATCAGCTGCCAGCTATCAGATAAAGGTGCTGGAAGAACGTGCCGGAACGCCGCTTTTTATAAGAAAAACAAGGCAGATCGCGCTGACCGAGGCCGGACAGCAGCTGGCGCCGCACGCAACAGGCGCGTTCTCGACCCTGGCCGACGCATGGGTCGCCACCAAGGGTGGAGCGACCGGCGTGCTGTCGGTGACGACCATGGAAACCTTCGCATCGAACTGGCTGGCCGTATGGCTTGGAACATTCCAGCTGATGCATCCCGATCTTGCCGTGAAGGTGAATACATCGCACGGGCTGGTCGATTTCACGCGCGGCGACATGGATGTCGGCATTCGCACCGGCAGTGGAAAATGGCCGGGCCTGACGGCTCACTATCTGTTCAAGGCGGACTATACGCCGATGCTCAGCCCGAGACTCGCCGAAAGCGTCGGCGGCATCCACCGCCCTGAGGATCTCTACCAACTGCCGCTATGCTGTGCCGACGATCCCTGGTGGGAAATCTGGTTCAAGGCTGCCGGCGTGCCGTTCGAGCCCGATCGCGTCATCGCTGGCCCGAAGCTGGGTACGCAGGCCTATGATGCGATGGCGGCGCTGACCGACAAGGGCGCCGCGATCCTCACCAGAAACCTTTACAGCGCCCTGTTGGAAAAGGGCCAGTTGATACAGCCATTCGACGTGCTTGGCTCGGACGGCGACGGCTATTGGCTGGTGCATCTGGAGAGCCGCCGCAACGCGCCCAAAATCAAGGTGTTTCGCGACTGGGTGCTGGCGCAAACGGCAGAGATACGCGAACGCGAAAAGCGCGACAGCCCTCTAGGCCCGCGATAAAACTCGCCCGCGCCTCAACCCTCAGTCCTTGAAGGTCAATCCGTACTTTGCAACCTGCTCCTTCGGCATATCCGCAAGCGCCTGGCGCGTGGTGTAGCCGCCGTAGATCACCTTCCCGTTCTTGATCATCCAGTCCTCGACGTCGGCCTCGGTTACCGTCATCCTGTCGCCCATCTTGTACTTGTTGCCATTGACCGGCACGTCAGCAAGCAGGCCGATATAGGAGCCTTCGCTGTAGCCCACCAGCTGCAGCCAGATATGCTCGGTGGCGCCGTTCTGGGTCAGCGGGAATTTTACCGTGTAGGTGCCCGGCGTGCCGGCGTCCATCAGTTCGTGGAAGCGCTTGAGGGTCGAGCGGCCGCTGTCCTTGGCGGCCTGCATCGCCTTGTCCTCGGTGGAATAGGACACGACGTTCTGCTTCGACTCCGCCAGCGAAGCGCCACTTCCGCCCGGCATGTGGCCGAGCGAACTGAAAAACCCGTAGCCGACGGCGGCGGCAAGTGCGACAGCCACAACTGGATTGCGCATGGATCCCTCCGAAACCCGATCACGGGCACGTTACCGGAAGGCTGTTGCGATACCGCTAAAGGACACAGTGAGCGGATCGTTAGCGAGACGCTGAAAATTCAACCCAAGGCGCAGCGGCAGGCAGCGCAGGCGCACCGGCACCTGCCTGACGTTCAGTCGGCGTCGGCGACGGTCGTCTGCCCGCCTGCCCATGCCCGCCAGGCGCGCTCGTCGCCATGGAAGACGTTGAGGTCGATGCGGCCGGTCACGCCGTGCGACAGGCCGGAGCCGGAGTACTGCCAGAACAGCCATTTGCGGCCGGGATAGACTTTTGAGGGATGCCGCGCCACGGCGCGCAGCCAGAACGGATAATCGAGAAACGCACCCTTGAGATTGTCGCGATAGAAATCCGGTGCGGTGTAGATGATGGGCCGCTGGCCGTAATGGCGCTCCAGCTTGTCCATGAACACCTTCATCTTTTCCAGCACGGTGGCCCGCGACGGCCGCCGCTTGCAGGAAGATTCGCCGTTCCACTCGACATCGACTACCGGTGGCAGCGCGCCTTCGACCCTCGGCACATTGCGGATGAACCAGTCGGCCTGCTCGCCCGCGGTGCGGCACCAGTAGAAGAAATGATACGCGCCGCGCTTCAGCCCGGCGGCGTCGGCATTGCGCCAGTTCTTCATGAACATCGGGTCGAGATGGTCGCCGCCATCGGTCGCCTTGATGTAGGCGAAGTTGGCGCCCTGGGCGCGCAGCTTGCCCCAGTTGACATTGCCCTGCCAGCGCGAGACGTCGACGCCGTGGACGGCAAGGTAGCGTGGCGAAGCCTTGCCGAAATTGATCGGCTTGGCGTCGCGGAAACCGTAGCGGGTGACCGGCGAGGCCAGCATGGCCGGCGCCGCGCGCGTCAACCGCTTCGGCGCAGACATCAGAGCGGCGGGCTCGAGCTGTGGTCTGGTGCTCCCCTGCGGCGTGCCCGCGACGATGGCCTCTTCTTCCTCGACCATGGAAAAGGGCGGCGCATTGTCGGCCACAGCGTTGTCGGCCACCATGTCGGACCGCATCGGCGCGAGGTCGGCGGTCTCCGCCGGAGCCGCTGCGACCGGCGCGCTCGGACGCACGACCGAACTGGTCGTCTCGTTCGACGGTTGCAAGCCATCGACGCCCGCTGTGGACGAACAGCCGGCAAGCCACAGCGATGCCAACATGAAACTGACGACGGCTGAAATCCGCATCTGGACCTGTACGCAAAACACAACAGACCGAAGGCAAACAGACGCCGCCGGACAAACCGGCCTCGATTACTAACGAGAAATTACCAACAAAGTTTGAATCAAGTTGTTAGGAATTGGCCCTCTTGTCTTCTCCCCCTGTGGGAGAAGGTGGATCGGCGCGTAGCGCCGAGACGGATGAGGGGTGTTCCAGCGGAGTGAGGCGTTGGCGTTCCCTGGAACACCCCTCATCCGACCGAGCTTCGCTCGGCCACCTTCTCCCACAAGGGGAGAAGGGGAAGCCCTTACCTTCCCAGCCATTGCTGCATGCAGCTTTTCGCCACCACATGCGCCGGTGGCACGGCGTCGGCCGCCGGGCGGCGGGCACGTTCGAGCAGCAGGCGAACCTGTTCGGGGCGCACGCGGTCACGCTCCATGACGAGGAGGACCATCGGATCGCTCAAAAGCTCGTCCAGGGTGCTGATTCTGTCGCTCATCGGTCGTCTCCTCGATACCGGCCCGCAGACGATAGATAGGCAGCCAATCATGGCCCGCCAATGACGCTTTGCCGGCTATGTCGTGGTTTCGGGATTAATTTCCGGTAAGGCCGGCGTCAGTTCGGAGGCGGCGCGCCTTCATGGTGCGGCAGGCCGTCATCGAGCTGCAGCCAGGGCTGCTTCGAGGCGGTCCACATATGCATCTCCGGCTTGAACAGCGAGGGATCGTCGAGCGAGCCGGTGGTGATGCCGACGATGCCGGCGGAGTCGCGTCGGGAAAACAGCGTGGTGCCGCAAGCGGCGCAAAAGCCGCGCTTGAGGTCCGGAGAGGTGTTGACCGTCGCCACCTCTCCCTCGACGGTGACATCGTCGATGCGAAACAAAAGGCGGGCGTTGAAGGCCGCGCCGATCACCTTCTGGCAGCGCCGGCAATGGCAGACGCGCTGATTGAGCGGCGCCGCCTCGGTGCCGTAGCGCACTGCCCCGCAATGGCATCCGCCCTGGTATTTCGTCATCATTCGAACCCATCACACTGAAGGTCTCTTGATGATATCGACAGGTACCTTTCGGTCAATTGAAAAGCCCTGATGGCGCCATCGATTGCGCCGATAGGACTAATGGCTGCGCCAGGGCTTCGTGGTTTCGCAGGCACAAAAAAGCCGGCCGCCTCTTCGAGACGGCCGGCATGTATCTCAGGCAAGCTATTTCGTTTCGCTGAGGACTTCGTCCCAGGTCTTCACCTTGGTTTCGCCATTGAGGAAGGGCAGTGCCGCGGCCGTCAGCTCCGGTGCGAAGAAGACGTCGTAGTGGGTGCGATTGGGAATGATGGCCAGCCGGTTCTGCGACAGGTTCTCACGCATCCAGCCGGCATCCTTCAGCCCGCCGCCGATCATCTGGTAGAACCTGATCTCGTGCTCGGGCTTGTACATGTCGCTGTCGCCATAGGCCAGCATAACTGGCATCTTCAGCTTCGCCACATCGGCGGAATAGTCGTAATCCTTGCGCATGAAATTGCCCAGCGCGTCGAGCAGTTTGGGGAAATCGTCGGGACGTGGGGCGACGGCGACGTAGGATTTGTACATCGGCGTGTCCTTCATGAAATCGGCGGCGGCCGCGCTCACCTGCGCCTGCTGGCCGCGCATCTCGTCATAGAAGCCATTGGCGGCGAAGCCGGTCGAGACCAGGACCAGACGTCTCACCGTCTCGGGATGCTGAACGGCCATACGGAAGGCGACGCCGCCGCCCAGCGAATAGCCAAGCACGTCGACCTTGTCATAGCCGAGCGCCTTGACGATACCAGCCATGTCGTCGCCCATCCCCCCAGGCTGAAGGGTCGCTCGCCGAGCGCGGTGCGGCCATGGCCCTGCAGGTCGACGGCAATGATGGTGCGGTTTTCCGCCAGCTTCGGCAGCAGCGGCGCGAACATGTCCGACGTGCCAAGGCCGCCATGCAGCAGAAGCAGCGGTTCTCCCTTGCCATAGACGGCATAGTAGTAATTCAGGCCGTCGATCGGCAGCAAGCCGGACTTTTCCGGCTTCGGCATGGCTGTTGCTTCGGTGGTCATGGCGGGCTTGGTCTCCTCTGCATTGGCTGGGCCGGGCGCTGCAAACAAGGCAGCGACCGAGGCAAGAATGGCGACATAGATTCGTCTGGACATGTCGGTCTCCTCAGGTTCCCCCCAAGGACGAGCGAGCACGCCGCGTGCCGACATGCCCTGCGAAAAAATCCGCGGAAGAATGATCGGTTTGGCTGTTGTCGATCGGTCGCGCGCCTCAGTGGCGCTTGGCTTGCACCAGATAGGCGTCGATCTCGGTCTCGCCGAGCCATTTGGCGGCTTCCAGCCGGTGCAGGCCCTCGACCAGGATGTGGCGCTTGCCGTCATGGCGAACCTGGATCGGCGTCTTCATGCCGTTTTCCAGTATGTCTTCGGCCAGATGCCGGACCGTTTCGGGATGCAGCGTCTTCTTGCGCGCCGTCGGCACGTAGATTTGGTCGACCTTGACCTTCTGCACTCTCAGCATACCGGCTCCCGAGGCGGAAAATGCCGCCTCGCCTGAGATAGTCGGTTTGCCGGGTGCGGCCAAGAGCGGCCAAGCAATTGTGTCGTATGCAATTGCTGGCCCGATCGTTTCCATTTGACGCTTGGCCGGCAGATGGCCGAAATGGCGGCCTGTCACTTTTCCGGTGTTCATGACCCAACTGCCGACCGAATTTCCCGATTTCGGACTGACGCCCGAGCAGCGCCGCGAGGCAGTGCGCGGCCATTACTATGAATGGCCGGGAATGGACGGCGAGCGCGGCGAGATCTGGTGTTATTCCAACCGCTTTTCCTACCGCGCCGGCGAGACCGTGACGCTGCATGTCAGTTCGAGAGTGCCGCGCTTCAGCATTGTCATTGTCCGCGACGGCGGCAGCGAGACAAAAGTCTTCGAGCAAACGGGGCTTTCGGCGCGCTGGCAGGATACGCCCGACCAGTGCTCGGTCGAAGGCTGCGGCTGGGAGGCGTCGTTTCAATTCAGCATCGGCAAGGATTGGCCGTCCGGCGCCTACCGGCTGACGCTGACGGCGGACGGCGGCGACGGCAAGCCGATCCACTGCCACCACCTCATCATCGTCGCGCCCCTGCCCGGCAAAAAGCCCGGTCGCGTGCTGCAGGTGGCGGCGACGGGCACCTGGCTGTCCTACAACACCTGGGGCGGCTCCAACGCCTATCAGGGCATCACCGGCCCGGGCCGCGACCAATATGCGCGCATGGTGTCGACGCAGCGGCCCTGGTGCCGCGGCTTCGTGGTGCTGCCCAAGGATGCGCCGCGCGTGCCGCTGGAGGTTGCGGTGCCGCCGAAAACAGTGCCGCGCTATCCGCACATGGAATGGGCGTACGCCACCGGACATTCGAAGAAATACACCTCCTCCGGCTGGGCGAGCTATGACAGCCACTTCTTCCGCTTTGCCGAGCGGGCCGGCTATGGCGTCGATCTCGCCAGCCAGCACGATTTGCACTTCTCGCCCGAGATTCTCGACGGCTACGACTGTGTGGTCTTCGTCGGCCATGACGAGTACTGGACCTGGGAAATGCGAGACGCCGTCGACAGCTACGTCGAGCGCGGCGGTCATGCGGCGCGCTTTGCCGGCAATTTCATGTGGCAGACCAGGCTCGAGGACGAAGGCCGGCGGCAGGTCTGCTACAAATACCGGGCGCGCGCCGAAGACCCGGCCTATGGCGGCGACGTCACCCGCGCCACCAACTCCTGGGAAGCGCCTGAGATCGGTCGTCCCGGCGCAATGACGTTCGGCCTCAACGCGACGCGCGGCGTCTATGCCGGCTGGGGCGGATGCGCACCGCGCGGCATGCGCGGCTTTCCGGTCTATCGGCCCGAGCACTGGGCCTTTGCCGGCACCGGAATCTATTATGGCGACCTGCTTGGCGCCGACAGTCATGTCTATGGCTATGAGGTCGACGGGCTCGATTTCGAGATCCGCGGCGGCCTGCCCTATCCGACACCGGACAGCGGTGCGCCTGACGGGCTGCAGGTGCTGGCCGTCGGCATAGCGAGCCAGGTCGAGGAAAGCGCCGATATCCCGATCGAGGACCAGTTTCTCGCCGACGAGGATGGCCGCTTTACGGCCGAAACGCTGTTTGGCGAGGCGACCGACGCCAATCTGGAAAAGGTCAAACGCGGCAACGGCATGATCGTCAATTTTCCGCGCGGCAAGGGCGAGGTTTTCCACGCCGGAAGCTGCGAATGGGTCGCCGGCCTGCTCAGGCAGGATCCCATGGTCGAGCGCGTGACCAGGAATGTAATCGATCGCTACCTCGGAAAGTCCTGACATGCAGAAGCCCTCATCAACTGGTTCAGAAACGCGCGCGCCCTCGCACCTGTTCTACCTCTCCAGCCTGCGCCGGCCGCTGATCGACCGCGCCGAAGGCATTTATATGTGGACGCAGGACGGCCGCCGCTTCATCGACGGATCGAGCGGACCGATGGTCGCCAATATCGGCCATTCCAACCGCAACGTGCTCGACGCCATGAAGCGGCAGATGGACCGCGCCACCTTCGCCTACCGGCTGCATTTCGAGAACGAGCAGGCGGAAGAACTGGCGCGGGAGCTCGCCGGCAAACTGCCGGAGGGCATGGACCGAATCTTCTTCGTCTCCGGCGGTTCGGAGGCGACGGAATCCTGCATCAAGCTGGCGCGGCAATGGGCGGTCGCGACCGGCCAGCCGAAGCGCTGGAAGGTTATCACGCGTTTTCCCTCCTATCATGGCGGCACGCTGGGTTCGCTTTCGATAACCGGCGACGATGCGCTGGCCGAAACGTTCACACCGATGATGCGGGTGATGCCGACCGTGCCGGCGCCGACGGCATGGCGCGACCGCGACAATCTTTCGATGGAGCAGCGCGGCGTCCGTTATGCCGACATGCTGGAGGAGAAGATCCAGGCCGAGGGCCCGGACAGCGTGCTCGCCTTCATCATGGAGCCGATCGGCGGTGCGGCGACTTCGGCCCTCGTCGCACCGGACAGCTATTATCCGCGTATACGCGAGATCTGCGACCGCTACGGCATCCTGCTCATCCATGATGAAGTGATGAGCGGCGCCGGCCGCACCGGAAAATTCCTTGGCGGCGACCATTGGAACTGCAAGCCCGACATCGTCGCGCTGTCGAAGGGGCTTGGCTCCGGCTATGCGCCGCTCGGCGCGCTGGCCGCCCCGATGCGGCTGGTCGAGCCGCTGCTGGCGTCGGGCGGCTTCCAGCATGGCCACACCTATGCTGGCAATCCGCTCGCCTGCGCGGCCGGGCTCGCCGTGCTCGGCGAGATGGACCGCCTCGACCTGATCGCCAATGCCGCCGCGATGGGCGACGTGCTGATGGACGGGCTGAAAGGGCTGGCGAAGCGTTTTCCGTTCATCGCCGATGTCCGAGGCAAAGGCCTGCTCACCGGCGCCGAGATGGTTGCCGATCCCGAAACTCTACGGCCGATCGAACAGGGCAAGAAAGCCACGCAGCGCCTGCTCGACCTCGCCTACGAGCGCGGGCTGATCATCTACGGCCGCAGGGTCAAGGGCGGTGTAGACGGCGACAATTTCATGGTGGCGCCGCCGATGATCGTCACGGCTGAAGAGGTCGGCGAGATCATTTCCATCATCGGCGATTCGCTGGAAGTTCTGGCCGCCGAACTCGACCTGCCGGTCGAAGGCTGAGGGCTAAAGAATGGCGCCGAGGAAAGTCATCATCACCTGCGCGGTCACTGGCTCGGTGCACACCCCGTCCATGTCGCCCTATCTGCCGGTGACGCCGGACCAGATCGCGACCGACGCCATCGCGGCGGCCGAGGCTGGCGCCTCAATCCTGCATCTCCACGCCCGCGATCCCAAAGACGGCCGGCCGACCGCCGATCCTGAGGTGTTCATGCAGTTCCTGCCGCGCATCAAGCAAGCGACCGACGCGGTGATCAACATCACCACCGGCGGTTCGTCGCTGATGACGCTTGACCAGCGGCTGGCGGCACCACTGCGGGCCGAGCCGGAAATGTGCTCGCTCAACATGGGCTCGATGAATTTCGCGCTGTTCCCGATGCTCGACAAGCCAAGGGAGTGGCAGCACGAGTGGGAACCAAAGCTGCTCGAAGCCACGCGCGACACCATCTTCAAGAACACCTTTGCCGATATGGAAGGCGTGCTCGAAAAGCTCGGCAAGGGCTGCGGCACGCGCTTTGAGTTCGAATGCTACGATGTCGGCCATCTCTATTCGCTGGCGCATTTTCGCGACCGCGGGCTGGTGTCGGGGCCGCTGTTCATCCAGTTCGTGCTCGGCATTCTCGGCGGCATCGGCGCCGATCCCGACAATCTCATCCATATGAAGCGCATCGCCGACAAGCTGTTCGGCGACAGCTACCAGTTCTCGGTGCTCGCCGCCGGCCGCCATCAGATGCCCCTGATCTCGATCGCGGCGGCGATGGGCGGCAATGTCCGCGTCGGGCTGGAGGACAGTCTCTACGATGGACGGCAATTGGCGAAATCCAATGCCGATCAGGTGCGCAGGATACGCGCCATTCTCGACGGGTTGTCGCTGGAAGTCGCAACGCCGACCGAGGCGCGCGAGATGCTGGCGCTGAAGGGTGGCGATAGGGTGGCGTTTTGAGATGATTGATCTGCGATGATGGCGTTCTGGCACACCCCCCTCTGGCCTGCCGGCCATCTCCCCCTCAAGGGGGGAGATCGGATGTCACTGCGGCCTTCGCCAATCTCAATCGTTGCAAAATGGATGGCAGCGCCAAAGCTGCCAATCTCCCCCCTTGAGGGGGAGATGTCCGGCAGGACAGGGGGGGGTGCCTGGGCGCCTTGCCTATCGTGAGTACAGTCACCCTCCGCCCCGGCACCATCGACGACGTCGACACCATCCATGCCGCGCTGCTCAAGCTCGGCACCCATATCGGCGCGCATCAGGAGATCACGTCCACTGCCGACGATCTCCGCCGCTACGGCTTTGGCGACAAACCCGCCTTCTCCACCCTGATCGCCGAGATCGGCGGCGATTTTGCGGGGCTCTGCCTGCATTTCCCGATCTTCTCGACATGGATGGGGCGGCCCGGCGTCTATATCCAGGACCTCTATGTCGAGGACCGGTTTCGCGGCCGCAAGATCGGCGAAAGACTGCTGCGCCGGGTCGCGCGCGACTGCCGCCGGGATGGCGGCGCCTATCTCAGGCTGTCCGTCGACACCGACAATGACGGCGCCAAGGCTTTTTATGAGAGACTGGGCATCGCCTGGTCGAGCTACGAGCAGACGCAGAAGATTGTTGGCGATGCCTTTTTCGCCTTTGCCGATGCAGCGCAGGATGGGGACGCGGAATGAAAGCCTTCTTTGCCGAGGAGCAGAAACGCCACGACCCGAAGGCCTTTCTGTCCAGCGGTGCGCCGCAGCCCAATCCCGAACAGCCGGAGCGGGTAGAGCGATTGTTAGCCGGCGCAAAATCCGCCGGATTGATGATCGAGCGGCCCAGGGAACATGGCCTAGGCCCGGTGGCGGCCGTGCATACGCCGGAGTATC
The DNA here is from genome assembly GCF_040318795.1 of Mesorhizobium sp. M1004. NCBI lineage: Bacteria > Pseudomonadati > Pseudomonadota > Alphaproteobacteria > Hyphomicrobiales > Phyllobacteriaceae > Mesorhizobium > Mesorhizobium sp. M1004. The sequence continues at coordinate 299,049 of NZ_JAMYNB010000005.1, forward strand.
TCGCCTTCCTCGAACACATTTTTGCGCGCTGGCAGCGCATCGAGGGCGCATCCGCGGAAGTCATCCCCAACATCCATCCACTGGCCCGCACAGGGTCCTATCCGGCCTCGGCGGTCGGCCAGGCCGGCTACCACATGGCCGACACCGCTTGCCCGATCTCGGCCGAAACCTGGCACAGCGCGCTGTGGAGCGCCTGGAGCGCGGTCGAGGCAGCCGAAGCGGTGATATCGGGCGCGACTGCCGCCTATGCGCTCTGCCGGCCGCCCGGCCACCATGCCTTTGCCGACGTCGCCGGCGGCTTCTGCTTCATCAACAATTCGGCGGTCGCAGCCCAGGTGTTGCGCAAGCAGGCAGCGCGGGTGGCGATCCTCGATGTCGACCTGCATCACGGCAACGGCACGCAAGGCATCTTTTATACGCGTTCCGACGTCCTGACGGTGTCGCTGCACGCCGATCCGGTGCGCTTCTATCCGTTCTTCTGGGGCCATGCCGATGAGCGCGGCGAAGGTCCGGGCCTCGGCTATAATTTCAACCTGCCATTGCCGCGCAAATCAGCGGACGCGGCGTTTCTGGAGGCCCTCGAAGTGGCGTTCCAGCGTATCCGCGCCTTTTCGCCGGACGCGCTGGTCGTGGCGCTCGGTCTCGATGCGTTCGAGGGCGATCCGTTCGGCGGGCTTTCGGTGACCACGCCCGGTTTCTCGCGGATCGGCGAGGCAATTGCCAAGCTTGGCCTGCCGACGATTATCGTCCAGGAAGGCGGATATCTCTGCGACGCGCTCGGCGACAATCTCACGGCGTTCCTCACCGGTTTCGGCGGCAAACAGCGATAGCTGACTAGCGCTGCTGCCTCAGCATGGCGATCACCCGGTGCACGCTTTCCAACGTCTCGTCGATCTCTGCCGCCGTGTTGTAGTGCGCAATACCGATGCGCACGACTCCCTGCTCGGCCGGAATGCCGAGATGGTGGACGATCTCCCAGGCGTAGTTGTGACCCGACCATAGAAAAATGTTCTCGGCATTCATCTGCCGCACGATCGTCTCTGGCACGATGCCGTCGACGGTGAAGGACACGGTCGGCACGCGCTCAATGACACGCTTCTGATCTGTGATGCCGCGGATGGTCAGGCCCTCAATGGCGGACAGCCCATCGATCAGCCTCAGCGCCAGCGGGTTTTCGTAGGCGATCGACACTTCGTATGCCTTTGCGATCTTTTGCCTTCGCGAACCGCCCTCGCCGGCCGCAGCACCGAGTTCGGCGAAGTAATCGACCGCTGCGGTAAGTCCGGCCATCAGTTCGATCTGCGGCGTACCGAGTTCGAAGCGCTCCGGCAGGCCATTGGACGAGCAACGGCATTTGTAGGGTTTCAGCGCATCGATGATGTCGCGGCGGCCCCAAAGAATGCCCATGTGCGGGCCGAAGAACTTGTAGGCAGAGCAAACCAGGAAGTCGCAGCCGAGGTCCTGCACGTCGACCAGCCCATGCGGCGCGAACTGCACGGCGTCGACATAGACCACCGCGCCGGCCTGTTTGGCGATGGCCGTCAGTGCTTTCACCCGATTGATCGAGCCGGTGAGGTTCGAGGCATAGTTCAGCGCAACGAGTTTTGTCCTGTCGGTAAGCAGAGCGCTGAGCGCCGCCTCCTCGACCTGCCAGCTGTTCTCGTCGAAAGGCAGGAAGCGCACCAAGAGGCCAAGATCTTCGGCCAGCTGCAGCCAGGGCGAGACATTGCCCTCATGATCCATGCGGGTGACGATGATCTCGTCGCCCGGCTTGAAGCCGCGGCCGAGCGTGCGCGACATGTGATAGGTCAGCGTCGTCATATTGGCGCCGATGATGATTTCCTCAGCGCTCGCTGCACCCAGGAAATCGGCCATCGCCGCATGGGCGCCGTCGACCACCTGTTGCGCGGCAAGCGTGGTTTCGAAATAACCGCCGAGATTGGCGTTGGTGGTCAGGAGGCAGCGCGCCACCGCGTCGGCAACCGCTTGCGGCACCTGGGTGCCGGCCGGATTGTCGAGATAGATGCGCCGGCGGCCCTTGTCGGTCAGGTCCAGCGCCGGAAATTTTCCCCTGACGGTCTCGATCGGAAAATCCATTGCTGTCCCCTTCCCCTTGTCTTTGCTCGGCAATTCCGGCCAAACGGTCTGCTTATGGGCACGGATTGCCGACGCGCTGGTGGATCGCATCCACCCCCTTCTGCATCTCGTCGGTCCAGGTCACGTCGGCTGAAGACAGCGCCATTTCAAGCTGGGCAATCGTCGTCGCGCCGATGATGCTGGAGGTAACAAAAGGCCGGCTCGCGACATAGGCGTTGGCAAACAGCGCCGGCTCGAGGCCGAAGGAGCGCGCCAGCTCATTGTATTCGAGCTGTGCCTCCGCCGCATTCGGCGTCTCGTAGCGCTGGCCGCGGTTGAAGAGCTGCGAGCGCGAACCCTGCGGCCGTGCGCCATGGTCGTATTTGCCGGTGAGATAGCCCTGCGCCAGCGGCGAATAGGCGAGAAAGCCGACATCCTCGCGTTCGCAGGCCTCGGCGAGGTTCACCTCGAACGTGCGGTTGACCAGATTGTAGGCGTTCTGCAGCGAAACGACGCGCGGGCCGACGCCCTTGTCGGCCTCGGCAATGAAGCGCATGACGCCCCAGGAGCTTTCGTTCGACAGGCCGAGATGGCGGATCTTTCCCGCCTTCACCAGTTCATCGAAGACAGCCAGCGTCTCGGCGATCGGCGTCTCGCCGGGCGGCGCGCCAACGGCATCGGCACGGCGCGGCACAGCACCCACGCGGGTCGGGTTGGCGCCCCAGGGGATGTCGCGCTCCGGCCAATGGATCTGATAGAGATCGAGATAGTCGGTGCCGAGCTTGGACAGCGATTTGTCGATGGCGTCAAAGATGTCGGCGCGCACCAATTTCGACGGACGGTCGCCACGAAACCAGCTGTTGGCGGTGCGGCCGACCACCTTCGAGGCCAGGATCACCTTGTCGCGGTTGCCCTTGGCCTTCATCCAGCTGCCGATGAACTTCTCCGTCCGCCCCTGCGTCTCGGCCTTGGGCGGGATCGGGTAGAGCTCGGCGGTGTCGATGAAATTCACGCCGCGTTCAAAAGCCAGATCCATCTGCGCATGGCCATCGGCCTCGGTGTTCTGCTCGCCCCAGGTCATCGACCCCAGGCAGATCTGGGTCACAAGAAGATCGGTCCGACCGAGACGGCGTTTATGCATCGAATTTTCTCCGGCGGGAATTGCGCGGCTACGCGGGAAGGAAGCCGCTTCTATAGGGAAAGCGGCGCCGCTCTCCAACCCTCAGCGAACCCGACTTTTGCGTGAAGGAGAAAAAAAGTCAGCGCCGGACGCCGGCCAGCGCGCGCCGCTTGGCCTCGTCGATCAGCATGTTGGCCACCTGCATGCGGATCATGGCGCGCTGGCGCAGATGCGGCGCGACGCGGTCGGGGTGGTTGGCGAAGGCGAAGCTGCGGCGCATGCGGCCGAGATCGGCGTTCTTGACGGGATGATCGAGGCCGAGTTCGACGGCGATTGCGTCGGGATCGATCGGCGGCAGTTTTTCCTCGGGCTTTGCCTCCTCGCCGGCCAGCGCCAGCTTGGCATGATCGAGAAGGGCTGCGAATTCGGCGGCGAGATCGGCTCCCGCCTCGCGGTATTCGGCTGCGAACGTTTCGCCCGAGACCTTGATGCGGCCGGAATGAAGCTCGTCGGCCACGGAGAGATAGTCGAACGGGATCGACGGCCGGGCGCTCGTCTCTTCCGCCGCCTCATCCTTGTCGGAGGCAACGAACAGATCGTCGAGCAAGGAAGCGAAATCCCGCTTGGCGCCGATGTCAGCCTCCCCCTCGTTTAAGCGTGCGAACAGAGCCGGTCGCAGCATAGAACCGGCTCGTTAAAAATGAATGCTGCTGATCTTAACCAGTTTAGGCGTTTGCGAGGCTTGCGCGGGCCGGTTGGCGATGCGCAAGACCCAACAAAAAGCCGGACTGCATTTGCATGCAGTCCGGAAATTCGCCAGGAGTGGCGAGGAAAAGCCGGCCATGTGCCAGCGTCTATGCATACGGTGGGGATGCGCCACAAGTTTCAGCGCACGCGGCAATTGTGCAAAAAAAATTCGCCTGGCATGGCTGCCATGCAAATGCTGCACTGCACAATCTTGTCGGTGATGTCCTGATAGTGCACGCCCTCGGCCTCGAAATTCGCCCTCAGCAAATCGAAGTTTCGCCGGTCTTTGGTTTCGATGCCAATAAGCACAGAGCCGAAATTGCGCGCCGATTTCTTCAGATATTCGAAGCGCGCGATGTCGTCGTCGGGACCGAGCAGTTCGAGGAAGTCGCGCAGCGCGCCCGGCCGCTGCGGAAAGCGGATGATAAAATTTCTTCAGCCCCTCGAAGCGCAGCGCCCGCTCCTTCACGTCGGGCAGCCGCTCGAAATCGAAATTGCCGCCCGACACCACCGCGACGATGGTCTTGCCGCGGATTTCCTTGCGCGAAAAATCCTTCAACGCGTCGATCGCCAAGGCACCGGCCGGCTCCAGCACCACACCTTCGATGTTGAGCATCTCGATCATGGTGGCGCAGAGCCGGTTCTCAGGGATCAGCCGCACCGCCTGAGCGGCGAACTCCTTGAGGTGGCGCAACGGCTCGCGGCCGATCTCGGCCACCGCCGCGCCGTCGACGAAATTGTCGACATTGGCGAGCCGGACGCGCTTGCCGCTGGCGAGGCTCTGATGCAGGCTCGGCGCACCGGCCGGTTCGCAAAAAACGTAGCGCGCGTCACGTTGCTGATCGGCGAAATAGTGCGTCACCCCCGCGGCCAGGCCACCGCCGCCGACCGGCAGCATGATGATGTCGGGCATGCGCGCGCCTGGCATCTGGTCGGCGATCTCATAGGCGACCGTCGCCTGCCCCTCGATAATGTCCTTGTGGTCGAAGGGCGGCACCATATGCGCGCCCGAACTTTCGGTGAATTCGAAGGCGGCGCGGTAGCAATCGTCGAAGAAATCGCCGACCAGCCTGATCTCGACGAAATCGCCGCCGAACAGCCGCGTCTTGTCGATCTTTTGCTGGGGCGTCGTCACCGGCATGAAGACCACGCCCTTCTTGCCGAAATGGCGGCACACGAAGGCAAAGCCCTGCGCATCGTTGCCGGCCGAAGCGCAGACAAACAGCTCGGCCTCGTTGCCGGCGGCAAGCGCCTTGCGGAAAAAGTTGAAGGCGCCGCGGATCTTGTAGGAGCGCACCGGCGAAAGGTCCTCGCGCGTCAAGAGCACCCGAGCCCCCGTCTTCTTCGACAGACAATCGTTTTCCTGCAGCGGCGTTTCGGGAAAGATTTCACGGATCGCGGCTGCGGCGGCGGCAACGCGTGAGGAAAAACTGTTCATGGCGCCGTCACCTCTGGATCGAATGTTCGAAGCCCAAGCCTATTGCACAATTCGCCGTTTGCGGCCACCGATGCCCTGCTGGCCGCCGCTTTGATGCGCCGGCATGTAATCCATTGGAGCCATCCTCATGCCTGTTTCGGCTGTCGCCCTGAAGACCGTAGACCTTCCCGAATTCGGCGAGCCAACAGTGATGCCGCTAGTTCAGCGCCGGACCTACGAAGCGCGCATCGAGGCTCTGCTGGCGCGCGGCGCCGAAGCCGGGCTCGACGGGTTTGCCGTCTATGGCGACCGCGAGCACGCGGCCAATGTCGCCTATCTCAGTGGTTACGATCCGCGTTTCGAGGAGACGCTGCTGGTCATCATTCCCGGCAGCCAGCCAAAACTTCTCGTCGGCAATGAGGGTTGGGGCTATGCCGAAATCTGCGACGGGCCTTACGAGCGCGTCCTTTACCAGACCTTCTCGCTGCCAGCGCAGCCACGCGACCGCTCCGCCTCACTTGCCGACACGCTTGCCGCCTGCGGCCTGAAAGCCGGCCAGAAGATCGGCGCCATCGGCTGGAAGCCGTTCGGGCCCGGCGATGGCGGCGTTGGCGAGACGACGCTCGACCTGCCGTCCTTCATCGCCGATACGCTGCGCACATTAGCCGGCGACAGGGGCGCCATGGTCAACGCCGCCAACCTGTTGATGAACCCATCCGACGGCCTACGCGCCATCAACGAGGCAGACCAATTGGCGTCCTTCGAATTCGCCGCGACCTTTTCCTCGCAGGGCCTGCGCAACGTGCTTGGGAATATTGAGCCCGGCATGAGCGAATTGCAGGCCGCGCGGCTGATGGGGATCAACGGCCTGCCCCTGTGCTGCCACCCGATGCTGTCCGCCGGCAGGCGTGCGCCCTACGGCTTGCCTAGCCCGCGCCTCGACATCATCAAGCGCGGCGATCCCGTCACCATGGCCTATGGCATCCAGGGCTCGCTCAACGCCCGCGCCGGCTTCCTGGTCGAGAGCGCCGCGGAACTGCCGCGCGAGATCGACGATTATGTCGACAAGCTGGTCGCGCCCTTTTTCGCCGCCGTCGTCGACTGGTACGAGACCATCGGCATCGGCGTTGCCGGCGGCGTGCTGTGGAAAGCCGTGCACGACCGCATAGGCGACCCGTTCTTCGGCGTCTCGCTCAACCCCGGCCATCTCGTTCACATCGACGAATGGATGCATTCGCCGGTGTTTTCGGGCTCGGACATCAAGCTGCAATCGGGCATGGCGCTGCAGGTCGACATCATTCCGGCGACCGGAACCAGCTATTTCACCACCAACATCGAAGACGGTATCGCGCTTGCCGATGAGGCGTTGCGCGAGGAGATCGCGGCCCGCTATCCCGAGGCATGGCGCCGCATCGAGGCGCGCCGCGCCTTCATGGGCGATGTGCTCGGCATCAGGCTCAAGCCCGAGTATTGCCCTTCTCCAACATCCCTGCGTTCCTGCCGCCATTCTGGCTTTCGCGCAACAGTGCGATGACCGTGGCTCGACGCTGACCACATTTCGGCTGGACACGACTTACTTCTGCCGCACTCTCACTGTCCGGGAGGTGCCGCGGGGGTATATGGGCCTTTTGGCCGGAGTGGAATTTTTGACGTGCGTTTGAAGACGATTTGCATTCTTGCACTTGCCCTGTTGATCGCCGGCTGCGGCGGCCGCAAAACCGAGGAACTGCTCGGCAGCGCCGTCATGTCCACGCCGGTGACCGAAATCTCGGGCAATCACTCGATCTTCATTGCCACCACACGCAAGAAATCCGACGATCCCAACAAAGTTTTCGACGGCGAACGCTCGGCGACGCTGAACTACGCCCGCGTCACCGTCACCGTTCCCGGCATCCACCAGACCGGCCAGATCGAGCGCCGCTCGCGCGGCAAGTCGAACGACCCGGCGAAATACTTCATGGCTTCCGAGGTCGTCGGCTACGATGCGCAGCCTCAATTCTCAAGCGCGCTCAATGCCGACATTGCCGCGCGCGGCGGCCGCGTCATGGTCTTCGTGCATGGCTACAACACCGGCTTCGACGACGCGGTCTACCGCCTGACCCAGATCGTCCACGATTCCGGCTATCCCGGCACGCCGGTGCTGTTTTCCTGGGCATCGGGCGCCAGAACCACCGACTATGTCTATGACAAGGAAAGCGCCAGCGCCGCCCGCGATCAGCTGGAGGTGACATTGCGCATGCTGCAGCAGTCCGGCGCTCGGCGCATCGACATCGTCGCCCACTCGCTCGGAACCTGGGTGACCATGGAAACGCTGCGCCAGATGGCCATCACCGGCGACCGCGATCTCGGCGGCAAGCTCGGCGATGTCGTGCTGGCTTCTCCCGACATCGACGTCGACGTCTTCAAGAGCCAGATGCGCCGCTACGGCAAGCCGGACAAGCCGTTCATCCTGCTGCTCTCCGACGACGACCGGGCGCTGCGACTCTCAGGCCTGATTGCCGGCTCGCGGCCACGCGTCGGCGACTACAAGGATGCCGCCGACCTCGCCGCTTATGGCGTCACCGTGGTCGACCTCTCCAAGGTCAAGGGAGGCGACCGCTTCAACCACACCAAGTTCGCCGATAATCCCGAACTGGTGAAGATGATCGGCCAGCGGCTGCGCGAGGATGACGGCTTTGCCAGCGACCAGACGGTGACCGACCGCATCAGCGCGCTCGGACAATAAGGCTGTTGCCTTGCGGCGACCGTCGCCGCGTGAGGTCGCGAATGCCGACCGGCCCGCTCACTTTCAACTGGACCGGACCGGTCTCTGCCTCTACGACATTGAAATCGGCGCCAATGCGCCAGCGGGAGCCCGCTTGAACGAGCGATGGAAGACTGTCCTGGTCCTTGCGTTCGCGCTAGCTGCCGCCGGCTGCGCCGGCCCCAACACCCATGACCTGTTGAACGAGACGACGGTTTCGGTGCCTGCCTCCGACATCGCGGCCACCCACGAAATCTTCGTCGCCACCACCCGCAAGCAGGCGACCAAGGCCCCACGCCAGGTGTTCGATGGCGATCGCTCGCTGACCACCAGCTACGCCCGCGTCGACGTCACCGTGCCGAAGGTCCACCAGGTCGGCGCCATCGAGCGCGCCAAGGGCTCGGCAAATTCGAACCCGGCCAAGCAATTCACCGCCACCGACGTCGTCCACTATGGCGACGCCTCGCAATTCGCCAAGGCCGTCGGTGCCAACATCACCATGAATGGCGACCGCGCGCTGGTCTTCGTCCACGGCTTCAACAACGGCTTCGACGATGGGGTCTACCGGCTGACACAGATCGCCCACGACACCGAATATCCGGGTACGCCGATCTTGTTTTCGTGGGCTTCGAGCGGCAAGACCACGGGCTATATCTACGACAAGGACAGCGCCAACGCCGCGCGCGACGACCTCGAGGCGACGCTCAGGATGCTCGCCAAGACAAAGGTCAAGAGCATCGACATCATCGCGCATTCGATGGGAACCTGGGTGACCATGGAAGCGCTGCGCCAGCTCGCCATCACCGGCGACCGCGATCTCGACGGCAAGCTCGGCCGTGTCGTCCTGGCTTCGCCCGATATCGATGTCGACGTCTTCAAGAAGCAGATGATCCGCTACGGCAAGCCCGACAGGCCGTTCGTCATCCTGCTTTCCGCCGACGACCGTGCTCTGAGACTGTCCAGCCTGCTATCCGGCGACAAGCCGCGCGTCGGCGACTACGGCAACGCCGCCGACATTGCCAGTTACGGCGTCGTTGTGGCCGACCTCAGCCAGATCAAGGGCGGCGACCGCCTGAACCACGCCAAATTCGCCGACAACCCGTTCCTGGTGCAATTGCTCGGCGACCGTCTGCGCGCTCCAGCCGGCCTGGCATCGGACGAACCCACGCAGGGCCAGATCGACAATCTCGGCCGAGGCCTCGGCAAGGCAGTCGGATCCGTCGCCGAGATCATCATCACCACGCCATTCAAGGTGCTGACCATCGCCACCGGCGGATGAGAGCCAAGCAGCGGGCTGATCTCAGATAAAAAGATCGACCTTCTGGAACGTCGTCACGTCGATCAGGCCGACATCGGAAATCCTGAGCTCCGGAATGACGACCAGCGCCAGCAGCGAGTGCTGCATGTAGGCGTTGTTGAGCGAGCAGCCCATCTTGCGCATTGCTTCGGTGAGTTTCTCGGCCTTGGCCGCCACGATTTCGGCGCGCTCGTCCGACATCAGCCCGGCGATCGGCATTTCGACAAGCGCCAGTTCCTTGCCCTTTGAAAACAGCACCACGCCGCCACCGACCTCGCCCAGGCGGTTGACGGCCAGCACCATGTCTTCCTTGTTGGTGCCGACGCAGATGATGTGGTGGGCATCATGTGCGACGCTCGACGCCATGGCGCAGTCGCCCATATAGCCGAAGCCTGAGACGAAGGCATTGGTGACGCCGCCGGTGCCGCGGTGGCGCTCGACCAGCGCGATCTGGCAGATGTCGTTGCGGCGGTCCATGGCGACCAGCCCGTCCTCGACCGGCAGGTCGGCCTCCAGCGCCCGCGTCGGCGCCTGGTTTTCGATCACGCCGATGACCCGCACCCGCACCTCGTTGGCGCCCTTGGGCGCCGCAATGTCGAAGTCGCCTGGCTTCAGCTTCTTGCCGAGCTTGACGGTGTTCTTCGCCGATTTGGGGTAATCATAGGCCGGAATGTCGATCTCGAGCTTGCCGCCCTTGGCCAGCCTGATACCGCGGCCATAGACCTCGTCGATGGTCATGGCGGCAAGATCGGAGACGATCAGCAGATCCGCCAGCCGTCCCGGCGCGATCGAGCCGATCTCGCGCTCCAGCTTGAAATGCTGGGCGGTATTCAGCGTCGCCATCTGGATCGCCGTCACCGGCTTCAATCCCTGTTGGATGGCGTGGCGGACCACCCGGTCCATATGGCCTTCATGCACCAGCGTGCCGGAATGGCTGTCGTCGGTGCACAGGATGAAGTTGCGCGGGTCGAGACCGCTCTCGGTCACCGCCTTGATCTGCGAGGCAACATCGTACCAGGCCGAGCCCAGCCGCAGCATTGCCTTCATGCCCTGGCGCACACGGGCGATTGCGTCCTCGGCGCGCGTGCCTTCATGGTCGTCCTCCGGCCCGCCGGCGACATAGCCATGGAACGGCAGGCCGAGATCGCGCGACGCGTAGTGGCCGCCGACCGTCTTGCCGGCCTTGATCGTTGCGGCGATCTCGCCCGACATCACCGGATCGTTGGCCACGACACCGGGAAAATTCATCACTTCGCCGAGCCCGATGATGTTTTCCCAGGTCATCGCCTCGGCGACATCGGCGACCGTCAGTTCGGCCCCGGCATGCTCCAGACCCGGCGCCGACGGCACGCATGACGGCATCTGGACGTGCACGTTGATCGGCATGGCGACGGCCTCGTCATGCATCAGCCGCACGCCGGGCAGACCCAGCACATTGGCGATCTCGTGCGGATCGATGAACATCGAGGTGGTGCCGTGCGGGATGACGGCGCGGCAGAACTCGGTGACGGTCACCATGCCGCTCTCGACATGCATGTGCGCGTCGCACAGGCCGGGCACGAGATAGCGGCCGCCGGCGTCGACCACCTTGGTGCCCTGGCCGATGGCATGACTGGCATTCGGCCCGCAATACGCGAAGCGGCCGCCGGCAACGGCGATGTCGGTGCCGGCTATGATTTCGCCGGAGTGCACGTTCACCCAGCGGCCGTTGCGAATGACGAGATCGGCAGGCTTGCGCCCCGTCGCGACGTCGACCAGATGCGTCGCCATCTCGGTCCAGGGCTTGGGTTTCGTCGCCGACGGCTGCTTGGCCATGAAAGACTCCTGTTTGCCCGACTGTGCCAAGCCGGCAACGTTTTGACCAGCGATTGCGGACGAAATCCGGTCGATGAGAACTCGCCCGGGCGGATGCGCTGCACCTGTTCACCCCGACGACAGCATCAACGGTGCAGTCATTCAGTTTGGCTTGTGCCGCCACTTATGCTACCATTCTGGCTATGGTGCTGATTTGCGCCGACGACCCGCCGCGAGGCGGGTTTTTGTTGTGATGAGCCCGAAACCTCCTGAGGTGAAGTCATGATCCGGTTCCTGAAAGCACTCGCCTTCGTCACCCTGTTCCTGATCTCGGCCGGCTTTGTATCCGCCGAGGAACGTTGGCAGACCTTGCCGGAGCCGGCGGCGATGTCCAAACCGGATCAGAGCGAGTATGCGCCGGTCAACGGCATCCAGATGTACTATGCCGTTTTCGGCGCCGGTGATCCGATTCTCCTGATCCATGGCGGCCTTGGCCATGGCGACATCTGGGCAAGCCAGGTGGCGACCATGTCCAAGACGCACAAGGTTATTATCGCCGACAGCCGCGGCCATGGCCGTTCTACCCGCACCGAGCAAGCTTACGGCTATGACCTCATGGCGTCGGACTATCTTGCGCTGCTCGACTATCTCAAGATCGACAAGACCGCTCTTGTCGGCTGGAGCGACGGCGGCATTATCGGCACGACATCGCGCTGCATCATCCGGAGCGGCTGACACGGCTCTTTGCGCAGGCCGCCAACGTCGCCACCGATGGCGTCGATCCGGATGTGCTGACCAACAAGACCTTTGCCGCCTATATCGACCGCTCGGGCCGCGACTACAAGAAACTGTCGAAGACTCCCGACCAGTACGATGCCTTCGTGGCGCAGATCAGCCACATGTGGGAGTCGGAGCCGGCCTGGACCAAGGAACAGCTCGGCAAGATAACCACGCCGACCGCGATCGTTGCCGGCGACCATGACGAGGCGATCAAGCGCGAACACACCGAATACATGGCCTCCGTCATTCCGGGCGCCAAGCTCATCATCCTGCCCAACGCCAGTCATTTCGCCATGCTGCAGGCGCCGGACGAATATAGTCAGGCGGCGCTGGACTTCATCGACGCCAAATAGCGCCCCCAAAATAGAGCACCCCAGCACAGCAACGGGTGCTTCCGATTGTTGAACAATGGGTTCCGTTTTGCGACGAATAGGATTACCTTCCGGCAAGGCGCCTTCTTAACCGCCTTTTCGGAGAACTCGATGCGCTGTCTGACCATTGCCAGTGCCGGATTTCTGATTGCTCTGGCCGCGCCGGCGTTCGCCGCCGACCCGATGGCGGTGCCGATGACCGAACCAGGCTTCGACTGGACCGGCTACTATGCCGGCCTGCAGGCCGGCTACGGCTGGGGCCAGTCCGACATATCAGTGACGGAAGGCGCGCCGTTTTCCATCTCGCCCGACATTGACGGCGGTTTCGTCGGCGGCCATGTCGCCGGCCTGTGGCAGTTCGATCAGGCGGTGCTCGGCGCCGAGGCGGAGCTCAATTATTCCGCCGTCGACGGTACGGCGGTATCAGGCCTTGGAAGCACATTCCGCACGGACATCAAGTGGTTCGGATCTGTAAACGCCAAAGCGGGCTTCGCCATGGACCGCGTGCTGGTCTACGGCGTCGGCGGCGTCGCCTTTGCCGGCATCGAAACTTCGCAAGTCGCGGGCGCGTCGTTCGCCGGCACACGCACGAATGTCGGCTGGACCTTGGGCGCCGGCGTTGACTATGCGCTGACCGACAAATTCATCGTCGGCGCGCAATATCGCTATTATGATTTCGGCTCCGAGCACTATGACGTGGCGGAACCCTTCAACGATCGCGATCAGGATGTGAAGCTGAACGCGGTTGGTATCAATCTCAGCTACAAATTCTGAGCGTTCTCGGCGACTGAGATTTTCGCGACAACCAAGCGTTTTGAAATCACGAACCACCTTTCATGAGTTCGACACTCGGCAAAAGATGGCTTGACGGGTTTTCGCTGGCGTCTGAAAAGGGCTGGCCTGCGGACGTGGCGGAATTGGTAGACGCAAGGGACTTAAAATCCCTCGATCTCTGATCGTACGGGTTCGATTCCCGTCGTCCGCACCAATTGAAATGCTTAGGATTCGTTCTGTAAGAACTCACTGGCTACCATAGAAAAGGCTGACGCGGGTAGCCGTAGAGCCGGGATACAAAGCCGGGAACTGCCATGCTGGAGTTTTGGTGTTCGGTATTGGCTGCCGTAAGAACAGTGACGGGGCTGACGGCGCAACTGCACTTGAGCCAAATCCCGAACCTGTAGCCCTTTCGGTCGTAAGCTCGGCAGTTGGGGATCTACTGCATCCGAAAAACGACGGTATCCGTGTCGCTGGATTTGCATCGAATGCCGACCAAAACGCCGAGTTCATAGTCATCGACGTGCCACGGTCGGAACGTCGACCACATCGCAGCGATCAAAAGCAATATTACAAGCGTGCTGGTAGCTCTTCATACCTATGGAGCATGTCGACATCGAGGATGCCTTCCGAAGTACCGGAACTTACAATGAAGGCCGACATGAGAAATACCCGTCGTCCGGCCTTGACGGTCATTATGAGATCAGGATGTGGCCGCAGAACGGGAGCCGGCTGGGGCCGCAGCGGCCTCAACCCGGTGGGCATGCCCCGTCGCGATTTTGAGAAGAGTTGCAGCCGTTTCCTGTGGCGTCCAACCTTGCGCTTCTGACGCAGTCACCAAGGCCGCAAACGCGGCTTCTAATGCGACTTCACAGTTCACCTCACGGTCTGGGCTATCCTCTGGCAATATCGGGGGTTCGACGGATTGGGACATCGTGACTTCTTTCAAAGGGGAAAAACCCGCCGCCCCAGCCTTTTGCCACTCAAACATTTCAGCAAAGGATCATTCCAGCTATCAGCAGCGTGATTAGAACTGACAACGGCACGGCCAGAAGACCGACCAACTCAACATTTCTTGTGTTTTGTCGCTTGTCCATCTTCGTCGCCCGCATGTCGTTGGCTTTGGCATCTTGCCGTCAACGTGCAGCTGTTGGAACCAACCACAAGTGCCGCTGATCGGAGATTCAGTCGGTGCTGCATATTAGCAACACATTGTGGAACGATCGGGCGGCATCAGCCAATTGCTTTTGAATGCCCTTGCACTTGCTTCGTACGATTCCGTACAGTTTCCCCCATTGGGGGAGCTGCCGATGGACCATGACGAGGAAGGCTACAGCATTGACGCCTTCGATTTCGATGTGGTGTGCGAGACCTTCAGGAGATCCGTTCGGGAGCTGAACCTGGCTGAAGAGCATTGGGTAGACCACGCGAAGGCGCTCCTACGGGAATTCACCGACAGCGCACCTGACGACGACATGATTAGCCGGATCGTCGGGCGCTAGTGGCCTATACAGCCCTAGTTGGTTAGAATCGTACCCCGGTCCTGCCACGGAAACCTTTTCCAAGGTTTGCCGCGTCATAGAGGCATCACAGAAGCTCTCGGAACAGATTGCCCAGCGCGGAGGCCTATTAACGAAAAAGCTCGCCACCTTGAGGCAACGGGCATCGCCAATGCCCTCAGAGAGCCCTGCCTGGACGTGTGGCGTCCTGTCCGGCCCTCGCCATTGATTTCGTCGGCAAGCTTGTCTTTGGCCTCGTGATAGGTCTTGAAGTTGGCATCGGGATCGCAATCGCCGGCTGCCAAGGATGCCGGGCCGCTGGCCGACCTATCAGTCAGGCGTCCGAAGCCAGAGCGTTATAAAGCAGCAAACACGCCAGGATAGAAACGGCGCTGCCTAGCAGCTGGTCTGCCGTCAGGCCGGAAAAATAGACAAGATGAAACGTCACCATCGCTCTACCAATCACGGTTCGGAACACTGCCGAATTAACCGTTAGCCGACGCTAATGTTCCGCTCTGGACTCACTACCGCTTTGGAAGAATCCTGCCGCAGCGATCAGCGCCCCGCCCGACCTTGATCTCAACGTCGGTGCCACAAGGCTTTCCTTCGTTCGCATGGTTCGCAGAGATTAGCACGATCGCATACTCTCATCTCATCCGGCGTCGTCTCCCTCACAAAGCAGCGCCGGTAAGGCTCGGCGACCTTCTTGTTTGTCCCGTGTGCCAAAGGAGGTCGCCGGGCCTGCCGTGCTCATCTTTGCTGGTGGTTGCTCCTGATGGCTGCGCTTGACGCCGTCGCCCTACTGCTACCTGCGGGGTAAGGCCGGCGAGCCCTCTTGTCAGGCAGTCCGGCATGTAGGATTATAGTCCTCGTTGCGGCGACCCCTCAATGGAGAGCGCCAATGGCCAGAACCAAACCTTCGGAACAACTTTCCCGGGCTGAAATCGAGCGCTTCCTGGCGGCAGCCGAAGCGCTGCACAAGAGCATCGTCGGGCCGCTCCTGGCGTACCACGGCGAGCACTACCAAGCTCTACGTAAGGTCCATGGACCCCTGTTGAAGTCGATCGAGACCATCACCGGCCAGAAGGCGAAGTTCATCCAGTGGAACGGGACAGGACCGGCACAGCCCCGGGACAAGCCTCCGGGCTAAGTCTCCTCCCGGAAATCCAGCAGCTTGGCATGGCGAAGCTTCTCCTCGCCCTTTAGGAACCGCACGCGGCCGACCAGGCCCGGCTTTAGCCATTCGGCCTTGTCACTCTTGAGCCCTTTCGGCGCCGGCCCGCCAATCTTGCCTTGCACGCGGTCCCATAGGCGCTGGCGCTTGTCCGCCTTGAAGGTGACGAAGGCGCCGCCGGCATAGTGGCCTTTGTCGGCCATCAGCACCATGGCAGGCTTGCCGGCCTCGCGCTGCACGCCGATGATGTCCATCTCCTTTTCGGCATAGCACTTGATCTTGCGCCAGTTCGTCGTCGGACCCGACCGATACTTGCTGCCCTTCCGCTTTGAAACGATACCTTCAAGCCCAGCCTGGTCGACCAGATGAAAGACGGCGTCGCCAGTGCCCGGCATCGCTTCGCTGAACTGGATTCGGCCGCCGTCCGGGATCAACGCCCGGAGGATCTCGCGACGGTCTTCCACCGGCGTGTTCCGCAAGTCATGCCCGTTCAGATGCAAGAGGTCGAATGCTAGCAGATACAGATCGCGCGACGGCTTGCGGCTGGTCGCGGCTGATTGATGCGCATGGAAGTCGGATAGGCCAGCCTCATTGATCGTAATGGTCTCGCCGTCGATGATGAAGTCTTTCGCCTCGATCGCTTCCGCCTCACCGGCAAGTTGGATGTAGCGGCCCGTCCAATCATAACCGTTCTTGGTGATCAGCCGAATCCCGTCATCATCCTTGATGACCTGGGTGCGGTAGCCATCGAATTTGATCTCATGAATCCAATCATCGCCCATCGGCGGCGTGTCGACCAGTTCGGGTTCCATAGGCTTGATGAATTTCAGACGCATGCACTGACTCGCAGAACCACGACTTCAATTAGCTATCGCTAAATTAGTTCCGGAACATTTTAGACGAATTGGATGTTTGAAGGGCTATGAAGATCGATGCCGACCAATGCCGGGCAGCGCTGACGCTCATCCGGCGCACAATGGAAGAGCACTGTCCTCCTGGCGTGCTGCCGAGCGAAGAGATGGTCAATGGGCTCTATGGTCCGGAACTGATCCATGAGGCGGAAGCCATTGCCGCCGGCATCGTCGCAACCATTGACCAGCTGCAATTGCCCGTGATGAAACCGCCGTCCCCTAGTATCAAATAGAGACCGACACAGGGAAGGTCGCTTGGCCGCGCGATCGTGGGCTCGCAACGACCGGCGAGGTGATGCCGGCCTCACCAAGGGTTACAGCCCCTCGACCAGCAGCGAAGGCGGCTCGCGGCAGTGCAACGCCCGAAGTGTTTCGAGACGACGATGTCCACCGAGCGTAGCCAGCGCGTCGTGCTGCACAAGGACCGAGGCAGCGGCACGGCCGCCCGGGTTACTCCAAAGGCGGCTCTTCGCTCTGTGGAGCCAAAACGGTGATATCCATCCTGGCGATTGTCGATGCGGCGCGCCCCTGGGCGCCAGAATCCGTGTCACCACTTTCTGCCGCCATTGCCTTGGCGCGATGTCCTACGCTGTCTGCGCTTTTGCCTGGCGCAAATCCTTCGCCCGGTTCTGTCTTTGCGGGTTTCGGTCGAGTTTCAGCTGCCTGCCGATGTTGGTTTCCAATCGCCGAGACCATTGATACCTCCCCTTGATGAGGCCGCGACTGTACCTGTCAAGGCTGTAGCGAGGCTGATCACTTAAGTGGTCGGGTTGCGCCCGCTCGTAGTGGCCCTCCGATCACTGGGCTCTCGATGCCTTGGCGCTCGCGGACGTCTGGTCGGGTCGGAAGTTCAAACTCAGCCGCCCTTTGCGGCACCGGCTTCGCCCGACAACTAGGAACGATTTCGGCCGCCATGTGTTACGCAATCATGAATCTCGCGGATCCCGGATCAACAATGGCAACCGATCTTTTCACGATGCAACTCGCTGATGCTCAGCAGCGCATCAAACAGACCGAGTTCGCGCTGGTACTCAGCGAGAAAATGGTGGCTGAGAACCTCGCTTTGTCCAGCAGGATACGATCGGCGAGGCGGCGTGTCCTGAAGGCCGGAAGGCCTCTGGCGACAGTCGACTCAACAAGCTGAAAGAGTTCTTCAAATGATCTCGACCCAGTCCGGAAGTGGGAGAGCTTGCCGGTAACCTTAGCGGTAATCGGCCGAGTCGCAGCAGGAAGCGCGCTGAAAACTTGCTCGATGAAGACTGCGGCGTCGCTATGAATCTCGCCTTGTGTTGCCGAATCCGATCTGCGCAAAGGCGCGTGGTCGAGACCAGGCAGCGGCTCACGAAGATTGATCCCAGCAGGGCAAATTGACCGCTACGGCTCAGTTGAGGCAGCACTTCGAAATCACGGCTATTGACCTGCTGAGCTATCAGTTTCCCTCGATCTCTAATCGTATGGGTTCTCCGCACCACCCTTCGCTCTTCGAGCTTCGGGTGGCACGCCACCCAAGGCAGCCATCTCAAACGTCGAGATAGCCGGCGGCGACGAGCATCGCCTTGTATCGTTGGGCAAATCGGCTGGGCAAACGACTGAGGTAACCTGACGCGCCAATATCCCAATGCGCGCCCAGTTCGCGGTCGAAGGCAGCCGGGTCGAATTGCAGCAAGCCGCTGCGTGGGTAGACCGTGAATTCTCCGAAGATCGGCTCCCCCTCCTCCTCGTAGAAATCGACACGCACCATGTCGAACTCGCTGCCGAGCGCCTCGGCTGCCTCGATCATCCGCGCCAGGCTCTTGGGAGGGGGAATTTCCAGGCTCGAGTCGATCGCGCCCTGGACGATGTTCAGCGGGCGCCAATCGCGATCCAGGTGGGCGGTATTCTTGACCGTGGAACGGAAGGCGACGACGACAATGTAGGCGACGTGGCCAGCCAGCACACAGAATTTGTAGTCGACCGGGTCATAATCCTGGTCCTTGCCGACAAGCGCTTCGACGAAAACCCGCCGCTCTATGTGCGCATAGCTGCGCTCCAGCTTGCGGGCGCCATAGGTTTGGCCAAGGTATTCCGTCATCTCGGCAATGATCGCCTCCCGGTCGGCGTTGGCCGGATCACGAACGATGACATTCATGGCGCAACCGTGGTTGCATTTGACGGCGTAGGGGATTTTCAGGTCATCGAAAGGGATCTGGCGCGGATCGTCGCCCTGCCACAGCACCTCCGGGATGGCGAGCCCGGGAAGCCGCTCCCTGACGATTTCCTTGGACTTGAGCTTGTCGAGAAGGCCGGTAAAGCGAGGATCGTCATCGAAAATCTTGCGCCAGTGGATCTTTTCCGTGAACGTCACCGGGGCTGCAAAATTCGGCAGATGCCGCATCCGCTCAAGGAAACGCTGGGTCAACCGGCGGTAGCGGACAAGCAGCGCGGCGTTCAGCAACAGGAGAGATGCCCGCGCGCTGTTTCGCTTCAGCCATTCCTTTGCGCCACGCGCCATTCCGGTGTCCTTGCAACCTGCGCAACTTCATCCGCGAAGTGGACGTGCCACCCTGCCCGCAGCAGTGAGGCACGTCGAGCTTCGCCGAGCTAGCCCTTCATCGGGTACAGTTTCAAATGCTGGATCAGGATGATCGTCTTGGCGTCGATGATGCGGCCGTCTGAAATGCCGGCCAGCGCTTCATCAAGAGGCATTTCCAGAACCTCGATGTCCTCGCCCTCGTCGGCCGCGCCGCCGCCGGCCGAGATGCGGTCGGCGGGTGAATAGCGCGCCACAAAGAACCACAGCCGTTCGGTGACGCTGCCTGGGCTCATATAGGGGGAAAACAGCCGCTCGATGTTCTGTAAGCGATAGCCGAGCTCTTCCTCGGCCTCCTTGAGGATGGCGGTTTCGGGATCGTTTTTGTCGAGCAGGCCGGCGCAGGCCTCGATCAGCGGTTCGCGGTGGCCGGTGACGTAGGCGGGGTAGCGGAACTGCCGCACCAGAAGCACCGTCTGACGCTCGGGATCGAAAGGCAGGATCACCGCGCCGTCGCCACGATCGTAGGTCTGGCGAATCTGCGTCTCCCACTGCCCGTCGCGCCGACGGTAATCGAGAACGGTCTTCTTCAGGACCGCCCAGTCGTCGGACAGGACTTCCTCCGAGCGGATGCGGATACGATCTTCCATGATGAGCTCCAAGCTGTCGGCGCCATGGCGTAACCGCGAACGGTTTTGCGCGCAACCGAAACGGCGAAGCTTTCACCGCCTCGTGTCTGGTGCCGGCAACTGCCATCGCCTAAATAGCTGCAGTCCCTCTCCGGAGTTTTTTTGATGACCGCAGCGCTTTTCCAGCCGATCGCCCTCGATGGCCTGACCTTTCCGAATCGTATCGCGGTGGCGCCGATGTGCCAGTATTCTGCCGAAGATGGCTCGGCCAGCGACTGGCATCTCTATCACTGGATGAACCTGGCGATGTCGGGCGCCGGCATGGTCACCGTCGAGATGACCGACGTCGAACGGCGCGGCCGCATCACCCATGGCTGCCTCGGCCTCTATTCCGACGACAACGAGGCGGCCGCCCGGCGCACGCTGGATGCGGCAAGGCGCGTCGCCGCGCCGGAAACGAAATTCGGCATTCAGCTTGCCCATGCCGGCCGCAAGGCCTCCAACCGAAAGCCCTGGGAAGGCGGCGGCCCATTGCAGCCGGGCGAGGATCCCTGGCAGACCGTCTCGGCCTCGGCCATCGCCTATGACACCGGCTGGAATGTGCCGCATGCGCTGGAGGAGGATGAAATCCTGCAGCTTATCGAGCGCTTCACTCAAGCCGCGAGGCGGGCCGAGCGCGCCGGCTTCGACTTCCTCGAGTTGCACGCCGCGCACGGCTATCTGATCTTTCAGTTCCTGTCGCCGCTTTCCAACCAGCGCACCGACCGCTGGGGCGGCTCGCTGGAAAACCGCATGCGTTTCCTCATCGAGATCGCCAAATCGGTGAGGAAGGCAGTTCCAAACCTGATGCTTGGCGCCCGCCTGTCGGTAAAGGACTGGGTCGATGGCGGCTTCGAGGTCGACGAGGCGATCGAGGTGGCCAAAGCCTTGAAGGCGCTTAATGTTGCCTATATCTGCTGTTCGAGCGGCGGCAATTCGCCGTTGCAGAAGCTGCCGACCGGCGCCGGCTATCAGGTGCATCTGGCCGAAGCGGTGCGCAAGGGCGCCGGCATCCCGACACGGGCTGTCGGCCTGATCGACGATCCCTCGCAGGCAGAGGCGATCGTCGCCGACGGCCGCGCCGACATGGTCGCGCTGGCCCGCGCCTTCCTCGCCGATCCGCGCTGGGGCTGGCGCGCCGCCGCCACCTTCAGCGAGAAAATCCATCCCGCGCCACAGCTCGCCCGCTCGGTGACGACGATGCAGCATTGGACGAAGGGCTGAACAGGCAGCGCCGACGGATGCGCCAAACGCATCTGCTGGACAGATTGCCGCAGCTTCGCTTTAATCCGCCCGCAATATTCCCTGGGGTAGGCCGCCTTGGCGGCCGGGTTGGGAGCAAAGTCCATGGCATCAAGGGCAATCTATCCGGCGGCAGCCGCTCTGGTGGTCGCACTGTCGTTCGCCGCGTCGTCTCCGGTCGGCGCGCAATATTGCGAAGGCACGGTGCACGGCCTGTCCAGGCACTACGATCTGGATACCGGCAGCGGGTTTCTCGCCGTGCGCGCACGGCCGAACTCGTCGTCGCGCATAATCGGGCAATTGTTCAACGGCGACCACACGGAGATTTTCGACCGCCGGGGCAACTGGTACCAGGTCGAAATCGGCGGACGGACCGGCTGGGCCAACGCCCACTGGCTGCGCAACGACTGCGGTTACTGAGACCAACGATTGCGGTTGGTGAGACGTTTGGGCGCAGGCTGACGGCCACTTTTGCAACCATATTGGCTGCTTTGCGTTGCGGCCATCATGGATAACAAACCTTTTGAAACCCCGGTCGTGGTCGAACTCGGCCATGTCGGCAAATATCGCCAGATCCGCAGCACCCAGGAAGCGGCGGAGTGTCTGATGACGGTGTGGCCGCTCAATCGCGGCCCGCGCCATCGTGATGCTCTCGACACTTGTCTCAAAGTGCTGGAAGGTTATCGTTCGACGGCCGATGCACGCAGGGCCTTGATCGAAGCGGCCAAGGAATCGGAAGTGCTGGTTCCCGAAGACCGGCTGCCAGACGCCAAGTTGCATTGAAGCCCAAATTGCAATGAAAAACGGGCCGCATTGAGCGGACGGACGAACCGGAGGATTTCATGGCGAAGCTGACTTACAAGATCGTCGAGCATGACGGGGGCTGGGCCTACAAGGTCGGTTCGACATTCTCGGAGACATTCCCGACCCACCAGGATGCGCTGCGCGCCGCCGAGATCGCCTCGGCCGAACAGCAGATCGCCGGCGCCACGGACGGCATCCAGTATGAGGATGCCGAAGGCAAGTGGCACGACGAACTGGCCGACGGCCGCGACCGGCCGCAGACCGAAGTTTCCGACTGATCCTTGCCCCTCAGCTTTCGCTGCCGGCCGTGGATGCTCACCTAAGCAATTCCCTTGGGAATTGCGTCAAAACAAACAGGCGGGACATCCTGCCGGTCAGTCGCCCGCGGCTTGATCACTTGCCGCAATATTGATCGTTCACGTTGGGCCTCACATTTCCATAGGGTCCTGACGGGTCGGAGGCGCACGGCCCCGTAGCGCCGCCATAGCCTTGGCTGCCGTCGGCATTGATGCTGCCGGTGGTGCTCTGGTCGACGGTCGATGACTGCTCGTTCCCGAACGGCCACCAGCTGTGATGGTTGGAATACGTGCCGTCCGATGACTGCGCCATCGCCGATGTGGCAAGACCGATCGTCAGCACGGATGCTGCAAAGACTTTCCTGTACATTGAATTACTCCGTATCCGCCGCCTTGGGTGCGACACGGGGTAAACCGGATATCAGCCGAATAGTTCAGTGAAATTGTTGTGAGGCTGTGGTGAGGTCTTGGCCAGCGAATGCCCGCTCGGCAATGCGCTTGATGAAGGCGATGACGCGGTCCGGCTCGACGAATTGCGGCATGTGGCCGAGGCCTTCGACCGTCTCGAAATCCAGCCCTTCGATCCTGTCCTTCATCGGCTCCCCATGTATGCGCATGGCGATGACGCGATCGGCTGTCCCGAAGAAAATGCCGGCCGGCATGGCGATCTCTCCATAGCGCTCTTCGATGCGGCCAAGATCCTGTTCGACCGCCACGAAATCGGTGGAGGTTGCATGGAAATGGCTTGGCCTCAGCCCGAGCCATCCGCCGCCATCGATCATGTAGTCGGCGGGAACGGCCTGCGGCGAGAAGATGAACTCCAGTGTCTGCCGCGCATATCTGAGGCTTGTCGGTATCGCGACGGTGTAGGCCATGATCCAGCGCCAAAGCCGCGAACGGATATAGAGCAGGCCCGCTTTCTCGCGGACGCCGGCTTCCAGATGCGTCAGCGGCGCCAGCAAAGCGATGCCGGAAATCGCGCCGGGATGTTCCACGGCCAGGGTCAGCGCGACGGCGCCGCCCAGGGAATGCCCGACCACAAGCGGCCTTTCCAGCGCGAGCGTTTCGATGAAGCGCCTTATGATCTCGGCCTGCTCAGGCAAGCGGCCGGTGGCTCCTTTGGCCCGCACCGAATAGCCCGATCCCGGCCGGTCGAGCGCGATCAGCCGGCAACCGGGGCCGAAGCGGTTGAACAGCGTGTGCCGGAACTGATGAAGCTGGGCGCCAAGTCCGTGCACGAACAGGATCGGCCGTCCCTCGCCCGTTTCGACATAATGGATGCGGCTGCCGTCGATCTCGACGAAGTTTCCGCTGGCCGGCACCAGCCTTTCGGCCTTGGCGGCAATCCAGAGCGTTGCCGCGACCAGGCAGGCCACGATGACGAGAGCCAGCACGGACAGGCCGGCAACAAGCCACAGCAGAATCGATACCAGCATGTTTCACCCGGGAGCGGACCGGCGCGCACCATCACCCACTGACGAACGCTCGGCAAGGCAGATGGCGGCTTGTGTCGGCATTGCCGCCAGTTCGATGTCGCGCTATCTCAGGCGACCTTCTTTCTGCCTCAGGCGACCTTGTCTGCCAACGGGCCTGTTTGCCGGAGCCTTCCATGCCTGAAATCGTCACTGCCGCCATGCTTGTCATCGGCGACGAGATTCTGTCCGGCCGCACCAAGGATAAAAATATCGGCCACCTCGCCGACATCATGACGGCCATCGGCATCGACCTGAAGGAAGTGCGGATCGTTCCCGACGAGGAGGACGAGATTGTCGCTGCGGTGAATGCCGTGCGCGCCCGCTACACCTATGTCTTCACCACCGGCGGCATCGGCCCAACGCATGACGACATCACCGCCGATTCGATTTCCAAGGCTTTTGGGGTGCCGTGCGAATACGACGCCAAGGCCTATGCCATGCTGGGCGAGAGCTATGCCGCGCGCGGCATCGAATATACCGAGGCCCGCAAGCGCATGTCGCGCATGCCGCGCGGCGCCGACCATATCGACAATCCGGTCTCCGTCGCGCCCGGCTTTCGCATCGGCAACGTCCATGTCATGGCCGGCGTGCCGGCGATTTTCCAGGCCATGCTCGACAATGTCGTGCCGACGCTGAAGGCCGGCACCAAGATGCTGTCGGCCACCGTCCATTGCCCGTTCGGCGAAGGCCTGATCGGCGGTCCCCTGGGCGACATCCAGAAGGCGCATCCCGACACCGTCATCGGCTCCTATCCGAAATATGGCGACGGCAAGTTCTGGACGGAGCTGGTGGTCCGCGCCCGCAGCCAGGAGGCGCTGGATTCGGCACGCAAGGACGTCGAGGCGATGGTGGCCGGCTTCACCGCCGCCAAGTGACCCTGGGTTCGCGGACCATCGCCGGGCCGGAACCAAGCACCGCACTCCCACGTTTTCCCTCGGGCGCAGCACGCGCCGGCAGATTTGAGGGATTTCGCATGCGCTTCAAGACCATCGTCGCCATATTGCAGAACGAACAGGACGCCGAACGCGTGCTCGACTGCGCCATCCCGCTTGCCGACCGGTTCGAGAGCCATCTCATCGGCATCCATGCCGAAGCGCTGCCCGTTCCCTACACCTCGGCAACCGGCTTCCCCGACACCGAGTTCCTGCAGGTCTCCGCCGACATGAACCGCGAGCGCGCCGAGAAATTGCAGGCGCTTTTCGTTCGGCAGATCGAGAATTCCGGCCTTTCCTTCGAATGGCGCAGCCTCGAGAGCTTTTCCGGCGACAGCGCGCTGACGGGTATTTCCAGCGTGCGCGCCGCCGATCTGATTATTGCCGCGCAGCGCGAGACCGGGGGCGACACGAGCGCCGATGTCGACACGCTGGTTTACGATGCCGGCCGGCCAGTGCTGGTGGTGCCGCATGAGGGGCCGTTGGTCACCACATTCAAACATGTGCTGCTGGCCTGGAACGGCAGCAAGGAGGCGGCGCGTGCCGCCTTCGACGCGCTGCCCTTCATCATCGAGGCCGAAAAGACCGACATTCTGGTCATCGATCCGCCGGATACGCTGGATGACAACCCGGAAGCCGCCGGCGCCGAGATCGCCGCGGCACTCTCCAGGCATGGCGCAACGGTCAGCGTGTCGGTGCAGAAATCGGGTAATGCTTCGGTCGATGACGTCATCCAGACCCGGATCGCCGAGACCGGAGCCGACCTTCTGGTGCTCGGCGCCTACAGCCATTCCTGGCTGCGTCAGCTTTTGTTCGGCGGCGTCACGCGCACCGTGTTGCGCAGCGTGCCGGTTGCGGCCTTTTTGTCGCGGTAACTCCACAGCTGGCCCCGCCCTTGCCAATGCCCTGACTTTCCAGTTAATTCCGCGCGCATTCCACAATGTTGCGCGCGGAGTGCAGAATGTCCCTTCCCGAAAAAGCCTTTCCGGTCTCCTGGGACCAGTTCCACCGCGATGCCCGGGCGCTCGCCTGGCGGCTTGCCGGCGCCAACAAGGGTCAGTGGAAGGCCATCGTCTGCATCACCCGTGGGGGCCTGGTTCCCGCTGCCATCATCTCACGCGAACTCGGCATACGCGTCATCGAGACGGTCTGCGTCGCCTCCTATCACGACTACACCAGCCAGGGGCAATTGCAGGTGCTGAAGGAGATCACGCCGGCGCTGCTCGCCGATGATGGCGCGGGCGTGTTGATCATCGACGACCTCACAGACACCGGCAAGACGGCAGGCATCGTGCGCGCCATGATGCCCAAGGCGCATTTCGCCACCGTCTACGCCAAGCCGAAAGGCCGGCCGCTGGTCGACACCTTCATCACCGAAGTCAGCCAGGACACCTGGATCTACTTTCCCTGGGACATGGGTTTCACCTACCAGAAGCCGATCGCCGACGATCACGCCGGCTGATTCGCGCCAGCCCCATTTCTGCCCAGACGGCCAAACCCGCCCCGTCTGCTATGAAAACAGACACTGGAAGGCACATTATTCTGTCGAATCGACGCCTGTTGGCGGATTGGACGGTTGGTGTGATGTTTTTTACTTTTAAGACTTACACTTGTCGGTAAGATTCATACGGCGGCTAACGATTCTGAGGGCTGGGGTAGCTTTCACTGATGCTGACGACACCGGCGACACACGACCATCTGGCTGAAAGGGTCCGCAAGCTCTTCGGCACTTCGCCTTGTCGCCTGCAGGTTGCCGCTTTGCCATGGCGCAATAACGAAGACGGCGTCGAGATCATGCTGATCACCAGCCGAGACACCGGGCGTTGGGTGCTGCCGAAGGGCTGGCCCGAGGCCAGGGAGCCGCTCTGCGAGGCAGCGGCGCGCGAGGCGGGCGAGGAAGCCGGATTGCGTGGCAAGATTTCGCTTTTCGAGGCCGGTCGTTACTTCTACGCCAAGGCCCTCGCGTCCGGCGAGGAAGTCCCTTGCGAAGTGCTGGTGTTTCCGCTGCAGGTCGAGCACGTTGCCGACCGCTGGAAGGAAAAGCGCGCGCGCACCCGCAAATGGGTCAATGGGGCCGAGGCCGTACGCATGGTCAACGAGCCGGACCTCTGCCAGATCATCGCCCATTTCTGCGCCGATCCCGACAAGTTCGTCGTTAGAGCCTAGCTCACAGCCACCGCTGCATAGTCCTGCGCGCCCGCACCGGTTCTTGCCCCGATTCCGGGCTCGGTGCTTCGCTCCGCGCGCCAGCAATCCGACACTATAAATCCCTCCCCTTCAGGCCAAGCTTAGCCACAGCTTGACATGCAGGCATTTACCTGCATATTGTGTCTTCAAGATGAGTGAGACCGATGGACGCCGACAAGGTTTTCAAAGCGCTGGGCGACCCGACCCGCAGAATGCTGCTCGATCTTCTGTGTGAGAAGAACGGCCAGACGCTCGGCGAGCTTTGCGAAAATCTCGACATGGCGAGGCAATCCGCCACGCAGCACATCGATCTGCTGGAAGCGGCCAATCTGATCAGCACGGTCAAGCGTGGCCGCGAGAAGCTGCATTTCATCAACCCCGTGCCGCTGCACGAAGTCTACGAGCGGTGGGTGCGAAAATTCGAACGGCAGCGGCTGAGCCTGCTGCACGACCTGAAACAAGAACTCGAAGGAGACGACCAATGACCCGGGAAACCACCAGTTTTGTCTACGTGACCTACATCAGATCGACGCCACAAAAGGTGTTCGAAGCCATCACCAGGCCCGATATCGCCAAGCGCTACTGGGGCCACGAAAACGTCTCCGACTGGAAGCCCGGCTCGAAATGGGAACACATCCGCGCCAATGACGAACGGACCGTCGAACTCGTTGGCAAGGTCGTCGAAATCTCGCCGCCAACCCGGCTGGTCATGAGCTGGGCCAACGCCTCGCAGGCCGACGATCCGACCAAGCACAGCCAGGTGACGTTCGCCATCGAGGAATACGACACCATGGTCAAGCTGACCGTCAGCCATGACGAGCTCGAAGCCGGCAGCGGCATGGCCAAGGGCATCAGCCAGGGTTGGCCGGCCGTGCTGTCCAGCATGAAATCCTTCCTCGAAACCGGCACGGGCATCGACCTGTTCGCCAAGCCGAAATCGGCCTGAAGCAACCGCGGAGAACGATGATGACCAAGCACTTTACCGGCGGCTGCGCCTGCGGCGCGATCCGCTATGAGGCCAGCGGCGAGCCGATCTTTCAGAACCACTGCCAATGCCTCGATTGCCAAAAGCGCAGCGGTACTGGCCATTGTTCCTATGTGACCTTCGGCCGGCGCGCTGACGTAAAGATCACCGGCGAGCCGAGCACGTGGCGGATGATCGCCGACAGCGGCAATGAAAAAGCCCAGGCCTTTTGCCCGACCTGCGGCACGCCGGTCTACGTAACGTTCGTCGCCATGCCGGAGGTGACGGCTATCCAGGCCACGAGCCTCGATGATCCCGGCCAGTTCGACCCGCAGGCGGTCACCTACACCGTGCGCGGCCACGCCTGGGACACGATCGACCCAGCGCTTCAGCCATTCGAGCGAATGCCTGGATGAACCAGGCAGAGCCCTATCCCTCGGATAGGGCTCTGCGTTCAGCTCAGATCACCAGGCCCTTGGTCAGTTCCAGCGCCTGCCGCTCGAACAGGCGGCGGTAGATGCCGCCCTTCAGCCGGATCAGCTCGTCATGCGAGCCTTCCTCGACGATCTTGCCACGGTCGAACACGAGCAGCCTGTCCAGCGCTCGCACCGTCGACAGACGGTGCGCGATGACCAGCGTCGTGCGGCCAACCATCAGCCGCTCCATCGCCTGCTGGATCAGTACTTCCGATTCCGAATCGAGGCTCGATGTCGCCTCGTCCAGGATCAGGATGCGCGCATCCGCCAGGAAGGCGCGTGCGATCGCCACCCGCTGGCGCTCGCCGCCCGACAGTTTCACGCCGCGTTCACCGACCAGCGTGCCGTAGCCCTTCGGCAGGCTGGTGATGAAGTCGTGCGCGCTGGCGAGCTTGGCGGCATGCTCGATCTCGGCCTGCGTGGCGTCCGGACGGGCATAGGCGATGTTTTCCGCCAGCGAGCGGTGGAACAGGATGGGCTCCTGCTGGACGATGGCAATCTGCGCGCGCAGCGACGCCTGTGCAACCTGGGAGATGTCTTGGCCATCGACCAGGATCCTGCCGCCGCTGACATTATAGAGACGCTGGATCAGCTTCACGAAGGTCGTCTTGCCCGAGCCGGAATGGCCGACCAGTCCGACCCGCTCGCCCGCCGCTATCTCCACCGAAAAATCGCGGTAGAGCGGCAGGCGATGGCTGCCATAGTGGAAGCCATAGTGGAAGGTGACGTTATCGAAGGCGATGTGGCCATGCGTGATCCGGATCGGCTTGGCGCCGGGCCGGTCCTCGATGCCGAGCGGTTGCGACTGGAAATCGACCAGTTCCTCCATGTCGTTGACCGAACGCTGCAAATTGCGGATATGCGTGCCGATGTCCCTGAGGTAGCCCTGCAGCACGAAGAACGAGGTCAGCACGAAGGCGACATCGCCCGCACTTGCCTGGCCCCAGGCCCACAGCATCAGCGACAGGCCGATTACTGCCGTCCGCAGCACCAGCAACATGGCGCCTTGCGTCGTGCCGTTGATGGTGCCGCGCACCCAGGTGCGGCTGGTCCGCGCGCGCCATTTGGCGACGACCTTGGCAAGACGCGTCTCCTCGCGCGTCTCGGCACCGAAACCCTTGACCACGGCATTGCAGCTCACCGCATCGGCAAGCGAGCCGCCAAGCCGCGTATCCCAGCTGTTGGCGAGCCGTGCCGCGGGCGCGACATAGCCGAGCGACAGCAGCGCCGTCACCGTGATGAACAGCAGCGAGCCGACTGCCACGACCAGCCCCATCAGTGGCCAGAACCAGCCGAGCAGCAACGTCGAGCCGACCAGCATGGCGACCGACGGCAACAACGCAATCAGGATGGTGTCATTGAGCAGGTCGAGAGCCCACATGCCGCGCGTGACCTTGCGCACCGTCGATCCGGCAAAGCTATTGGCGTGCCAGTCGGTTGAGAAGCGTTGCACGCGATGGAACGCGTCGGCGGCGATGTCGGCCATCATCTTCAGCGTCAGCTCGACAATGCCCATGAAAGCCAGGTTGCGCAGCACCACGCCGGTCATCGCCAAAGCGATGAGCGCGAAGAACGCCGCCATTGCCGCATTCCACGCGACATCGTCAGCCAACGCACTGCTGGCGACGGCGTCGACCAGCCGGCCGGAATAGAGCGGCGTCAACACGTCCGCTATGGTCGACAGCAGGAAGCTGCCCATGATCAGCGAAAGCCGCCACGGCTGGCGCCGCCAGTGGCTGAGCGTGAAGCCAAGAACGCTGCGAAAGGCGCTTGCACGCAGATCGATTCGAAAACGAGCCATGATGTCATCCGGGCGCAAATCTGCCCGGTCCCGGTAAGGTCTGAAAATTGAAAACCGCGCTGGGCAATTCGCCCGGGGCTGCGGAGGTTCGGCATGGGTGGCGGCGCGCCCCGGGTTGTCGGGTGGCGACCGGCATCGGCAGAAGCCTGTACTCGACCCGGCATCGGTGCGAAGGGCAAACCTTCGCCGGACGCCAGGTGAGACCTAGGCTTCGCGGCCTCGCATTACCATGTGAAATACTGCCATTCAGACCTCCCGCAAGACACTTGCGGAGCGGTCCTTATAGAGACGCCATGAAGGATCGCCAAGGCCGGGCACGTGGCAAAGCGTAACTGGTCCAACCAGTGAGGTTATTTTGCAACAACAGCGGGTCAACCCCTCGCTATGCCTCATTCCGGGTTGCGATCGAGGCGCATGTAGCGGCCGTCGGTCGATGCCTTGAAGCCCAGCTTCTCATAAAGGCCATGCGCGTCACTGGTCGACAGGCTCCAGTGCGAGACCGTGTTGAGTTCAGGGTGGTTGATGAGCGCCCGCACCAGTTGCGTGCCAATGCCTTGGCCGCGATGCTGCGGCCAGATGATGATGTCGGCGAGATAGGCAAACACCGTACGGTCGGTGATGGCCCGGCCAAAACCGACTTGGTTCCTATCGATATAGGCCGCGGTGCAGAACGAGTTGCCAAAGGCGCGGCGATGAAAGTCATCGCTGCGGCCGGCGCCCCAATAACTCGCCATCAACAGATCGGAGGTCGCCCGGAAATCGATCCGTGACATGTCGAAGCTGATTTCACAGTCGGGCATGGTGCCTCGCAAAGAATGGAGGGCGGCCGAATTCAGTCCGGCCGGTGATTTGGCTGCCCACGTGGCGCGCTTATGGCACCACGAGATAGGCCTTCTGGTCGGCGATCGCGATGGTCACGTGGGTGCCGGAATTGAACTCGACGAAATCGAGCTCCATCCCGTCGCTGAAGATGACGCCGCCCCTGCTCTGCCGCGAAGAAACCACCAGCGGCCGGTCGCGGGTGATGACGCCATGCACAAGCGACACGCCGGTCGTGTTGCTCGGAAACGGTTCGCGCACCGAAAAGAACAGCTGTTCGGCTTCGCGGTCATAGCCTTGCGGCGGCACGGTCGGCACGGAGTTGTCACCATAGGCCGCGGCCAGTCCCGCGGCGCCCGCCATCACCGAGCGCAGCCAGCCGGTAGAGCCGGCGCCCGTGGAGATGATAATGCCGCTCGACGACTGGCGCTCGGTCCTGCCGCCATAGGTCAATTCGTAGCGCGCCGAGACATGCGTCGAGGCGCCAACGAACAGATCGTTGAAGGCGATCAGCCGGCGTCCGTCATTGGAGCGCGCTTCGGCCATCACCACCGCCTGGCGCTTCGCCTTGCCGGCGATCGTCAGGCCGAGGACCTTTTCGGTATCGTCGGCATTCCACGGCAGCAACACGCCGTCGAAAAGCGCCGGGTCCGGGTTGATGCCGATCAGCGGCTGGTACGGGAGGTACTTCGCGGTGTTGGACACCAGCCCGTCCTGACCGAGCGCGATCACCGCGTCGGAGCCGAATTCGAACTGCGGTACCAGTTCGCGGTCGAGCCGCAACTGTTTGAGGCCTTGGGGAAGCGAACCCATCACCCGGTCGAGCGCCTGGTGATAGACGTCATGCGCCGCCTTGACCGGGTCGAAATCCATGCCGGCCTGCCGGAGATAAAAGCGCGCCTGTCCCTGCGTGTTGAAGCGCGTCGTCAGCTCCTCCAGCTCGGTCTTGCGGGTGACGACGATCACCCGGTCGATCGGCCTGCCGCTCTGGTCGCTTGCCACCCGTGCTTGCCTTTCAGGACCCGGCTTTCGGCGTGGAAAGCTGGCTGAGCGCGCTGGTGAGCATGTCAGGCGTGATCGACAGATTGCCGACCGAACCGCCCTTTTCCGCCCAGGCCTTGAAGGCCATCGCCGTCAGCACGTGGGCGGGCGCCGACGAATAGACGGTCAGTTCCAGCTGCTGCGCCTTGGCTTCCGCCTCGGCAAGCGTCAGCTTGTTGCGCGCTTCGGTGTCGACCAGCAGCTTGTTGCGTTCGGCAAGCTCGATTTCGGTCGCCAGTTCGCTCTGCTTGATCTCGCGCTCCTTCTCCACGCCCCAGGCACGGCGCCCATAGATCGCGGCATCGGCCTGGCGCTGCAGCGCCTCGCGATATTCGGTCTGGAGCGCCTTGCGGATCTCCGGCGTCGGCTGGACCGAGGTGATGTGGACCTCCTCGATCGACAGGCCGGCGGTTGCCGCAATCGGATCGTTGCGCAGGAGTTCGGCGAGATTGCCGCCGAGCTTGGTCACCTCGGCCAGCGCCTGCTCCAGCGTCATGCTCGAAACCACCGCGCGGGCGCGGCTCTGTATCGCCAGCACCAGGCGCTCGGCGATCTTCTCCCGGCCGTCGCCGACGACGTCGGCACGGCTGAGCTTGGCGCTGAAATCAAAACCTTCGGCTGCCTTGAGTGGATCGATGATGCGGTAGCTGACCGACCCCTGGATTGCCAGATCCTGGAAATTCGCCGTCGTCTCGGTGAAGATGAAGGGGTTATCGAGCGACGTCACCGGCACCATCGCTATCGTGGTGCCGAACGTGCCGTACCAGAAGGAGATGCCGCGCCCCTGCTCCCTGATCTTGCCGTTCTTGAAGCGCAGGATGTGATACTCAGGCGTTCCCTTGAAATAGCTGATAAACATGCGCCCCCCAAGGTTCATCAATTTAATCAGATGTTTAGCCGCGATCCCTGAAACGGTTGGTGATGGGATAGCGGCGGTCGCGTCCAAAATTCTTACGGGTGATCTTCACACCCGGCGCCGCTTGCCGGCGTTTGTACTCGGCAATGTAGAGCAAATGTTCGACGCGCGTCACCGTCGCCCGATCGTGGCCGCGCGCGACGATGTCGTCGACGCCCATTTCGTTCTCGACCAGGCATTCCAGAATGTCGTCCAGCACCGGATAGGGCGGCAGCGAATCCTGGTCGGTCTGGTTCTCGCGCAATTCCGCCGACGGCGCCTTGTCGATGATATTCCTGGGGATCACCTCGCCTGAGGGACCGAGCGCGCCCGGCGGCACATGGCTGTTGCGCCAGCGCGACAGCGCATAGACCTGCATCTTGTAGAGGTCTTTTATCGGGTTGAAGCCGCCATTCATGTCGCCATAAAGCGTGGCGTAGCCCACCGACATCTCGCTCTTGTTGCCCGTGGTGACGACCATCGAGCCGAACTTGTTGGAAATCGCCATCAGGATCGTGCCGCGCGCGCGGCTCTGCAAATTTTCCTCGGTAATGCCTTCCTTGGTGCCCTCGAAAAGCTGCGTCAGCGTATGCAGAAAACCCTCGACCGGTTCGAAGATCGGCACGATGTCATAGCGGCAGCCAAGCGCACGGGCGCAATCCTCGGCATCCTTCAGCGAATCCTCCGAGGTATAGCGGTAGGGCATCATCACCGCCCGCAGCCGCTCCTCGCCAAGTGCGTCGACGGCAAGGGCCGCGCAGATCGCCGAATCGATGCCGCCGGAGAGACCCAGCACCACGTTCTTGAAGCCGTTCTTGTTGACGTAGTCGCGCAGGCCGAGCATGCAGGCGCGGTAGTCCGCCTCTTCGCGCTCGGGGATTTTCGACATCGGCCCTTCCGAGCAGACCCAGCCGTCGAACTCTTCTGCGTTTTGCGCGCCTGCGGCGACGCGGTTGCGCTTCCAGGTGGTGACGTCGACAGTTTCCTCGAACTGGCTCATCTGGAAGGCAAGCGTCTTGTCGGCGCCTATGGCAAAAGAGGCGCCGTCGAAGATCAGCTCATCCTGGCCGCCGATCTGATTGGCATAGATCATCGGCAAACCGGTCTCGATGACCTGGCGGATAACGACCTGATGGCGCACGTCCATCTTGGCGCGGTAGTAGGGCGAGCCGTTCGGCACCAGCAGGATTTCCGCGCCGCTTTCGGCCAGGGTTTCACAGATGCCGACGTCGCCCCAGATGTCCTCGCAGATCGGAATTCCGATGCGCACACCGCGGAAATTGACGGGTCCCTGAGCCTCGGGGCCGGCCTGAAAGACGCGCTTCTCGTCGAACTCGCCATAGTTTGGCAAATCGAGCTTGTAGCGCTCGGCGAGGATCTTGCCGCCATCGGCGATGATGATCGAATTGTGGGTGCCGCTCTTGCGCTTCAGCGGCGTGCCGATGATGACGCCCGGCCCGCCATCGGCGGTATCTCCGGCGAAGTCTTGCGCGGCCTTCTCGCAAACCTTGAGGAAGGCCGGCTTCAGCACCAGGTCCTCCGGCGGGTAACCGGCAAGGAAAAGCTCGGTGTAGAGCACGATGTCGGCGCCCTGGCGGGCGGCATCGGCCCTCGCCTCGCGCGCCTTGGCAAGGTTGCCGGCGACATCGCCGACCGTCGGGTTGAGCTGGGCAACGGCGATGCGCAGAATATCGGGTGCGGTCTTCTGGGTCATGCCTGCGGTTTAGCGCGGCAAATTTGCCCGGGCAATGGCGTTCGTTTGGACCAATTCGGTGATCAGTCATCGCCCATATATTCCCGCAGCGATTGCGGCGAATGGTTCTCTCCGATCGACATCGCCAGAATGCGCGAGATGTGCCGGCGCGGCAGGCCGGTTTCCTGCGCCCATTTGTTGATCTGCGCCTGAATCCTGTCGAGATCCCTCTTCGACGTCGGACTTTCGGCGATGTCGAGGCCGGCGTCACGCAAAGCCGCGACCATATCGGCCGAGATGACGAAGGCGTCCCATTGCAGCCAACGCAGGAAATACTGGCCGGTGTTGCCGCCAAGCCGGCTGCCATGCTTGCCGAGATACGCCATCAGCCCGACCTGGTCGTCGTCAGGCCACTCCGCGAGGAATTTGCCGAAACCGCCATGTTCCTTCGACACACGCTCAACGAAGGCGGCGTTGTCGCGGACGGATTTGATCTTCTGCGGGTTGCGCACAATGCGTTGATCAGCCGTCAGGTCATGCCAGAAGTCATCAGGTTGAAACAACAGCCGTTTCGGCTCGAAATGGAGAAAGGCTTCCTCGAAGCCCGGCCATTTCTGTTCGATGACGCGCCAGACGAAGCCGGCGGCAAACACCCGCTCGGCCATCGTCGACAGGATGCGATCGTCCGTAATGTCGGCAACAGCAGCATTGTCAGGCGCCGGCCCGAGCAGCGAGGTCAGCACGGCGTCGCCGCCTTTGCGTTTTGCAGCACGGGCGCGAATCTTCGCGAAATCGGGCATCCTGCATCCTCGCGCCGCGCTTTTGACGAAACGCCATCTTCCTATATGCAAACGAGGCTGCCAAGCCGATGCTTTTCCTATGGAGACATCCATGCACAAGACCGTGCCAGAACTGGCCAACCGCTGGCTGAGGCGAACGCCGGAGGGCCTCAGCGAGCTCGAGCGGCGGGTGTTGCAGAGCACTGTCGACCGCAAGCCCATCTCGCAGGATATCAACGACAGCCTCACCGGCCTTCAGGGCGCCGGCGACCGGATCGCCGATGCCATTGCCCGCATCGGCGGCTCGTGGACGTTCATCCTGTCCTTCATTGCTTTCCTGGTGCTGTGGATCGGCGCCAATTGGTGGCTGCTCGGGCGAGACTCATTCGACCCCTACCCCTTCATCTTCCTCAATCTCGTGCTGTCGATGATCGCCGCCCTGCAGGCGCCGGTGATCATGATGTCGCAGAACCGCCAGGCCGCACGCGACCGCATCGACGCCGCGCATGACTATGAGGTCAACCTCAAGGCCGAGATCGAGATCATGGCTCTGCATGAAAAGCTGGACGAACTGCGCCACAGCCAGATCATCGGCGTGCGCGAGGACATCGCGCGCCTGGCCGAACAGGTGAACCGCATAGACGAAAAAGTGTCGGGCCGGCAAACCTCTCAATGACCGGGATCGTCCATCACCTCATCGAGCAATATGGGTTGATCGCGGTTTTCCTGGGCTGTGTCGCCGAAGGCGAAAGTGCGGCCATCCTCGGCGGCTTCTTCGCCCATCAGCATGTCTTCATCCTCTGGAAGGCTTTCCTCGCGGCCGCCATTGGCGCCTTCGTCGGCGACACGTTTTTCTTCATTCTCGGCCGCAGCTTTGCCGACCATCCCAGGGTGCTGAAACTGAAGGCGAGGCCCGGCTTCAACCACGCCTACCGTCTCGTCTCGTCCCATCCCAACATATTCGTCCTGTCCAACCGCTACATCTATGGCCTGCGCCTGGTCGGCGGCATCGCGGCCGGTTTCGCCAGCATTTCGGTAGCGCGCTTCGTTATCCTCAACGCGGTGTCGTCGCTGGTCTGGGCGGCTTTGTTCTGCGGCATCGGCTACGTCTTCGGCCTCGGCGCCGAGCAGATGATAGGCAAGGCACTGCTCCATCACGAACGGCTGCTGATCGCGCTTGCCATAGGTCTGGGTGTCGCCATCCTTGCCTGGCTCATCGCCCGCACCATCGCCGGTAAGGAGCGCGCCAAGGACGCCCGCGACAGCGAAACCACATCGTAAGGTTCAGTCGTCGTCCTCGACCAGAGCCCGGTCGCCGCGATCGAGGATCAGCGGGATGATGAGATCTTCCTCGTCGGCCAGATGCCGCTTCAGCATGGCGATCAGCCGGCTGTTCTCGTCCGCATAGGCGTCGGCGGCGAAGCGCTGCCTGTCCTCGCTCTCCTCGAGCGTGCGGATGAAGGCGTTCGCCGTCTCGGCGTTGCGCTCCAGCCCCTCATGAATGGTGTGATGGTCGGCATCGAGGATTTCGAAGCCGCGCTTCAGGCGCGGCTCCGCCTTGGCGAAAGCCGGGAAATATTGGTAGTCCTCGACATTGTGGTGGCCGTCGAGATTGCCGAGAAAGTGGTTCAGCCGCGGCGCGAACCAGCGCGCGAAATCCGGCGCCGTCAGCCTGCCTTCGCGATAGTCGCCAATGCCGTTGGTGAGCATGCCGCCCAGCTCTCGGAACATGTCGTGCCGCTGCAGCCACATGTTTGCCATGCCGTGGATGTTGGCGTGGCCCTGCCATGTCTCGCGCGGATATTTTTCCGCCAGCCAGCGCAGGTCTTCCGGCAGGCCGGCTCTTTCAAGCAGCAGAAAATTGGCTTCCACGACGTCAGTCTCCTTTGGTGACTAACATATGGGAGCGTTCAGATCAGATCGGTAGTCCCGTGATGCGCTCGATGAGGGCGATTCCCCAGACGCCGGCGACGATAACAACCGAAATCAGCACCGCCAGCGAGCCGCAGTCCTTGGCGAGCTGGATGTCGACGTTGAACTCGCGACTGAAGGCATCGCAGGCTGCCTCGATGCCGGTGTTCAGCACTTCGACCATGATGAGCAGCAGCACCGCGCCGATCAACAGCGCGTAGCCGCGCCACGAGACCGAGACGAACCAGCCGAGCGGCAGCGCCAGCACCAGCAGCATCAGTTCCTGCTGAAATGCCCTTTCGCTGGCGGCGAGCTTGCGAAAGGCTCGCACAGAATTGAAGTAAGCACCGATCAGCCGCTGCATGCCGCATCCCCTTCGAATCACCGGCAGGGGATATCGCAATGGCTGGATCAAGGGAATAAGGCAGCCGCCGCAAAATCACTCCTCCGCAACCTTGATCGTCGGCGTCGACTTCTCGAACTGCGGCAGTCCATCGTCGATCGTATAGTAATCGCCCTTGTCGCCGACAAAGATGTGGCATTGGCCTTCGAGCCCGGTCGGGTTGTCGAACGATCCGGCCAGAACTGAGACATAGGCATCCTGACCCGGCTTCCAGAACAGCACCGAGCCGCAGATCTTGCAAAAGCCGCGCTTGGCAAAGGAAGACGATTCGTACCAGCTGATGTTGTCGGCGCCGGTTATCGTGATGTCGCCGTCGGCGACGTTGGTCGCGGCGTAAAAATGCCCGCTCTGCTTGCGGCACTGCGAACAGTGGCAATAAATGACGCCGCGCAACGGCCCTCGCGTCTGGAAACGCACGGCTCCACACAGGCAAGATCCGCTGTGGTTGTTGCTCATCCCTACCTCCACCAGCCATCGTCCAGGGCTTCGCCGCTGGCCGAGAGGATTTCAGTTTTGCCGCAGCCGGGCACCGGCAAATGCGACATGGGGTGGCCGCGTTCGGACCTGACCTCAGGATCTTTGCAAACCATTTCTGCAGCCTGCGGTAGAACGGACGCGTTACCTGGCGGCACATTAAGGAAACTTTAGCGCCGGCGCATCTATGGTCGTTGCCAAGCGAATGTCGCGATTGGGGACGTGTCTTTCGCAGGATGATCCGAAATACGGCTGGCACTCTCCGGTCGGCGGCATCTCGCACGGTCTGCGATGGTTCCCAGAGGCAGAGTGAACAGAACATGCAGCCGGCAGCCGTCCAGACCGACCGAAACAGCGACATTGCAACAGCCGTTGTGGCGACCATGCGTCAGCTCGGCGTGCTTGGCCTGCCGCGCAATTACGAAATCTTCTACGAAGCACTGAAAGGCGCCAATCGCGAACTCGGCCTGGCCGTCGTCGCGCTCGGCAACCAGCCGACGCAGGACGATCTCGACCGCATCGGCCGCGCTTTCTTTGCACAGCATCACGGTCCCGGCATTGTCGAGCAGGCGCGCGACGTGCTGGCCAGGGAACTCGAGGACATCGCCTTGCTGCTGCGCAGCGAACGTAGCCATATCGAGAAATACGGCAAGATCCTCGATGAGACATCGAGTGGCCTCGCCAACCGCAGCCTGCTTTCGCAGGATCTGCTGCAGAAGGTCGCCAGCGCCATGGCGGCGGCCACCAACTCGACCCTCGACCACGGCAAGCAGGTTGCAACCACGCTGAGCGACAAGACGGCGGAACTGGAGAGCGTCAAGTCGAAGCTTGAGGAGTACAAGCGGCTCGCCGACACCGACCCCTTGACCCATATCTGGAACCGCCGCGCCTTCGACAAGCAAATCACGGCGATTTACACCTCCAACAAGGGGATCCTGTTCAACGCCCTGATCCTTGCCGACATCGACCATTTCAAGGGTGTCAACGATCGCTACGGCCACCCGGTCGGCGACAAGATCATCCAGATCGTCGCTGAAATCTTCCAGACCAGCATCCGTGAAGACATGTTCGTTGCCCGCACCGGCGGCGAGGAATTCGCGCTGATCGTCGAGGGCGCCAGCGAGGATACCACTTACGAGATCGCCGAACGCATCCGCGTGCTGATCGAACAGACGCCGTTCACCAGCAGCCAGACCGGCGCCAATTACGGCACGGTGACCGTTTCCATGGGCATCTGCATGGCTTCCGAAGCGGAAAGCCCGGAGGATCTTTACACCAAGGCGGACCGGGCGCTCTACCGCTCCAAGGTTGGCGGGCGCAACCGCGTCACCCGGCACTCGACAATGGCCGGCCGCACCGGCAAGAACTGGCTGCTATACAAGAAAGACTGACGCTTCGGCGTGCAGCCAATTCCCGGGCACAGGCAAATTTATCGGATCCCGCCTCTTTCCATATGAATTTCAGTGGACTATATTTTCCATGGAAAGAGAGAGGCCATGTCTGTTACACAACCCAATGCCGCCCCTGATCTCACCGCGACGGCGGCCGAAAACGCGGTTCTGACCAAGGCCACGCTGCGCGCCGCCGAACTCTTGGATATAACCGCCAGGGTGCTTGCGTCGATCATCGGCGTCTCGGAAGCCACGGTTTCACGCATGCGCAGGCAGGAATTCCTGCTGGAGCGCGGCACCAAGCCGTTCGAACTCGCGGTGCTGTTCGTGCGGCTGTTCCGTTCGCTCGATGCCATTGTCGGCGGTGACGAGACGATAGCCCGGGCATGGCTGAAGAACGCCAACACGGCTTTCGATGGCAGCCCGCTTGAAAAGATCCTCACCATTACCGGGCTTGTCGATGTCATTGCCTATCTGGACTCCCGACGCGCTCTCGTCTGAAGCCGTCCGGCTCGACGGCAAATACTGGCGCATGGTCGAGGCGCAGCACCGCGTCTCGACGCTGAAGATCGTCGACACGCTGGACGAACAGGCGCTGCTCGAGGATCTGATCGAGGAGACCAAGCCGCAAATCCCCATGGAATGCCGGCATCTCCACTATCTCCTGGCGACGCCCTTCCGCTACGGCTCGATCTATCCCTACGGCTCGCGCTTCCGCCGCGCCGGCCGCACTCTTGGCGTCTACTACGCGGCGGAGACGATCATGACGGCGGTCGCCGAAATGGCCTTCTACCGCTTGTTGTTCTTCGCCGATTCGCCCGAGACGCCATGGCCGCACGACGCCGCCGAATACACCGCCTTCGCCGCCGCGATCCGTACCGACAATGCCATCGACCTGACGCGGCCGCCGCTCGACCGCGACCGGGCCCATTGGACGCATCCGACCGACTATGCCGCCAGCCAGGCGATTGCCGATGTCGCGCGTGAGGCTGGGCTGGAGGCGATCCGTTACCGTTCGGCGCGCGACCCGAAGGGCGTCAATGTGGCGCTGCTGACATGCCGCGGCTTTACCAAGGCCAAGCCGCTGGAGCCGCATACCTGGCGCATCCGGCTGGGCTCCCTCGGCGTCCAGGCGATCTGCGAATTTCCGGAAAGGCGCATCGAGTTTTCCAGAACCGCCTTCGCCAATGATCCCCGGCTCAACGGATTGCGCTGGGAACGCGGGCGTTGATCTAAACGAAAAGCGCCGGATTTCTCCGGCGCTTTTCCACTTCAATCTGAAAACAGGTTCAGCCGTTAGCCACCTGCTTGTGCTGCACCGGATGGCTCTTCTTCAAGAGATCCGACACCAGGAACGCCAGCTCGATCGCCTGGTCGGCGTTGAGGCGCGGGTCGCAATGGGTGTGATAGCGGTCCTGCAGCTCCTCGGCGGTGATGGCGCGGGCGCCACCGGTGCATTCGGTGACGTTCTTGCCGGTCATCTCGACATGGATGCCGCCGGGATGCGTGCCTTCGGCGCGATGCACCTCGAAGAAGGTCTGCACTTCCTTGAGGATGCGGTCGAACGGGCGCGTCTTGTAGCCGGCAGCCTCGATCGTATTGCCGTGCATCGGGTCGGACGACCACACGACGCTGCGACCTTCCTTCTGCACCGCGCGCACCAGCTTCGGCAGATGGTCGGCGACCTTGTCGGAGCCGAAGCGGGCGATCAGCGTCAGCCGGCCCGGCTCGTTCTCCGGATTGAGCAGGTCGATGAGCTCCAGCAGGCCGTCAGTCGTCAGCGACGGGCCGCATTTGAGGCCGAGCGGGTTCTTGATGCCGCGGCAAT
The DNA here is from genome assembly GCF_040318795.1 of Mesorhizobium sp. M1004. NCBI lineage: Bacteria > Pseudomonadati > Pseudomonadota > Alphaproteobacteria > Hyphomicrobiales > Phyllobacteriaceae > Mesorhizobium > Mesorhizobium sp. M1004. The sequence continues at coordinate 340,340 of NZ_JAMYNB010000005.1, forward strand.
ATTCGACATGCGCATGGTCGGGCTGTCGGGTGCGGTCGCCGATCCAGATCATGTGGCCCGACGTTGCGTACCAGTCGCCGGAGGTCGAATCGACGCGGGTCAGCGCCTCTTCATAGCCGAGCAGAAGCGCCTCGTGACTGGTGTAAAAGTCGGTCTCACGCAGCGCGTAGTTGGTCTCCGAGGTGATGCCGACGGCCTTCATGAAGTCCATCGTCTCGGTGATGCGGTTGGCGAGCATGCCATACTTCTCGCCTTGCGGGCTGTCGGAGACGAAGCCCAGCATCCAGCGATGCACATTCTCCAGGCTGGCGTAGCCGCCTTGGGCGAAGGCACGCAGCAGGTTAAGCGTCGCCGCCGACTGGCGGTAGGCCATTTCCTGGCGGGCCGGGTCGGGAATACGCGACTTGGGGTCGAACTCGATGCCGTTGATGATGTCGCCACGGTAGCTTGGCAGCGTCACCCCGCCCTTGGTCTCATCGTCAGACGAGCGCGGCTTGGCGAACTGGCCGGCGACACGGCCGACCTTCACCACCGGCTGCGCGCCGGCAAAGGTCAGCACCACCGACATCTGCAGGAAGACGCGGAAGAAGTCGCGGATGTTGTCGGCGCCATGTTCGGCGAAACTCTCGGCGCAATCACCGCCCTGCAGAAGGAATGCGTCGCCGGCAGCGACAGCCGCAAGCTGCTTCTTCAGCTTGCGAGCCTCACCGGCAAAAACCAGCGGCGGAAAGGTGGCGAGCTGGGCTTCCGTGTTCTTCAGCGCGGCGAGGTCCGGATAGGCAGGAACCTGCTTGATCGGCTTTGCTCTCCAAGAATTCGGCGACCATTTCGTCATCGCTGCACCCAAACGCTCTTTCCAGCAGGCTTTTGCCCGCCATTCCCGCCCCATATGCGGATGGCGGCTCCATACACGAAGCCGATTTTCTATTCTAGACCGGAATTCAAGCGCTGGCGAATGATGGGGAGCGCCATGCCGCGACCCACTTTGGCTTCTTATCTTCGCGACGGCTGTGCAATATCGCTTGGTGCCAGAATCGATCCTCACCGATCTAGTCGCGCCGGTCATCGTCCGCCGCGCAACAATTCTCCATGGAGTCCCTATGTCCGTGTCCGCCTACTTTGACCGCGTGCGCCGCGAGCAAGGCCTGTTTACGATCGAAGAGGTGGTTGGCCTGTCCGAGCGCGGCAACGTGATCTACGACCCCTACTCCACGCTGATTTCCGCAGGCGCCGTCATCGGGCGAGGCAACGTCTTCTTCCCCGGCGTCTACCTGTTCTGCACCGACGGTGGCGCGCTGGAGATCGGCGACGCCAACATTTTCCACGCCAACACACTGTTCGAAGCAGCCACAGGCATCATCCGCGTCGGCTCACGCAACCAGTTCGGTGAAGGTGGTTTTACTGCAAAGGCCAACAGGCCGGGAGCCTCGATCGTGATCGGCGATCAAGGCCGCTATCTCAACGGCGCGGCGGTCTTCGGCGAAACGGTGCTGGGTTCAGGCAGCCAGCTTCTCGGTGCAATCACGGTCGACAGTTGCCGGCTGGAACCGGGCGGCAGTTTTCGTGAGCCCGACCCCGACCGACGGGCCGGATTGCTGAAAGGCGCCGGCGCCGCGCGCGGCTTCACCGTGCCTGCCGGGCACGTCATCGTCGGCGCCGGCACGTTCTCGGCATCCGACCTGCAGTTGCAGTCGAATTTCCATCCGAAAGTCTAGGTGGCCACCAGCCGCGCCAACTGCGTCATGACGACAGCCGAGCCCGCCAGACGCTTCTCGGCTGTCGGCCAGTCGCGGATGAAGACCACGCTGTGGTCGGCCCTGATCTTGGCCAGCGAGCCCTGTTCGCCGATGTACTTGACCAGCCCGACCGGGTTGGAAAACTCGCGCTTGCGGAAATGGATGACGACGCCCTTGGGGCCGGCATCGAGTTTTTCGACATTGGCCCTGCGGCAGAGTGCCTTGATGAAGACGATCTTGAGCAGATGCTTCACTTCCTCCGGCAGCGGGCCGAAGCGGTCGATCAGCTCGGCGCCGAAAGCATCGATCTCCTCGGTGTTTTCGAGATCGCCAAGGCGGCGGTAGAGCGCCAGCCTGAGCTGAAGGTCCGGCACGTAGCTTTCCGGGATCATGACAGCCGTGCCGACAGCGATCTGCGGCGACCAGCCGCCGTCCTGGACCTCGCCGGAGTCCTTCACCTCGGCCACCGCCTCTTCCAGCATCTGCTGGTAGAGCTCGAAGCCGACCTCCTTGATGTGTCCGGATTGTTCTTCGCCGAGTAGATTCCCGGCGCCCCTGATGTCGAGGTCGTGGCTGGCGAGCTGGAACCCGGCGCCAAGCGTGTCCAGCGACTGCAGCACCTTCAGCCGGCGCTCGGCCGTGTCGGTGAGCTTGCGGTTGGCCGGCAGCGTGAACAACGCATATGCCCGCACCTTGGAACGGCCGACGCGGCCGCGCAGCTGGTAGAGCTGCGACAGGCCGAACATATCGGCGCGATGGATGATCAGCGTGTTGGCGGTCGGAATGTCGAGCCCGGATTCGACGATGGTGGTCGACAACAGCACGTCGTACTGGCCGTCATAGAAGGCGTTCATGATGTCGTCGAGTTCGCCCGGCGGCATCTGGCCATGGGCCACCGCCACCTTCAGCTCGGGGACGGATTCGCGCAGGAAATCATGGATTTCGGCGAGATCGCTGATGCGCGGAACGACATAGAAGGAATGGCCGCCGCGATAGCGTTCGCGCAGCAGCGTCTCGCGGATGACCAGCGGGTCGAAAGGCGAGATGAAGGTGCGCACCGCCATGCGGTCGATCGGCGGCGTGGCGATCAGCGACAGTTCGCGCACGCCGGTCAAGGCAAGCTGCAGCGTGCGCGGGATCGGCGTCGCCGACAGCGTCAGCACGTGGACGTCGGTCTTGAGGTCCTTCAGCCGTTCCTTGTGCTTGACGCCAAAATGCTGCTCCTCGTCGATGATCAGCAGGCCGAGATTCTTGAACGAGATCGCCGACCCGAGCAGTGCATGGGTGCCGATGACGATGTCGACCTGCCCCTCGGCGATGCCTTTCTTGGTTTCCGCCAGTTCCTTGGCGCCGACCAGCCGCGAGGCCTGGCCGACGCGGATCGGCAGGCCGGAGAAGCGCTGCGAAAAGGTCTTGAAATGCTGGCGCGACAACAGCGTCGTCGGCACCACGACCGCGACCTGGAACCCTTCCATCGCCGCGATGAAGGCGGCGCGCAACGCCACTTCGGTCTTGCCGAAGCCGACATCGCCGCAGATCAGCCGGTCCATCGGCTTGCCGGCGCCGAGATCGTCCACGACGGCATCGATCGCGCCCTGCTGGTCGTCGGTCTCCTCATAGGGAAAGCGCGCCGAGAATTCGCCGTAAAGCCCTTCCGCCGGCACCATGGGCGGCGCGGTACGCATCTGGCGCTCGGCGGCAATGCGGATCAGCTGTCCGGCCATGTCGAGCAGGCGCTTCTTCAGCCGCGCCTTGCGCGACTGCCAGGCGCCGCCGCCGAGCTTGTCCAGCGTCGCCTCGGCTGTGTCAGAGCCGTAGCGCGACAGAAGCTCGATGTTTTCCACCGGCAGGAACAGCCGGTCGTCGCCGGCATAGTGGATTTCCAGGCAGTCATGCGGCGCGCCGACCGCCTCGATGGTGCGCAGGCCGATGAAGCGGCCAATGCCGTGATCGGCGTGGACGACGATGTCGCCGGCCGACAGCGACGAGGCCTCGGCGATGAAATCCGACGCGCGCTTCTTGCGCTTCGAGCGGCGGATCAGCCGGTCGCCCAGAATGTCCTGCTCGGCGACGACAACCAGCTGTTCGGTCTCGAAGCCGGATTCCAGCGGCAGCACGGCGAGTGCCGCCTGCCCCGGCTCGAGCTTTTCCGCCTCGGCCAGCGTCGCCACCGGCACGAGATTGCCGAGATGGTGCTCGGCCAGGATCTGGCCAAGCCGGTCGAGCGAGCCTTCGGTCCAGCCGGCGACGATGACCCGGCGGCGCGCCGCGCGCTCGTCAGCGATGTGTTTTACGACGACATCGAAGACGTTGATGTTTGGGTCAGCCCGTTCCTCGGCAAAGCTGCGGCCATGGCGCGAACCGCCATGGAAGACCTTCCTGGCCCCGACATCCGGCGCATCGAAAGCAGTGAAGTCGATGGCTTCGCGCGGTCCGAGCGACGCCACGAGGTTTTCCGGTGAGAGATAGAGCAGGTCCGGCGCCACCGGCTTGTAGGGCACGGCGTCCTTCAAGGCGGCGTCGGCCTGTTTGCGGCGCGCTTCGTAGTGGTCGAGGATCAGCGTGTGACGCTCAGCCAGCGCTTCGTGCGCCAGATGGTCGAAGATGACAGGCGCATCCGGCAGATAATCAAACACTGTCTCCAGCCGCTCGTAGAACAGCGGCAGCCAGTGCTCCATGCCGGCAAAGCGCCGCCCTTCGCTCACCGCCGCATAAAGGCCGTCGTCGCGCTGCGGCGCGCCAAAGGCTTCGATATAGGAGCGGCGGAAGCGGCTGATGGTTTCGGGGGTCAGCGCCACTTCACTCATCGCCTGCAGCGCCATCGACTTGCGCTGGCCGGTGGTGCGCTGCGTGGCGGCGTCGAAGACGCGGATCGATTCCAGCGTGTCGCCGAAGAAATCGAGCCGCAGTGCTTCCGTCCAGCCGGGTGCGTAGAGGTCGAGGATGCCGCCGCGCACGGCGAATTCGCCGATACCGCGCACCGTCGGCACCCGCTCGAAGCCGGAAATCTCCAGCCGGGACACCAGCGCGTTCATGTCGATCTGGTTGCCGGGCCTTGCGTGGAAAGTCTGCGCTTCGACCAGATCGGCCGGCGGAATGCGCTGCAGCAGCGCATTGGCAGTGGTCAGGATGACGGCGCGATGCGGCTTTTTCGCCAGCGCGATCATCGCCGTCAGCGCGTCGAGCCGCTTGGCGGCGGCATCGGAGCCGGGAGAAACGCGGTCATAGGGCAGGCAATCCCAGGCCGGCAACTCCAACACCGGCAGGCCGGGGGCGGCAAAGGTCAGCGCCTCGATGATCGACGGCAGGCGCTGGCCGTCGCGCGCCACGAACAGCACCGGTTTGTCAGGCGCAATCTCATGGATCGCCTGCACCAGCGCAAAGGCTTCGTAGCCATCGGCAACGCCGTCGACGATGAACTGGCCGGCACGGCCTTTCGGCAGACCGATTTTGGGAATGAGGCTCATGGTTGCACGTTTAAAATGTCATGGTCCGGCGCGATGCCAGGATCTTTTGCAGGACGGCACAGTCGATATTCCTGGGAACCGGGCGTTCGCCGGTGACCATGGGCAGGAATTCGGTGTCGGGGATGTCGAGGAGCCTTTCATATTGGTCGATTTCATCGCCGGTCAAGGCGCCGATCTCGTTGTCGGCAAACGTACCGAGGATAAGGTCCATCTCGCGCATCCCGCGATGCCAGGAGCGGAACAACAGCTTGCGGCGCCTGATATCCAGCCCCTCGCTTGATCGTTTCGTCCCGGTCATCGTGCCGCATCCTTGCTTGGTGCGGCGCATATAGCGTGGATAGAGGGCGGTGTCAGCCTTGCAACGCACGGGTGGGCGGCTAAACATCCCTGGTGTGAAGAACACTCCTGACAACGCTGGTGCCGGACACCGCCCGCACTTCACCCTCCCCCTTGTGGGGAGGGTCGGCGAGCACGCTTCGCAAAGCGAAGCGAGTGAGACGGGGTGGGGGTGCGGCGCTGACCTACCGACTTCCTCGAAAGTTAGCCGCGCACCTACCCCCATCCCGCTCCGCTTCGAGGATCGACCCTCCCCACAGGGGGGAGAGTGAAGCCATGCGCCCCTCCCTCCTCGACCCTCTCTTCGTCCCGATCACTTCGCTTGCCGGCGTCGGCCCCAAGGTTGGCGCTCTGATCGAGAAGGTGGTGGCGGCCGATCTCGGCGAACGGCCGGCGCGCGCCGGCGACCTGTTGTTCGTTCTGCCGCACACCGTCATAGACCGCCGCAATCGTCCCGGCATCGCGCTTGCGCCGGCCGGCGCCATCGTCACGCTCGACGTGCGCATCGACCGCCACCAGCCGCCGCCGCGCGGCAACCGGTCGGTGCCTTACCGCGTCTATGCCCATGACGACACCGGCGAGATCGGCCTGATCTTCTTCCACGCCCATGCCGCCTATCTCGAAAAGGCGATGCCGGTGGGCGAGCATGTCGTCGTCTCCGGCCGCATGGAGTGGTTCAACGGCCGCCCGACCATGGTCCATCCCGACCATATCGCCCTGGTGAGCGAGGCGGAAACACTGCCGCTGGTCGAACCGGTCTATCCGCTGACCGCCGGCCTGTCGGGCAAGGTGCTGCGCCGCGCCATCGGCCAGGCGCTCGGCCGGCTGCCGGAATTGTCGGAATGGCAGGACGGCGCCTTCATGCGCAAGCAGACTTTCCCCGCCTTCGCCGACGCGCTCGCCCGCATCCACTATCCCGCGGACCCGATCGATGTCGCCATCGAGGGGGTGGCATGGCGCCGCCTTGCCTATGACGAGCTTCTCGCCGGCCAGGTCTCGCTGGCATTGGTGCGGGCAAAAGTGCGCCGCCTGTCGGGCCGGCCGCTCATCGGCGACGGTCGCATCGTTGAGAAACTGCGCGCAGCCCTGCCCTATTCATTGACCGGCAGCCAGGAATTCGCGCTTGCCGAAATCAATGCCGATCTGGCCGACCCCGAGCGCATGCTGCGCCTGCTGCAAGGCGATGTCGGCTCCGGCAAGACGGTGGTGGCGCTGCTGGCCATGGGGCGCGCAGTCGAGGCCGGTGGCCAGGCGGCATTGATGGCGCCGACCGAGATCCTGGCGCGCCAGCATCTGGCGACGATCACGCCTTTGGCCGAACAGGCCGGCCTGCGCGTCGCTATCCTGACCGGCCGCGAAAAGGGCCGCGAACGCACTGAAACGCTATCAGGTCTCGCCAGCGGCGAGATCGACATCGTCGTCGGCACCCATGCGCTGTTCCAGGAAACGGTGACCTATCACGACCTCGTCTTTGCCGTGGTCGACGAGCAACACCGCTTCGGCGTCCACCAGCGGCTTGCCATCACCGCCAAGGGCGACGCCCCCGACATGCTGGTGATGACGGCGACGCCGATCCCGCGCACTCTGGTGCTGACCGCCTTCGGCGACATGGACGTCTCCAAGCTGACGGAAAAACCGATCGGCCGCCAGCCGATCCGCACCGTCACGCTGCCACTGGAACGGCTGGACGAGTTGGTCGGTCGCATGCTGGACGCGGTTGCCGACGGCCAGAAGATCTACTGGATCTGCCCGCTGGTCGAGGAATCCGAAGAGATCAAGCTGATGTCGGCCGAGGACCGTTTTGCCTCGCTGCAGCCCTTGTTCGGCGATCGCATCGGCCTCGTCCACGGCCGCATGAAGGGGGCTGAAAAAGACGAGGCGATGCGCGCCTTCAAGGCCGGCGAAACCCGCATCCTGATCGCCACCACCGTCATCGAGGTCGGCGTCGACGTGCCGGACGCTACGATCATGGTCATCGAGCATGCCGAACGTTTTGGTCTCGCGCAACTGCACCAGCTGCGCGGCCGCGTCGGGCGCGGCGACAAGCCTTCTTCCTGCGTGCTGCTCTACAAGGACCCGCTCGGCGAGACGGCAAAGCGCCGGCTGTCGGTGATGCGCGAGACCGAGGACGGTTTCCTGATCGCCGAAGAGGATCTGAAGCTGCGCGGCGAAGGCGAATTGCTCGGCACCCGCCAGTCCGGCACGCCGGGCTTCCAGGTGGCGCGCATCGAGGTGCACGCCGACTTGCTCGAAGCAGCCCGCGACGATGCAAGGCTGATCCTGTCGCGCGACCCGGAACTACAGTCTGAGCGCGGCGAGGCGCTGCGCCTGCTGCTCTATTTGTTCGGCCGCGACGAGGCCGTGCGGCTCTTGCGCGCCGGCTGAGCGCCCTCGGCGATCAGCCCGCCAAGCGGCGGGTTGGCGAGATCTCCGTCGATCGGCTGGCCGTTCATCCTCACCATTTTCGGCTTGACTTCGGGCGCCACCAGCCCGGCCGAAACGATCAGCCTGGCGCCGTCCTCAATCGTCATGTCGAGCAGCACGATGTCGGATTTCGGCACGTACATCAGGAAACCGGTGGTAGGGTTCGGCGTGCACGGCATGAACACGGCGATCATCGGGTCGCCTGCATGGTCGAGCTTCTGGTTGATCTCGGTTTCCTTCTCACTGGCGACGAAGACCAGCGACCAGACGCCTTTTCGCGGATATTCGACCAGCCCAACCTGGCGGAACATATCGCCCTTGTTCGACAGCACCGTCTGGAAAATCTGCTTCAGCGAACCGTAGATGCCGCGCACCAGCGGCATACGGCCAAGCAGCCGTTCGCCGAAATTGACGATGGCGCGACCGACGATGTTGGCGGTCATGAAGCCGATCAGCGTGATCAGCACGAGCGCCACGATCAGGCCGAAGCCGGGCACCGGAAACGGCAAATAGGTGTCGGGGCTGTAGCGCGCCGGAATGTACGGCTTCACCCAGGAATCGACCCAGCCGACGAACGACCAGGCGATATAGGCGGTGATCGCCAGCGGCGCGCAGACGATAAAGCCTGTGAGGAAATAGTTCCTCAGCCGGGTCATGCCGGAAGTTCTGGGAGCATCGGACATGGTTCACCGGGGATGCGGGTTGCAGCGCCACACTAGTGAAGCGGACGGCGCTTTGGAACTGCGAAGTTTTTTAGACCCCCGATGAGCGCCGACTACTCCACGGTCACCGATTTCGCCAGGTTGCGCGGCTGGTCGACGTCCGTCCCCATGAACACGGCGGCGTAGTAGGCCAGCATCTGGATCGGCAGCGCATAGATGATCGGCGAGATGATTTCCGGCACGTCAGGCAGGATGATCGTCTCCATCGTCTTCACGCTCACCTGAGCCGCGCCCTTGGCGTCGGTGATCAGGATGATCTTGCCGCCGCGCGCCGCCACCTCCTGCATGTTCGACACAGTCTTTTCGAAGATGCGGTCATGCGGCGCGATGACGATGACCGGCATGTTCTCGTCGATCAGCGCGATCGGCCCATGCTTCAGCTCGCCCGCGGCGTAGCCCTCGGCGTGGATGTAGGAGATTTCCTTGAGTTTCAGTGCGCCTTCCATGGCCAGCGGGAAATTGGTGTCGCGGCCGAGATAGAGCACGTCCTTGTAGCGCGAGATTTCGCGCGCGATGCGCTCGATCTGCTCCTCGAGCTTGAGCACCTGGTTGGCGTAGCGAGGCGCCTCCGAAAGAGCGCGTACCAGCGTCTTTTCCTCGTCCTTCGAGATCGTGCCGCGGGCCACGCCGGCGCGCACCGCCAGCGAGGCCAGCACCGAAAGCTGGCAGGTGAAAGCCTTGGTCGAGGCTACACCGATCTCCGGACCGGCCAAGGTCGGCAGCACGACATCGGATTCGCGCGCCATGGTCGATTCGCGCACATTGACGATGGCGCCGATCTTCATGCCCGCCTTGCGGCAATAGCGCAGCGAGGCCAGCGTGTCGGCGGTTTCGCCGGACTGCGAAATGAAGAAGGCCGCGTCATCAGCCGATAGCGGCATTTCGCGGTAGCGGAACTCCGAGGCGACATCGATGTCGACCGGCAGCCGCGCATAGCGCTCGAACCAGTATTTGCTGATCAACCCCGCGAGATAGGCGGTGCCGCAGGCCGAGATCGCCAGCCGGCCGATCTTGGCGAAGTCGAACGGCAGCTCCAGCGGCTTCGACACGCCGGAGACGAAATCGACATAATGCGCCAGCGTGTGCGAGATCACTTCCGGCTGTTCATGGATTTCCTTTTCCATGAAATGGCGGCGGTTGCCCTTGTCGACCATGAAGCTGGTCGACAGCGATTGCTGGCGCTTGCGGGCAACCTCTTTGCCGTCGATGTCGAAAATGGTGACGCCATCGCGGCGCACCACCGCCCAGTCGCCGTCTTCGAGATAGGTGATGGAATTGGTGAACGGGGCGAGCGCAATGGCGTCGGAGCCCAGAAACATCTCGCCATCGCCATGGCCGACGGCCAGAGGCGGACCATTGCGGGCGCCGACGATGAGGTCCTCGTCGCCGGTGAACATGATGGCCAGCGCAAAGGCGCCTTCCAGCCGCTTCAGCGCCTGATGCGCGGCCTCGATCGGCTTCAGCCCCTTGGCCAGTTCGCGCGCCACCAGATGCGCTACGACCTCGGTGTCGGTCTGCGACGAGAAGGAATAGCCGTCGCGGATCAGCTCATCGCGCAACTCGGCGAAATTCTCGATGATGCCGTTGTGAACGATGGCGACGCCGTTGGAAAAATGCGGATGGGCGTTGGTCTCGTTGGGCACGCCATGTGTGGCCCAGCGCGTGTGGCCGATGCCGATCGTGCCATCGAGCGGCTCGTCCTTCAGCCGGCGTTCGAGGTTGATCAGCTTGCCTTCGGCGCGGCGGCGGCCAAGCCGGCCATGCTCGATCGTGGCGACACCGGCCGAGTCATAGCCGCGATATTCCAGCCGCTTCAGCGCATCGACGATGAGCGGCGCGACCTGGCTCTGGCCGACAATTCCGACGATACCGCACATATGCCTGCCCCCAATTCCCGCTGGAAAACCAGTCCCGATGGAAAACCAGCGCTATCTAGGGATTGCCGGCCCGCCGAGAAAGTCACTTTGCGTTTCGTCTGCTGTAACGGAACGCTTCTCAACCCGATGCACTATGACACACCGCTCTTGCAATCCGGTTACCGCAATTCCTCGGTTGTTCAATTGCTTCGGCGGTTAATGGTCGGTGCCGGCCTTTTTCTTCGCCGCTGCGGCAGACGCGAAGCGCTCGCGCAATTCCTTGCCCTTGCCGGGAATGGTCTTCTGGCGGGCGCGGCCGAAGGCCAGCGCATCGTCCGGCACGCTTTCGGTTATGACGCTACCCGAGGCGATGTAGCCGCCCTTGCCGATCGTAACCGGCGCCACCAGCGACGAGTTCGAACCGATGAAGGCGCCCTCGCCGATGTCGATGAAAAACTTCGAGTAGCCGTCATAGTTGCAGGTAATGGTGCCGGCGCCGATATTGGCTCCCGCGCCCACACGGGCATCGCCGATATAAGTCAGATGATTGACCTTGGCGCCCTCCTCGATGACCGCCTGCTTGACCTCGCAGAAATTGCCGACCTTGGCCTTGTTGCGAAGATCGGCACCCGGCCGCAGCCGCGCGAACGGCCCGACAACGCAGTTGGAGGCAATGGTGGCGCCTTCGATGTGGCTGAAAGCGTGGATCTTGGCGCCGGTTGCAATTTTCACGCCCGGTCCGAACCAGACATTGGGCTCGACGATCGTATCGGCGCCGATTTCGGTGTCATGCGAGAAATACACGGTTTCCGGCGCGATCAGCGTTACGCCCGACAGCATGGCCTCGTAGCGCCGGCGCACCTGCCAGATACCTTCCGCCTGCGCCAGCTCGGCCCGGTTGTTGATGCCGAGCGCGCTCTCGAAGCTGGTTTCGGTGGCAACGACATCGAGCCCTTTCGCACTGGCGATCTCGACGATGTCGGTGAGATAGAACTCGCCCTTGGCGTTCTTGTTGCCAACCTGGTCGAGCAGGTCGAGAGCATGCTTGCCCGCCACCGCCATCATGCCGGCATTACAGAAGCCGATCTTCTTTTCCTCGGCGGAGCAGTCCTTCTCTTCGCGGATGGCGGTGAGCTTGCCGCCCTTTTCGATCAGCCGGCCATAGCCGGCCGGGCTGGGCGGACGGAAACCGATCACCACGACGGCCGCGCCATCGGCAAGCTTTTGCCGCGCGGTCACCAGGGCTTCAGCGTCGATCAGCGGCGTGTCGCCGAACATCACGAGAATATCGTCATAACCCTTTGATATCGCATCGCGCGCAGCCAGCACGGCATGCGCAGTGCCGAGCCGTTTCTCCTGCACGAAGGTCTCGGCCTTGGGCGCGAACTTCGCGGCCGCCTTGCGCATATCATCGGCGCCATGGCCGATCACCAGCGCCTGGCTGGCAGCACCGGCGGCCTCGGCCGCTTTCACCACATGGGCGACCATCGGCAGTCCGGCGATCTGGTGCAGCACCTTCGGCATCGCGCTCTTCATGCGCGTGCCTTCGCCGGCGGCGAGAATGACGGACAAGCAGGATCTCTGGCTCATGGAAGGACAACCGTATGAATGGGATCAGGAATCGCAGAGTGGTAGCATCTGGCGCCATGCTGCACCAATGGGGTTAAATTCCGGTGAGGTGATGAGGCAGTTCACTCTCGATCAGCGGATCGCTACCCCAGCCGGCCCAGCACCGGAAAATTCTCCAGCAGCCAGTAGGACACCGTCTGCACGCCGCCGGTGAGGAAGAACACGCCGGCGACGACCAGCAGCGCGCCGATCGCCTTTTCGACGCGGCCGAGATGGACGCGGAATTTGCCGAGGAAGCGCATGAAGGCGCCGGAGAACAGGGCAGCAATCAGGAACGGAATGCCGAGGCCAAGCGAATAGGCGGCAAGCAGAAGAGCGCCCTCGCCCACCGTCTCGCGGCCGCCGGCCAAGGTCAGGATCGGCCCCAGCACCGGGCCGATGCACGGCGTCCAGCCAAAGGCGAAGGCCAGCCCCATGACATAGGCGGCGACCATGCTGGCAGGCTTGCCCTGCGACTGAAAGCGCGCCTCGCGCGACAGAAGTGGTATGCGCAGGATGCCGAGGAAATTCAGCCCCATCAGGATGATCAGCACCCCGGCCGCCATCGCCAGCGGCTCCTGCCAGACGCGCAGCCAGTGGCCGATGGTCGAGGCGCCGGCGCCAAGCGCCACGAACACGGTGGAGAAACCGAGTACGAAGGCGAGCGAGGAATAGATGAGCGCGCCGCGGGCGCCGGCCTTGGCCGTGACGCTGGCATCGTCACCGCGAAAATCGTCGACCGACACGCCGGCCATGTAGCAGAGATAGGGAGGCACCAGCGGCAGCACGCAAGGCGACAGGAACGAGATCGCCCCCGCTCCGACCGCGCTGACATAGCCGATGTCCAATGGCATTCCAGAACTCCAGATTCCTTGGCGCCGATATAGCGACGCAAAATCGTGTTCGCCAATCACCATCGTGTGGAATTTGGCTACAGATACGATCCGGCCGGACGAATTGTTGTCGGCCAATCCCAAGTTGACCAAGCCGGGGAAGAAATATCCCTCGCCGAACGTTCACAGAGCGAAGCCGCGATTTCTGCGCACTTCGTCGGATCACCAGGGAGATTTCCATGAAAACGATCACCGTCGGCTTGGCCGCCCTTCTGCTCAGCACCGCCGCATCCTTCGCCGCCGAAGCGTGGAAGGAAGCCGAAGTCGGTGGCGCCAAGATCTACACCGATGCCAATGGCATGACGCTCTATACCTATGACAAGGACGAGAAGGGCAAGACCAACTGCTACGACAAATGCGCCACCAACTGGCCGCCGCTGAAGGCCGAGGATGGCGCCAAGGCGGACGACGAATGGACCATCGTCGAACGCACCGACGGCACCAAGATGTGGGCCTATGACGGCAAGCCGGTCTACACCTTCATCAAGGACAAGAAGGCCGGTGACATCACCGGCGACGGCGTCGGCGAAGTCTGGCACATCGTCAAGGCCGACTGATCGTCCGAACCTCTATCCCGCACCCCATCGGCGGGACTCGGCTGGCCGCCGGCTCCAAGCGACCCGGCGACCAGTTCGGCATTTACGGGCAGCACGAACTGGTCGCGGCGCCTTTCCCGGTGGCTCGAAACACGAACCCTCCCAGACAAAAATTTTGTGATCTTCTCCATACACTCTAAGAGTGTATTGCGGCACACGCCTCCGCATTTTGGCCGCTTGCCCTTGACCGATCGCAAAAGCGCGGCCATGTGAGCGACCAATTGAATGCGTCACGCAGCGGAATTCTTCTGCCGCCCCACAGCTGATATGAGACCTCATGGACGTCGTCGTCGTCGAATCGCCGGCCAAGGCAAAGACAATCAACAAGTATCTCGGCAAGAACTTCAAGGTTCTGGCCTCGTTCGGCCATGTCCGCGATCTGCCGGCCAAGGATGGTTCGGTGCGTCCCGACGAGGATTTCGCCATGTCCTGGGCGGTCGACACCGCGTCCGGAAAGCGTCTCACCGACATCGCCAACGCGGTCAAGGATGCCGATGGCCTGATCCTCGCCACGGATCCGGATCGCGAGGGCGAAGCCATTTCCTGGCACGTGCTGGAGGTGCTCAAGCAGAAGCGCGTGTTGAAGGACAAGCCGGTCAGCCGCGTCGTCTTCAATGCCATAACCAAGTCGTCGGTGCTGGAAGCGATGGCCAATCCGCGCCAGATCGATGCACCATTGGTCGATGCCTATCTGGCTCGCCGCGCACTCGATTATCTCGTCGGCTTCACGCTGTCGCCGGTGCTGTGGCGCAAATTGCCGGGCGCCCGTTCGGCCGGCCGCGTCCAGTCGGTGGCGCTGCGCCTGGTCTGCGACCGCGAATCCGAGATCGAGCGCTTCATCCGCGAGGAATACTGGCAGATCGCTGCCCTCCTCGGCACGCCACGTAACGACAGCTTCGAGGCGCGGCTGACCGCGTTCGAGCGCAAGAAGCTGCAGAAGCTCGACATCGCCAGCAAGGCGCAGGCCGACGATATCAAGGGCATGCTCGAAGGCGCGACCTTCAAGGCTCTGTCGGTGGAAGCCAAACCGACAAGGCGCAATCCTGGCCCGCCCTTCACCACTTCGACGCTGCAGCAGGCGGCATCGTCGGGCCTCGGCTTTTCGGCGACGCGCACCATGCAGGTGGCGCAGCGCCTCTATGAAGGCATGGAGATCGGCGGCGAGACCACCGGCCTGATCACCTATATGCGAACCGACGGCGTGCAGATGGCGCCGGAGGCGATCGACGCCGCACGCGACACCATCGCCAAGGAATTCGGCCCACGATACCTCCCGGAAAAGCCGCGCCAGTACACAGCCAAGGCTAAGAATGCCCAGGAAGCGCACGAGGCGGTCCGCCCGACCGATTTCATGCGCACGCCGGCTTCGGTCAGGCAGTATCTCGACTCCGACCAGCTGCGGCTTTACGAGCTGATCTGGAAGCGCGCCATCGCCAGCCAGATGCAGTCGGCCGAGATCGAGCGTACCACGGTCGAAATTGAGGCGGTCAATGGCGCTCGCACCGCGGAGCTTCGCGCCGTCGGTTCCGTCGTTCGCTTCGACGGCTTCATCGCCGCCTACACCGACCAGAAGGACGACGACGCCGAAGACGAGGAAAACCGTCGTCTGCCCGAGATCCGTGCCGGCGAGCAGCTGGCCCGTCAGGCGATCAATGCCACCCAGCACACCACCGAGCCGCCGCCGCGCTACTCCGAGGCGTCGCTGATCAAGAAGCTGGAAGAGCTCGGCATCGGCCGTCCGTCGACCTACACCGCGATCCTGAAGACGTTGGAAGACCGTGACTACGTCACCATCGACAAGCGCCGGCTGGTGCCGCAGGCCAAGGGCCGGCTGCTGTCGGCTTTCCTCGAAAGCTTCTTCGAGCGTTATGTCGAATATGACTTCACGGCCTCACTCGAGGAAAAGCTTGACGAGATTTCCGACGGCAAGCTCGCCTGGAAGGACGTGCTGCGCGACTTCTGGAAAGACTTTTCCGGCGCGGTCGCCGACATCAAGGAACTGCGCGTCACCGACGTGCTCGATGCGCTGAACGAGGAACTGGCGCCGCTGGTGTTCCCCGCGCGGGAGGATGGCTCGAATCCCCGCATCTGCCCGAAATGCGGCTCCGGCAATCTGTCGCTGAAACTCGGCAAGTTCGGCGCCTTCGTCGGCTGCTCCAACTATCCGGAATGTTCCTTTACCCGCCAGCTCGGCGACGCCGCCAACCCGAATGGCGAGAATGGCGGCGGCGAGGACGGCACCAAGGTCCTCGGCAACGATCCCTACACGGCAGAGGAAATCACGCTGCGCTCAGGCCGCTTCGGTCCTTATATCCAGCGCGGCGACGGCAAGGAAGCCAAGCGCTCCAGCCTGCCCAAGGGCTGGACGCCCGACTCGATCGACCATGAAAAGGCCTTGGCGCTGCTGTCGCTGCCGCGCGATATCGGCAAGCATCCTGAATCCGGCAAGATGATCTCCGCCGGGCTTGGCCGCTATGGTCCATTCGTTTTGCATGATGGCACCTATGCCAATGTCGACAGCATAGAGGATGTGTTCTCGATCGGCCTCAACCGCGCTGTCACCGTGATCGCCGAGAAGCAGCTGAAGGGCAAGGGCGGCCGCAATGGCGGCACTGCGGCGGCGCTGAAGGAACTCGGCGACCATCCCGATGGCGGCGGCAAGATCGTCGTGCGCGATGGCAAATACGGGCCCTATGTCAACTACGGCAAGGTCAACGCGACACTGCCCAAGGGCAAGGATCCGCAGTCGGTGACCGTCGAGGACGCGGTGGCGCTGATTGCCGAGAAGGAAGCCAAGGGCGGCGGCAAGAAGCCGTTCCGCAAGGCGGCAGCCGCCAAGGCCCCCACAGCCAAGAAAACCACTGCCAAAACAACCCCTGGCAAGAAAACCACAGCCAAGAAATCGGCGACCAAGAAGCCGGCGGCGAAGAAAAAGGGATAGCAGCGTGGCGCGCAGGATCACCGGTAGAAGCCACGGCGATCCGCGCACCGCCGACACGAGGGCCAAGGTCAAGGACGACTACAGGCCCTCGCGTGACGAAATCCTGCGCTACATCGCCGAGAACCCCGACCGCGCGGGAAAACGCGACATCGCCAAGGCGTTTGCCTTGCGCGGCGACGACCGCATCTGGCTGAAGGACATTCTGCGCGACCTGCAGGACGAAGGCATCCTGACCAAGGAGCGCAAACGGCTGGCCCGTGTCGGCGCCTTGTCGCATGTCGCCGTACTCGACATTTTTGGCCGCGATGGCGACGGCATCCTGCTGGCGCATCCTGCCGAGCCCGTAGGCACCGGCGAACCGCCCGTCGTCTCGATCCGCGTCTCGCGCGGCGGCAATGGCCCGCAGCCGGGCATCGGCGACCGTGTGCTGGCCAAGACCTTCCCGACCGACGATGCGACCGGGCCTGCCTATACCGGCCGCGTGATGAAGATTTTCGAGAAGCGCACCGATGCCGTGCTGGGCGTCTTCCGGATCCTGAGGGACGGCACCTTCCGCATCGAGCCGGTCGAACGTCGCCAGCCCGAACTGATCGTCGACAAGGAATTCCAGAACGGCGCCAGGAACGGCGACCTTGTCGAGGTCGAGCCCGCGCGGGCCTCCCGGTATGGTTTGCCGCGCGCAAAAGTGCTGGCGGTGCTGGGCTCGCTGACCAGCGAAAAGGCGGTCTCGATGATCGCCATCCACGCGCACGACATTCCGCATATCTTCCCGGCCGACGTCATCGCCGAATCCGAGGCGGTAAAACCGGCGACGCTTGCTCACCGCGAGGACTGGCGCGACCTGCCGCTGGTGACCATCGACCCGGCCGACGCCAAGGACCATGACGACGCCGTCTTCGCCACGCCCGACCTCGACGAGAAGAACCCCGGCGGCGTGATCGCCACGGTGGCGATCGCCGATGTTGCAGCCTATGTCCGCTATGGCACCGCACTCGATCGCGAGGCGCTGAAACGCGGCAATTCTGTCTATTTCCCCGACCGCGTCGTGCCGATGCTGCCAGAGCGCATCTCCAACGACCTGTGCTCGCTGCGCGAAGGCCAGGACCGTCCCGCGCTTGCCGTGCGCATGATTTTTGCCACCGATGGCCGCAAGCTGCGTCACACCTTCCACCGCGTCATGATGAAATCGGCGGCCAAGCTCGCCTATCCGCAGGCCCAGGCCGCGATAGACGGCCTTCCTGACGACAAGACCGGCCCGATCCTCGATACGGTGCTGAAGCCGCTGTGGGACGCCTACGCCATCCTGAAGCGCGGCCGCGATGGCCGCCAGCCGCTCGAGCTTGATCTGCCGGAGCGCAAGATCCTGCTCAAGCCGGACGGCACCGTCGACCGCGTCATCGTCCCGGAGCGGCTCGACGCCCACAAGCTGATCGAAGAATTCATGATCCAGGCCAATGTCGCCGCCGCCGAAACGCTGGAAGCGAAGAAGCAGGCGCTGGTCTACCGCGTCCACGATGCGCCGTCGCTGGCCAAGCAGGAATCGCTGCGCGAGTTCCTGCAGACGCTCGGCCTGTCGCTGGCGCGTGGCGCGCAGATGCGGCCCGCCCAGTTCAACGGCATTCTCGAGCGCGTGCGTGGCGCCGACAATGAGGGGCTGGTCAACGAAGTGGTGCTGCGCTCGCAGAGTCAGGCCGAATATTCGCCCAAGAACATCGGCCATTTCGGCCTCAACCTGAAGCGCTACGCGCATTTCACCTCGCCGATCCGCCGCTATGCCGATCTGATCGTGCATCGCGGGCTGATTGCCGCACTTGGGCTCGGCCCCGGCGGGCTGACGCAGGACGAAGAGACGCGGCTGGAAGACGTCGCGGTGCTGATCTCGGGCACCGAGCGCCGCGCCATGGCGGCCGAGCGCGACACCGTCGACCGGCTGATCGCTGCCTACCTCGCCGAGCGCATCGACGACCGCTTCGACGCCCGCATTTCGGGCGTCACCAAATCGGGACTATTTGTCCAATTGCCGCAGTTTGGCGCAGATGGCTTCATCCCGGTGTCAAGTCTGAATGGCGATTACTATATATATGACGAAACCGCGCGATCGCTGTTCGGAGAACGCACCGGCAAGGGCTATCAGCTTGCCGACCGCGTCGAGGTTCGCCTGATCGAGGTGGCGCCTATGGCCGGTGCGATGCGTTTCGAGATGCTGACCGACCCGAAGCCCCTGCCCGGCTCCAAACGGTCGTTTCACAAGGCAAAAGGCCGCGCCCGCGCGTCGCAATCGCGCCCGGGGTCGCGCGGCAGGAGACGATAATGGCAAGCGAAATGGGAATCCAGAAGCAGGTTTTCGGCGGCGAACATCATTCGGGCCGAGTCGCCCGCCCGCTGTGGACGGCGATGAAGCGCGGCGCCCTTGGCCGCTGCCCGCATTGCGGCGAAGGCAGGTTGTTCGCCGGCTTCACCAAGAGCGTCGACAAATGCGCCGTGTGCGGTGAGGAGTTCCACCACCACCGTGCCGACGACCTGCCCGCTTATCTCGTCATCGTCATTGTCGGCCACATCGTTCTCGGCGCCTTCATGGGCATCGAGGCGACCTCGACGCTCTCCATGTGGCAGCACATCGCCATTTGGGTGCCGTTGACCATCGTGCTGTCGGTCGCTCTGCTGCAACCGGTCAAGGGCGCCGTCATCGGACTGCAATGGGCGCTCTATATGCACGGCTTCGGCGGCGAAAAAGACGGCACCGAGCCGCATCCCGGAACCTAGTTTGCGTCAGGGCAATGTCGCCTGGCGCAACATGCCGACCGTGAAAGGCCACTTTCGTTTGCCAGAAGTTTCCGCTAGGTCCTGCGCATGGAAGGTATGACCAAGGCGGAAGTCAGCAGGATGGACCGTGGCGCAGCCGCCCACAGCGGCCTGCCCATACGCCCGCGCGATGCCGCCACCCTGATCCTGCTCGACCGCGAGGGCGACGAGATTCTGGTGCTGATGGGCCGGCGCCATGCAGGCCACGCCTTCATGCCCGGCAAGTTCGTCTTTCCCGGCGGCCGCACCGATTCGGCCGACAGCCGCATTGCCGCTGCCACCCCATTGCTCCCGGAGGAAGAAGCCAGGCTGACCGCCGGCGTCGGCCGCATCAGCCCGTCGCGGGCCCGTGCCATCGCGCTCTCGGCCATCCGCGAGACTTATGAGGAAGCCGGCCTGCTCATCGGCCGCAAAGGCTCGTTCGCAACCGACAAGCGCGACTGGCAGGGCTTTGTCGAGCACGGCGTCCAGCCTTCGCTGGCGCCGCTGCGCTTCATCGCCCGCGCCATCACCCCGCCCAATCGCGTGCGTCGTTTCGACACCCGCTTCTTCAGCGCCTGGCGCAGCGATGTCGCCGTGGAACTGCCGGGTGGCGGCCCGACCAATGAGCTGGAAGAACTAGTCTGGCTGCCGCTCGCCAAGGCCAGAGAGGCCGATATCCCCGACATCACCCGAACGATCTTGCAGGAGCTGGAGACGCGGCTTGCCGGCGATCCACGCCTGCGACCCGGTGGGTCCGTGCCGTTCTACCGGCTTATCCGCAACCGCTTCGTTCGCGAAATTCTTTAGAGCAATTCCAGGAAAAGTGTGACGCGGTTTTCCGTCCGGAATTACGCAATATCAAACAGACAGAGTATTCAGGCATCACATGACGGTCGATACCCAGCAAGAGGGCGACGAGCGCGTACATTGGCTACCGATGATCGCCGCGATCTCGTCGATCAGCGTCGTCGGCATCGCCATAGGCCTCGGCATGCCGCTGCTCAGCGTTATTCTCGAGAGCCGCGGCCACTCGGCATCGATGATCGGCCTCAACACCGCGGTCGCCGGCCTTGCCTCGATCGCCGGCGCCCCGCTGGCCACGCCGCTGGCGATGCGCTTCGGCGTCGCCTGGACGATGATCGCCATGATCGCCGCCGGCGCGCTCGCCTTTGTCGGCTTCCACTTCGCGCCGGACTTCTGGATGTGGTTCCCACTACGCGTCGTGCTGCACATCGCGCTGACGGTGCTGTTCATCCTGTCGGAATTCTGGATCAGCACCTCGGCGCCGCCGCGCCGGCGCGGCCTGGTGCTCGGCATCTACGCCACAGTGCTGTCGCTCGGCTTCGCCGCCGGGCCATGGATCTTCGCCCATATCGGCAGCACCGGCTTCTTGCCGTTTGGCGTCATCATCGTCCTGGTCGCGCTGGCCGCAATCCCGGTGCTGGCCGCACGGAATGAAAGTCCCACAATCGTGGTTGACGGCGAAACCAGCAACTTCCTGCGCTATATCTGGCTGGTGCCGACAGCGACCGCCGCCGTGCTGGTGTTCGGCGCCGTCGAGACCGGCGGCTTTGCGCTGTTCCCCGTCTATGGCAACCGCATCGGCTATTCCGAGGCGGATGCAGCCCTCCTGCTCACCATGATCGGCCTCGGCAACGTGCTGATGCAGATCCCTATCGGCATGATCAGCGACCGCGTCTCAGACCGCCGCTATCTGCTGTTGGCCTGTGCCACCGTCGGACTTGCCGGCACCATCTTCATGCCGTTCTTCGCCGGCAATTGGCACCTGATGGCGGCGCTTCTGTTCGTCTGGGGCGGCGTGGTGGCCGCCATGTACACGATCGGCCTTGCCCATCTGGGCTCGCAGCTCTCCGGCCATGAACTGGCCTCGGCCAACGCCGCCTTCGTACTCTGCTACGGCGTCGGCATGGTGCTTGGCCCGCAGGCGATCGGCATCGGCATGGATGCCTTCGGGCCCTCCGGCTTCGGCTGGTCGCTCGGCCTGTTCTTTGCCGCCTATATCGCCTTGGTCAGCGCCAGGCTGGTCCGCAAGATCTGGTAGCCTGTCCGTCGCCAGCCTGCGCAATCCTGACGGGATGTCGCCGCTGCTGACAGAACCGTGTCAGGAGACCTCAGCTAAAAGGGTGTCCCAAAAAACCCGAGTTTGAGGATACGGCGATGATCGACAGCGGCTTTGAAACCACATCTCTGCGCATGACGCTTCTGCTGCTTGTCAGCTTCCAGGCCCCGGCAGCCGATGTCGACCGCATCATGGACGCCGTGGTCGCGATCGCGCCGCTGGCAATGGGCAAATACGACCGCAACGCCTATCAAACGGCGCACGGCATCGAACGCTACCGACCGCTGGAAGGTGCAGCCGCCGGCGTCGAAACCGAACTGCGCCGCCGCCCCGGCACCGTCGAGGTCTCGTTCGAGTTGCCCGACGACCAGTCGCTCGCCGCCCGCGTCGTCGAGGCGATTTTCCAGGCGCATTCCTACCAGGAGCCGGTGATCCGCATCCAGCCGATCCTCGCCAGCCGCTCCAAGGGCCTGGACGACCGCGCCAATCCGAATCGCTGGTGGAACACCACTGGGGACTGGAAGAAAGCGCTTCCAGTTAAGGAAGAAGCCTAGAAATCCGGCCCCGCTGAGGGGAAGCAGCGGCTTTACCTTCTCCGTTGTGAGGTGAGAAGCGGTCCGAAGCGGACGAAAAGCCAATTGCTTGGTTGTCGAGATTCGAACGCCCTGAGCCTGCGAAGAGTTGGTCGGGGTGACCAATCCACCCTGCCGAACCCCGCCGCTTCGCAGCGTCCCGGCATTCGCCGGCCTATAGCCATGCTGTCCGTCTCATCCTCAGCCTCCATCGGGCCGATGATAAAACCGGACAACTCATGTGCTCCTAATCCGGACAACTCATGTGCTTACGACACAGGCAAGGCGTCGGGCTTGACTTTCCGGGCACGTTCTTTATGTGTCGCGCCAAGTTTCCCGCGTCCGGGTGTTTTCCCCCGCTCCAGCGGCCAAAACCCCACGAACATAACGGACTGATACAATGGCCAAAGCCGCAAACATCAAGATCAAGCTTCTGTCGACCGC
Organism: Mesorhizobium sp. M1004; assembly: GCF_040318795.1. NCBI lineage: Bacteria > Pseudomonadati > Pseudomonadota > Alphaproteobacteria > Hyphomicrobiales > Phyllobacteriaceae > Mesorhizobium > Mesorhizobium sp. M1004. The sequence continues at coordinate 362,799 of NZ_JAMYNB010000005.1, forward strand.
CGACACCGGTTTCTTCTACGTGACCAGCAAGAACAGCCGTACCAAGACCGACAAGCTGTCGTTCCGCAAATACGACCCGGTCGCCAAGAAGCATGTCGAGTTCAAGGAAACCAAGATCAAGTAATCTGGTTTTCATACGCTCTGTCAAAAGCGCCGCCCCTTCGGGCGGCGTTTTTGATTCAAGGCCCCCAAAAGGCAGAACCCTCCGCTGTTTGGCGCGAAGTGCTCATCTCATTTTTTGGCAAAAAAGGGGGCCGGTCGGCGTATGGCAGCGGTACGAGGAGGCCACTATGTGCCAGCGCCGGCCGGCCGACCCCACGGACCCAGGAGATGCGGCGGACCTGAGCATCATGGGGTATTCGGCGAAGCGATGCGGCTGTCTACCCTCGTGCCCGCATCGCCCTTGTTCTTGCACCGCACATTTGCGCAACAATGTTTGAAAATCAATAGTTTCTTAACCAAGCCTGCCGAATCGCTTGGATTAAGGTAAATTCCTAACCCTGTCCGATTGACTGGATAATCGGTGGTCTAGCCTACGCTGCCTTGGCGACGACCCGGTTGCGGCCGCCACTTTTGGCTTCGTAGAGCGCCACGTCGGCACGTTTCATCAACGCCGCGACCGTGTCCGCGCCCTTCAGAACCGATGACACGCCGACGCTGACCGTGACTTCGATCGCCTTGCCTTCAGGGCCGATGGCAAAGGGCAGCTGGGCGATTTCGGCGCGAATGCGCTCGGCAACCTTCTCCGCCACCGCGCCGTCCGTGTCCGGCATCACAACGACGAATTCCTCGCCGCCGAAGCGGCAGGCAAGGTCGATGCCCCTGACGTTCTTGCGCAGCCGCCTTGCGAACTCGCGCAGCACATCGTCGCCGCCATCATGGCCATGCGAGTCATTGACGGTCTTGAAGCGGTCCAGATCGGTGATCATCACCGACAGAGGCCGCCGCCGCGCCACGGCGCGGTCGAACAGCGTCTGCAAATGGCTGTCGAGGTAGCGGCGGTTGTGCAGCCCGGTCAATGCGTCGGTCACCGCCATCTCTATGGTCTGGGTGACGCTGGCGCGCAGCTGGTCATTGTAGCGCTTGCGGCGCACCTGCGTGCGCAGCCGCGCCGTCAGCTCCTGCTGGTCGATCGGCCGCATCAGATAGTCGTTGATGCCGAGTTCGAGGCCTCTGATGATGCGGCCCTCCTCGCCTTCGTCGGCAATCAGGATGATCGGCAGGAAGCGGGTGCGGTCGAGCGAACGCAATTGCGAACACAACCGCAGCGGATCGAAATCGGTAAAACCGGTCGAGATCAGCACGCACTCATAGGGCGCCTCGGCGGCCTGGAAGAAGCCGGCATGCGGATCGGTGGCAATGTCGAGCTCGGCGCTGCCGCGCAGCATGTTCTGGATGCGCTCAACCGACGATTTGCGCTCGTCGATCAACAGCACCTTCGGCGTGGCGTCCTCCGACGCGAAGCTGCGGCTCAACAGCGCCTCGATGCCGATGTTGCGGGTGGTCGATGCGCGCAGCCGCAGCTCGTCGGTCAGCGACTTCAGCCTGACCAGGCTCTTCACCCGCGTCATCAGTTGCAGATCGTTGACCGGCTTGGTGAGAAAGTCGTCGGCGCCTGCCTCGAGGCCGCGCACCCGGTCGGCAACATGGCCCAGCGCGGTCACCATGACCACCGGTATATGCGCGGTCGCCGGATCGCTTTTCAGCCGCTTGCAGACCTCGAACCCGTCCATGCCGGGCATCATCACGTCGAGCAGCACGACATCGACCTTGCCGTTTTCGCAGGCCTCGATCGCGTCCGGCCCGTTGGAGGCCGTCAACACCTCGAAATATTCGGCCAGCAGCCGAACCTCGAGAAGTTTGACATTGGCAGGGATGTCGTCGACGACGAGGATCCGCGCGGTCATGTCACAAGGCTCCGGCTGAAGGCATCAGGCATCAGGCATCACCGAGATAGGATTTGATGGTCTCGATGAAACGCGGCACCGAGATCGGCTTGGAGATGTAGGCCTCGCAACCGCCCTGGCGAATGCGTTCCTCGTCGCCCTTCATGGCGAAGGCGGTGACGGCGATGACCGGAATGGAATGGAGGTCGTCGTCCTCCTTCAGCCATTTCGTCACTTCCAGCCCCGACACTTCGGGCAGCTGGATGTCCATCAGGATCAGGTCGGGCCTGTGCTGGCGCGCCAGATCGAGCGCCTCGAGCCCGTTGCGCGTGCGCACCGTTTCATAACCGCTGGCTTCGATGAGGTCGCGAAAGAGCTTCATATTGAGCTCGTTGTCCTCGACAATCATGACCTTCTTAGGCATCGATTTCCCGTCCCGGCCAGGCTTCTGCCCGAAGCCCTGCCGCTATGCGCCTTTGTCGAAGCACACCAAACCCTCGCTCACTCTTAAGGCAATATGATTGACGAAATGCAAACCCGAAGCGGCAAAAGCCATTCGGATTCCACCTCGAAAACCACATTGGATCGGGGCTGTGGCTTGCCGCAGGCGACGCTTGCGATTACTGCGGAAAAGAGACTCATTTCCGCAACGAGAAAGTAGTGATGGCAAACGCAGCGTCAATGCGCGAGGAAGCGGAAACCATTGCCGTGAAGGCACTGGGCTTCGTCGCCGCCGACCCCGAACTCCTGCCGCGCTTCCTGGCCATCACCGGCATCGAGGCGTCCGCCATCCGCCGCGCCGCGGCCGAACCGGGATTCCTTGCCGGCGTGCTGCAGTTCATCCTCGCCCACGAGCCGACCTTGCTGCGCTTTGCCGAGGAAACCGACACTCCGCCGGCCTCAGTCGGCAAGGCGTTGCGCGCGCTGCCTCTTGGCGGCGACGACCATGAGCATTCGATATGAGCGACGATCCCGAGACGGCACGCCAGATCGCCGAACTTGCAGCCGACGACCGGCCTCTGCTGATCCTCGATGTCGACGATGTCGTGCTCGAATTCATCCGGCCGTTTCCGCATTTCCTGAAATCGCGCGGCTTCGGCCTGACCCTGGCCTCCTTCCGTCTCACCGGCAACATTGCCGAAACGGCGAGCGGCCGGCTGATCGAACAGCCGGAGGTGACGGCACTTCTCGGAGATTTCTTCGATACGCAGGCCGACTGGCAGAGCGTCACCGATGGTGCCGAACAAGCGCTTGCCAGCCTTGGCGACCGCGCCGAGATCGTCCTTTTGACCGCCATGCCGCACCGGCATCGCGCCGCCCGCCGCGCCCATCTCGATGCGCTCGGTCTGCCCTATCCGCTGTTGACCACCGAAATGGCCAAGGGACCGGCGGTGGCGAAACTGCGCGGCAAGAACGGCCGGCCGGTAGCCTTTGTCGACGACCAGCCCGCCAACCTCATCTCGGCACGCAACTCGGTTGCCGACGCCCATCTCTTCCACCTGATGGCCGACAATTCGCTGCGCGCCTTCCTGCCGCCGGTGCCGGACGACATCATCTCCGTCGAGGACTGGCACGAGGCCGCGCCGAAGATCGCGAGCGCGCTCGGGCTTTAAGCCCAAGCGCCTCCAAGCTTGGCGATCAAGGCTGCAGCTTCGCCCCTGCTCCGCCATTGTTGCCCTCGCCAGGGATCGCATCCTGATCGGTGTTGTCTTCCACGACCGGATCCGGCCCCTTCAGCATGGCGCCGTTGACCGTCACCGACCCATCGTGCCTGGCGTTGATCACCCATTCGATACGACCATCCGGCAGCGTCTTGGCAAATCCCTTGATGGCCAAGGCGCCGGTAAAAGCCTGTGAGGCCTGCGGGTCGGTCTTCGCCGCCTCCTGCAGGCTTGCCACGATCTTGTCGTAGCCGGTCACGTCGATTGTCACGTTGGCATCGGGCTTCTCGCCATCGGGAAACGTCATATCGCCCTCCAGCCCGATTTCGGCACCGCCGCCCTTGACCGTGCTGTGGCCGATGAGGATCTTGGGGCCGTTCGCCAGAAAATCTTTCTTCAGGCCGTCGCCGAAATCCGCCGAAAGCGGCGGGTTGTTGTTGAGATCGAAGGCCTCGATAGCCTTCTTGGCCATTGTGTCGAGATCGATGTTGGCCCCACCGAAATTGAGGTCGATGTCGGTGGGCAACAGCGCGACGCTCCAGGCTGGAACAAGATTTTGCGGTATCGAGAGCCCAGACGCTTTGATCCCGTAGCTGATCGTCCCGTTGCGCGAGACACCGTCCATGCCGAAGGCGATGCCGAGTGTTGCTGCGCCGAAACTGCCGATCGGGCTGCCGACGCTGAAATCCTTGAGACTGTAAGCCCCATCAATCCGCTCCCATATCGGCAGCGCGGTCAGAAGATGCGACTTGAGCTCCGCCTGATTGGCTTTCAGTTTCGCCTCGTCCTCATTGGCCACGGCGAAAGCCAACAGGTCCAGAATAGGCTTCGTGCGCAGCCCCTTGCCTTTCGCGTCGACCGAAAATTCGGGCGACTTGACCGTCAGCGGGATTTTCTGCCCGCTGTTGGGGTTGTCGATCGTGATGACCTCTGCAAAATCGGCAATCGTCTGAACCATGCTAAAATCGACACCGCCATTTGCGCCCTCGGTAGCGCTCATTGTGGCGGTTCCAGCACCAGAACTCATCTCCGTGCGCTGCCTGGCGTCCTGCGACGTCATATTCATGCCTTCAAGTGACGACGTGGCGCTGCTGAAAGCCGCCAACTCGGGATCGTAGACACCAACGAACTTCCCGCCCTTGATAGACATCTTCATGCTTTGCGGCCCCTGAGGGCCGTTGAACTCCATCGACCCTTCCGGCGCCAGATTGCCTGAGACATCCCACGCGCCATCGCTGCGTGGTTTGGTCAACAGCGTATAAGGGGTGAGATCGAGCTTCAGGCCATCCTGTTTTGCCAAGAGTTCCACGACGGGCTTGAAATCGAATGCGAGCTTGTAGGCGTCGCCTTCGACCGAGACCTTCAGAAATCCGATCTCGAACGGCTTCTTGCTGAAATAGCGCGCCAGATTGTCGGTAAGCTGCTTGGCGCCCTCGCTGTCGACCGTCTGCCCAAGCGCCGGCGCACTGCAGGCTAGAAGCAAAGCGAATGGCAAAACGCGCTTCATATCGATCCTCCACTTTATTGCAGTCGTCAAAACCGCTTCTACCACTGGTAGGAAAATACCATCACAGCCGCAAGACAAGACCTATGGATTGCTGCCGCCTACAACACCAGCCGCATCAGCGGCCGTCCGGCCTTGCGTTCGACAAGCCGCTCGAAGCCGGCCTTTTCAAACACACGCGACGAGCCGACGAACAGCCCGATCGAACGCGAATCGCGCGACACGTCGATCGGACACGCCTCGACCAGCCGCGCCTTGTTCTGGCGGGCAAAAGCGATGCCGCCCTCGACCAGGCGGTGGCTGACGCCCCGGCCGCGCGCGCTGGCGCGGATGAAGAAGCAGGAGATGGCCCAGACGCCGGGATCTACGGCGTCGGTTGGATCGACCGGCGCCGAGCCCCGGCCCCGATTGTTCCATTCGGGCACGTCGGCGCGTGGACCGATCTGCATCCAGCCGACCGCCTGGCCGTCCTCGAAGGCCAAAAGCCCCGGCGGCGGCCCGGCCTCGATACGCGCCTTGATATGATCCTTGTTGCGCTGCTTGTCGCTGGCCCGTCGGACCGCCGGCGCCATCCGGAAATGCGTGCACCAGCAGCCGTAACAGGCGCCCTGCTTGCCGAAAAGATCCTCGAAAGCCGCCCACAGGCCAGACGCCAGCGGCGCTATGGTGGTGCTCATGAGTTCTCTCCCGGCTAACCGCTTGTGGCGGCTTCCGTCCTGACGTACCATTGCATCTGTTCTCTTTATGTTCGCAGCGATGGCGGCCCCTGTCAACAATCCCGAGCACGGTTTTTGCCGCGACTGCCTGACCTTTCAGCGCAGCGATACCAGGCGCTGTGAGCGTTGCGGCAGCCCTCGACTCACCCGCCATCCCGAGCTCTACCAGCTGCATCTGGCGCATATCGATTGCGACGCCTTCTATGCGGCGATCGAAAAGCGCGACAATCCGGCGCTGAAGGACAAGCCGCTGATCATCGGCGGCGGCAAGCGCGGTGTCGTCTCCACCGCCTGCTACATCGCCCGCATCAAGGGGGTGCGCTCGGCAATGCCGATGTTCAAGGCGCTCGAAGCCTGTCCGGAAGCGGTCGTCATCCCGCCCAATATGGAGAAATACGTCCGCGTCGGCCGCGATGTCCGCGCCTTGATGCAGGCGCTCACGCCGCTGGTCGAACCGCTCTCCATCGATGAGGCGTTTCTCGACCTTGCCGGCACCGAGCGCCTGCACGGCATGCCGCCGGCGGTGGTGCTGGCGCGCTTTGCGCAGACCGTCGAAAAGGAAATCGGCATCACCGTTTCGGCCGGCCTTTCCTACTGCAAGTTCCTGGCCAAGGTTGCCTCCGATTTCCGCAAGCCGCGCGGCTTTTCGGTGATCGGCGAAGCCGAGGCGCTGGGTTTCCTGGCCGAACAGCCGGTGACGCTGATCTGGGGCGTCGGCAAGGCTTTTGCCGCAACGCTCGAACGCGACGGCATCCGCAGCATCGCCCAGTTGCAGCGCATGGAGCGCGCCGATCTTATGCGCCGCTATGGCGTGATGGGCACGCGGCTCTACCATCTCTCGCGCGGCCAGGACGACCGCCGTGTCGATCCCGACCAGGATGCGAAAAGTGTGTCGGCCGAAACCACTTTCGACACCGACATAGCTGAAATGGGCGAACTGGTTCCAGTGCTGAGGGGATTGTCGGAAAAGGTCTCGGCGCGGCTGAAGAAGTCAGGCATTGCCGGGCGCACCGTGGTGCTGAAGCTGAAGACGCAGGATTTCAAGCTGCGTACCCGCAACCGCCAGCTCGGCGATCCGACCCGGCTGGCCGACCGCATTTTCCAGACCGGGCTCGAGCTGTTGCGCAAGGAGGCGGACGGGACAAAGTACCGGCTGCTTGGCATCGGTGTCAGCGATCTCTCGGATGACGAGAAGGCCGATCCGCCCGATCTCGTCGACGTCGGCTCGCGCAAGCGCGCCATGGCCGAAAGCGCCATCGATACGCTGCGCGACAAGTTCGGCAAGAAGGCGGTGGAAACCGGCTACACCTTCGGTAAAGGCCGCAACGCCAACCCGCCGGAGCCGATCGAGGAGTGAGACGGCTTAGATACGCTTGAGATCGATGCGGCTCGTCACCACGTTCTTGCCGGTTTTCGGATCGACGTCGGTAACGGTCAACCGCATTCCGTCGCCGCTGGTTTTCTCCACCGTCAACCGCGCCTTGCGATCGCCATTGACCTCCGCCGCCCAGCGAATGCCGCGACTGATCGCGTTCCCGGAACGGCTGCCGGCGAGCTGTGCCGGCCCGGTGCGCGACCCGACATAGACGCCAGTATACTTCGCCCCGCGGGCCTTCAGATTGGCGCTGATGGCGCGCGTCACCACGACAAGACCACGGCAATTGCCGTCAAGCGACAATGAACTCGAGGTCGCGTCGGAATTGAAGGTGCAGGACACATTCACCGTCGGTGCGTCGGTGGTGACCTTGACTGTCCCCTTGCCGGAGAAATTCCCTTGCAAGGAGCTGAGAAAATTCGCCTCGTCGGCATCGGCCGTGGCGCTTGCAGTTAGCAGGCAGCCGGCTAGCAGAAACCGCGCGAATGATTTCATCGGAATCTCTCCCCCGTTGATGATGAAGAAACGATGCGTCCAGCAATTGGCCAATACCGGGAACCAACGCCTGCCGTTGCGTCAGGTTCCACTTCCAGCATGGCTGTTTTGCAACGGGTCTGGCCCAGTCGAATGCGTCGCCTAACGGTTGCGATAGAAGTCCCGGCTTGCGACATAGCGCCTATGGCACCTTCCCCATCGATCCCCAAAGCCGCGTTCTGGATGGCGCTGTCGATCGCCTCGTTTCTGGCGATGTCAGTCGCCGGCCGCGCAACCACCGCCGAGCTCAACGTCTTCCAGGTGCTGGAACTGCGCTCGGTGATCGGCTTCTTCATCCTGTTGCCGCTGGTGATGATGAGCGGCGGATTCGCTGCAATGCGCACGCAGCGCCCGTTGGCCCATATCGCTCGCAATGTCATCCACTATACGGGCCAGGCCGCATGGCTCTATGCGCTGACGCTGATCCCGCTTGCGGTCCTCATATCGGTCGAATTCACCACGCCGATCTGGACCGCGATCCTGGCGGTGGCGTTTCTTGGCGAAAGGCTCTCCCGCCCGAAAATTGCGGCGGTCGTGCTTGGCCTGATCGGCGTGGTGGTCATCGTTCGCCCCGGCGTCGGCTCCATGGATCCGGGTCACCTCGTCGTTCTCGGCGCGGCCGTGTGCTTTGGCGTATCGGTGGTGTTGGTCAAGTCGCTGACCCGCACGGACAGCGTCGTGCGCATCATCTTCTGGATGCTGATCATCCAGTCAGTGGTCGGCCTGATCCCGGCGCTTTATGAATGGCGCAACCCACCGCTCGAACTCTGGCCATGGATCCTGCTGATTGCCTTCACCGGCATGTCGTCGCATTTCTGCATGGCGCGTGCCCTCACCTATGCCGACGCTACGGTGATTTCACCGATGGATTTCCTGCGCGTGCCACTGTCGGCGCTGATCGGCTGGCTGCTCTACAGCGAACAGATCGACATCTTTACAGCCGGCGGCGCCCTGCTGATCCTGATGGGCAACCTGCTCAACCTGCAGCGCAAGGCGCCAAAGCCGGCCGAGGTCGCGGCCTCGTAGCGGTCGGTCAATTCCCCTCATCCGGTATGTTGAGAAGATGCCCGCAGGCCTTGCAGTGCACGGCGTCCGGCTCATGCCGTTGCAGTCCGCACTGCGGACAGGGAAAGAACACCTTGGCGGGTCGGAAGATCGCTGTCGCCAGCCTGACGAACAGCGAGATGCCGATGATCATGGTGACGATTGCGGTCAGCTTGCCGGCAATTCCCGGCAGCACGATGTCGCCGAAACCGGTCGTCGTCACCGTGGCAACGGTGAAATAAAGCGCATCGACATAGTTTTCGAGGCCGGCGCCGGAGCGGAAGAAGAAGGTGTAGACGAAACCGGTGATGACGAAGAGAAACGTCAAAAGGTTGATGACCGCCTGGCTCGCCTCGCGCCATGGCCTTAGCCCGCGCATCTCGAAATGCCGCCACAGCGAGCCGCTGCGCGACAGCGACCACAGCCGCAGGATGCGCAGGAACGCCAGATTTGCCAGCGCCGTCGGCATCAGCAGCGTCAGAAGGATGAAGACATCGACCCAGGATGTCGGCTGTTTCATCAGCCGCAGCATGTCGTTGGAGGCTAACAGCCGGGCAATCAGGTCGGCGGCGACCAATGCGGCGACGGTATAGTCGAGCCACAGGAATGACGGCTTGTCCTGGAGCACCGGCGTGGCAACGAAGAAGGCGATGATGGCGAGGTCGATGATGACCGCCACCAGCTGAAACCGGAACGCCGCCGGCGTGCGTCCGTGATAGAGCTTGCGCAGCCGGTCACGCAGCCGCGCCATCGCTGAGCTTTGCTGCAATCCGTCCTTCTCGGCTGCTTTCATCACCAAGTGCGTAACTGTCCCAGCCGGGGCCGTCTAGAGCATGATCCCAAAAAGTGGGTGCCGGTTTTTGGAAAAGATCATGCTCCAACAAAGGGTTAGATCATGATGAGATTTCAACCAAATCTCATCATGATCTGACCCGGTGATCGTCACCCCTCCACCACCTTGCCGTCCGGCCCGACGAGGCGCCAGGCCGAGGCGGTGTCGTAGACGAACCGCTCCTCCGCAATCCGGTCACCACGCCAGCGCTGCAGGGCCACCTCTTCCAGCCGGCGCACGGTGCCGGCCTTGTCGACACGGTCGAAGGTCCAGCGGATGGCGACATTGTCGCCATCGACCAGGAATGTCTGGACAGGATGGGTGTGCATCTTCTCGATCCGATCGAGTGCTGCCTGCTCATGCGCCATCAGTGTTTCCTTGCCGCGCCGCGGGACGCCGAGATTTTCCTGCATGGTGGCATCGTCATGGTAGAAGTCGGCGATCGCTTTGACGTGGCTGCCTTCGACCACCTCCTTGAGGAAGGCTTCGACGCGTTCGCGGCTGGGCATGATTGTGCGTTCCTTTGAAGTTTCTGCTCAACGCATGTGGTTCAAAGGAAGGTCAGGTCAACCACGCCCCGCACGCTGGCCCTATCGGCTGCAATGTCAGGCCCAGAGCATCTTTATGCCGTCATGCACTGGCCGACGTCGATGCGATTGCCGTGTATATCAGCGCAGCCTAGACGAGCTCGACTTCGACCACACCCGGCACCGCGCGCATGGCCGACGCGATCTGCGGCGAGATGCGGTAGCGGTTGGGCAATTCGATCTCGATCTCGCCCTGCGCCTCTTCTTTGATGACGATAATGCTTACCTGACTTTCCCCACGCTGGGTAAGCTGCGATTGAATCGCCGACGCAGGCCCGTCATTTCGAACGAAGATGCGCAGCGCCTTCTGGATACGGCTGGCCTCATCCTCCAGCGACTGCACCGTCTGGATGCGCAGATTGACCCCTTCGGGCCTATCCTCAGCCGAAACGGTGATCACCACCGAACGTCCGGGCTCGAGCAGATCGCGATACTGCGCCAACCCTTCCGAAAACAGCACGGCTTCATATTGGCCAGATGTGTCGGAAAAGGCGATGACGCCCATCTTGTTGCCGGTTCGGGTCTTGCGCTCCTGCTTGGTGGTGACGGTGCCGGCGAGCCGGCCCGCGGCGGCACCGCGTTTGACCGCAGCCGAGAACTCGCCCCAGTTCTGCACGCGCATCTTCTGCAGGGCCGCCTTGTACTCGTCGAGCGGATGCGCCGAAAGATAGAAGCCGACGACCTGGAATTCACGGTGCAGCCGGTCGGCGGCAAGCCACGGATCGGTCTGCGGCAAATTGAGCGCCTGCTGCTGCGCGCCGAGCGACGCGCCGAAAATGTCGTGCTGGCCCGAAATGGCATTCTGCTGCGCCAGCGAAGCCAGCCCCATCATCCGTTCGACGCCGGCCATCATCTGGGCGCGGTCGTGGCCGAAGCAGTCGAGCGCGCCGGCCATGATCAGGCTTTCGAAGACGCGCTTGCCGACGATCTTGGGATCGACCCTTTCACAGAAATCGGCGAGATTCTTGAACGGCTTTTCGCCGCGCATGGCGACGATGTGCTCGACCGCAGCGTCGCCGACGCCCTTGAGGGCCGCCAGCGAATAGTAAATGCGGTTCTCGCCGACCTCGAAATTGCGGAAGCTGGTCATCACCGACGGCGCCACCACCTCGATGCCGAGACGCAGCGCATCCTGGCGGAAATCGGCGAGTTTGTCGGTATTGCCCATGTCGAGCGTCATCGACGCCGCCAGGAACTCGACGGGGTAATGCGCCTTGAGATAGGCGGTCTGGTAGGACACGACGGCGTAGGCGGCCGCGTGCGATTTGTTGAAGCCGTAGTCGGCGAACTTGGCCAGAAGGTCGAAGATGAAGTCGGCCTGCGGCTTGCCGACGCCGCGTTCGACCGCACCAGTGACGAAGCGCTCGCGCTGCTTGTCCATTTCGGCGCGGATCTTCTTGCCCATGGCGCGGCGCAGCAGGTCGGCTTCGCCGAGCGAATACCCCGACAGCTCCTGCGCGATCTGCATCACCTGTTCCTGGTAGACGATGACGCCTTGCGTCTCCTTCACCAGATGGTCGATTTTGGGATGGATCGAGGCCATCTCCTCTTCGCCATGCTTTCTGGCGTTGTAGGTCGGGATGTTCTCCATCGGGCCGGGGCGGTAGAGCGCCACCAGCGCGATGATGTCCTCGATACAGTCGGGCCGCATGCCGATCAGCGCCTTGCGCATACCGGCACTTTCCACCTGGAACACACCGACCACTTCGCCGCGCGACAGCATGGCGTAGGTTTCAGGGTCGTCGAGCGGGATCGTCGCCAGGTCGATCTCGATGCCGCGCCGGCGGATCAGCTTCACTGCCGTCTCCAGCACGGTCAGCGTCTTCAGGCCGAGGAAGTCGAACTTCACCAGCCCGGCCTGTTCGACATATTTCATGTTGAACTGGGTGACCGGCATGTCGGAGCGCGGATCGCGGTACATCGGCACCAGTTCCGACAAGGGCCGGTCGCCGATGACGATGCCAGCGGCGTGCGTCGAAGCGTGGCGGTAGAGCCCTTCCAGCTTTTGCGCCATATCGAGCAGCGTCTGCACGATTGGCTCCTTCTCGGCCTCCTCGGCAAAGCGCGGCTCGTTGGCGATGGCATCCGCCAGCTTGACCGGATTGGCGGGGTTCTGCGGCACCATTTTGGAGAGCTTGTCGACTTGGCCGTAAGGCATTTGCAGCACGCGGCCGACGTCGCGCAGCACCGCGCGCGCCTGCAGCGTACCGAAGGTGATGATCTGCCCAACCTGGTCGCGGCCATATTTCTGCTGGACGTAGCGGATGACCTCTTCGCGCCGGTCCTGGCAGAAGTCGATGTCGAAGTCGGGCATCGACACGCGGTCGGGGTTGAGGAAGCGCTCGAACAGCAGCGAGAAGCGCAGCGGATCGATGTCGGTGATGGTCGTGGAATAAGCGACCAGCGATCCGGCGCCCGAACCACGGCCCGGCCCGACCGGAATGCCTTGCGCCTTGGCCCATTTGATGAAGTCGGCGACGATCAGGAAATAGCCGGGAAACTTCATCTTCTCGATGATGGAGAGTTCGAAATCGAGCCGCTCGCGGTATTGTTCGACCGTGTAGCCGGAAGTGGGCCCATGCGCAGCCAGCCGCGCCTCGAGCCCCTCATGCGCCTGCCGGCGTAGCTCATCGGCCTCCGCTTTCAGCGCCACCTCATTGTCGGCGACATCGCCGCCGGTAAAGCGTGGCAGGATCGGATTGCGGGTCTTGGGATAATAGGAACAGCGCAGCGCGATCTCGACGGTGTTGTCGATCGCTTCCGGCAGGTCGGCGAACAGCCGCGCCATATCCGCCTGGCTGCGCAGGAAATTGTCCGAAGTCAGCCGGCGACGGTTGTCGGCGGCAACCACCGAACCCTCGGCAATGGCGATCAGAGCATCATGCGCGTCATAGTCGTCGCGGGCGGCGAAGAACGCCTCATTCGTGGCGACCAGCGGCAGATCATGGATATAGGCAAGGTCGACCGATGATTTCTCGATAGCGCGGTCATAACCGGAAACACGGTCCAGCTCGACATAGAGCCGGTCGCCGAACAGCGCCTTGAGTGCCAGAAGCCGCGTCTCGGCAAGATCTCGGCGATCCTCCTTCAGCGCCCGGCCGATCGGGCCGCGCGGCCCGCCGCTGAGGCAGATCAGGCCATCGCTATGGCCTTCCAGCATTGCTGACGTCAGATGCACGGGCTCGCCCGGCGGCGTCTCCAGATAGACCTGGCTGACCAGCCTGACGAGGTTGCTGTAGCCGGCCTCGGTGGCGGCGAGCAGCACCACGGCGTGCATCTCCGGACCATGGCGGCGGCGGTCGCGCTGCGCGTCGCTGGTCTCGCCGGAAAAGGCGAGATCGATCTGGCAACCGATAATCGGCTGGATGCCTTCCTTCACCGCCTTCTGGGCAAATTCCAGCGCGCCGAACAGATTGTTTGTGTCGGTGACTGCGATTGCCGGGCACTCGTCCTTGACTGCATGACCGACAACGGCGGCGACCTGCAAGGCGCCCTCGAGCAGCGAATACGCCGAATGCACGCGCAGATGGATGAACGGCCGCGCCGGCGCCTCCGGGCGCGCAGCAGCGAGCGCTGCTTCGCGCCTCAGGGGATCGCGTGGAAGTTTGTCATCCGCCATGATGTTTCAAATTGCTCGAAGGGCTTTGAGTCGATGGAGATGTATTGTCCCGGACCGGGCGATGCCAGTCCAGCACAAATGACCACCGACCACAGGCTTCCGTACCCAGCCGCACGGCTCAGAGATTGTTCGAAATTCGCACTGGCGAGTCATATGATGGTGGTTTCGAGAACCGGAGCGCAGCGGCCATTGGTCCGTGAGCACGGGAAGCGCAGAACCACCTTCAGATGGCCGCCGGAGTAGAATTTCCAAACAATCTCTAGGCGAACTCCATGATCACCGCATCGACAGCCAGGCTGTCACCCGGCTTGGCGTTGAGCTTCGACACGACAAGATCGCGGTCGGCGCGCAGCACGTTTTCCATCTTCATCGCCTCGACCACGGCCAGCGTCTCGCCGGCCTTGACCTCCTGCCCCTCGGCAACCGCGATCGACACGACCAGGCCCGGCATCGGGCAAAGCAGCATCTTGGACGTGTCCGGCGCCACCTTCTCCGGCATCAGCCTTTCCAGCTCCGCCGTGCGCGGCAGCATGGCGCGCGCCGTCACCGACATGCCTTTCCAGGCAATGCGCAGGCCGTTCGGCGCCGGCCTGATCTGCGCCGTGACCTTGCGGGCACCGACAGTGCCGCGCCAGATGAGGTCGCCCGGCCGCCAGTCGGACGCCACGGTCAGCGCTTTGCCGCCATCGACCGACAGATCGATTTCCATCGGAATGGAGATCATGCCCTCGATGATCGAAGCCTGGAGATAGTCGTCGCCGAGCTTCACCACCCAATCGCGCTTGAGTGCGCCCGAATGCGGCGCCAGCCGCCCGCCCAGCCGGTCGAGCCGGTCGCGGCGCAGAAGCTCGACCGCGGTGGCGATCGCCGCCAGCACTGCCTTTTCATCGCCATTGGGCACGATCGGCGCGAAGCCGTCAGGATATTCCTCGGCGATGAAGCCCGTCGATATCCGCCCCTCGCGCCAGCGCGGATGCTGCATCAGCGCCGCCAGGAATGGAATGTTGTGCTCGATGCCGTCGACGACGAAACTGTCCAGCGCTTCCGACATGGCGTCGATTGCCGCCAGCCGTGTCGGCGCCCATGTGCAGAGTTTTGCCACCATCGGGTCATAGAACATCGAAATCTCGGAACCTTCGGTGACGCCGGTGTCGTTCCGGATGACGATATCGCCGAACGTGCCCTCCTCCGGCGGCCGGTAGCGCGTCAAACGGCCGATCGAGGGCAGGAAATTGCGATAGGGATCCTCGGCATAGAGCCGGCTTTCCACCGCCCAGCCGTTCAGCTTGACGTCGCTCTGCTCGATCGCCAGCTTCTCGCCGGCGGCGACACGGATCATCTGCTCGACTAGGTCGATGCCGGTAACAAGCTCCGTCACCGGATGCTCGACCTGCAATCGTGTATTCATTTCAAGGAAATAGAAGTTCTTTTCAGCATCGACGATGAACTCGACGGTGCCGGCGCTCTGGTAGTCGACCGCCTTGGCCAGCGCCACGGCCTGCTCGCCCATGGCCTTGCGCGTCCTGGCATCGAGGAATGGCGACGGCGCCTCTTCCGCAACCTTCTGGTTCCGGCGCTGGATCGAGCATTCGCGCTCGCCGAGATAGAGGGCGGTGCCATGCGCGTCGGCCAGCACCTGGATTTCGATATGACGCGGATCGACGACGAACTTTTCGATGAAGACGCGGTCGTCGCCGAACGAGCTTTTCGCCTCCGAGCGCGCCCGGTCGAAGCCGTCGCGCACTTCCGACTGGCTCCAGGCAATGCGCATGCCTTTACCGCCGCCGCCGGCCGAGGCCTTGATCATCACGGGATAGCCGATCTCGCCGGCGATCTTTTCGGCATGGTCGGCATTTTCGATGACACCAAGCCAGCCCGGTACCGTCGACACTTCTGCGGCATTGGCGAACTTCTTCGATTCGATCTTGTCGCCCATCGCCTTGATCGCCTTGGCTTTTGGACCGATGAAGACCATGCCCTCAGCCTCAAGCGCTTCGCAGAAGGCGGCCCGCTCCGACAGAAAACCGTAGCCGGGATGCACGGCCTGCGCGCCCGTCTCCTTGCAGGCAGCGATGATCTTTTCAGGCAGAAGATAGCTTTGCGCGGCCGGCGATGGCCCGATATGCACGGCTTCGTCGGCCATTTCGACGTGCACGGCGTCGCGATCGGCGTCGGAATAGACCGCTACGGTGGCAATCCCCATCCTGCGCGCCGTCTTGATGACGCGGCAAGCAATCTCGCCGCGATTGGCGATCAGGATTTTCGTGAACATCGAAGGCGTTTCCTCGGTCTTTCGTCCTTCTTATGGGCTTCGGCAGCCGGGCTCAAGCACCGCCGGCAGCGCACCCATCAAGACACTCCCTGCCCGCCAGGCCCGTGCCGAGGGGCGAAGGTTGGGCTCGCCGACGACTGAGCCAAGATTTGCGCCATATTTGGTCGCCAAATCGGGTTGAAACAGTATAAAAACCCTGAAAGCCTGAAGACCAATCGCCTTGGGAGGAATTGCCTGATGAAAACCCGCGCCGCTGTCGCTGTCGCCGCCGGAAAGCCGCTGGAAATCATGGAGGTCGACCTCGACGGACCGCGCGAAGGCGAGGTGCTGGTCGAGATCAAGGCGACCGGCATCTGCCACACCGACGAGTTCACTTTGTCGGGCGCCGATCCCGAAGGTCTGTTTCCGGCAATCCTCGGCCATGAAGGCGCCGGAATCGTCGTCGATGTCGGCAAGGGCGTCACTAGCGTCAGGAAGGGCGACCACATCATCCCGCTCTACACGCCGGAATGCCGGCAGTGCCCGTCCTGCCTGTCGCGCAAGACCAATTTGTGCACCGCCATCCGCGCCACGCAGGGCCAGGGCCTGATGCCGGACGGCTCGTCGCGCTTCTCAATCGGCAAGGACAAGATTTTTCACTATATGGGCTGCTCGACCTTCTCCAACTTCACCGTGCTGCCCGAGATCGCGGTGGCCAAGGTCAACCCCGAGGCCCCCTTCGACAAGATCTGCTACATCGGCTGCGGCGTCACCACCGGCATTGGCGCTGTCATCAACACCGCCAAGGTCGAGCAAGGCGCGACCGCCGTGGTCTTCGGCCTAGGCGGCATCGGCTTGAATGTCATCCAGGGCCTGAAGCTGGCCGGCGCCGACATGATCATCGGCGTTGATCTCAACAACGACAAGAAGGCATGGGGCGAGAGGTTCGGCATGACGCATTTCGTCAATCCGAAGGAGATCGACGGCGACATCGTCCCCCACCTCGTCAACATGACCAAGCGCGGTGCCGACCAGATCGGCGGCGCCGACTACACGTTCGACTGCACCGGCAACACCAAGGTAATGCGCCAGGCGCTGGAAGCCTCGCATCGCGGCTGGGGCAAGTCGGTCGTCATCGGCGTTGCGGGCGCCGGCCAGGAGATTTCGACCAGGCCATTCCAGCTGGTCACCGGCCGCACCTGGATGGGCACCGCCTTTGGCGGCGCACGCGGCCGCACTGACGTGCCAAAAATCGTCGACTGGTACATGGACGGCAAGATCCAGATCGACCCGATGATCACCCATTTGCTGAAGCTGGAAGACATCAACAAGGGCTTCGACCTCATGCATGAGGGCAAGTCGATCAGGAGCGTCGTCGTTTATTGAGGAGAAGAAGCCGCCGACCGAAGGGCCAGCGACTGTAGTTGCATGGGTTCAACAAGGGAGGAAGATAATGCCTGAGAAACTGCATCCGAAAATCGACAATGGCCTGCCGAAGGAAAGCGCAAGCTTTGCCGGCGGCACGCTGGTCTGTGCCTGCACCAGCAAGCCGGTGAAGGTGACGGTCAAGGGCCAGATCGCCCACAACCATGCCTGCGGCTGCACCAAATGCTGGAAACCGGACGGCGCGGTGTTCTCGGTCGTGGCGGTCGCCGGCACTGGCGACGTCACCGTCACCGAGAATGGCGACAAGCTGAAGGTGGTCGATCCGGCAGCATTGATCCAGCGCCATGCCTGCACCGGTTGCGGCGTCCACATGCACGGCCCGGTCGAGCGCGATCATCCGTTCAAGGGTCTGTCCTTCATCCATCCCGAGCGCTTCGAGGAAGACGGCTGGTCACCGCCGGGCTTCACCGCTTTCGTCTCGTCGATCATCGAATCCGGTGTCGACCCCAAGCGCATGGACGGCATTCGCGGCCAGTTGAAATCGATCGGCCTCGAACCCTATGACTGTCTCAACCCCGGCCTGATGGATTACATAGCCACCTGGACGGCGAAGAAGTCGGGCGCGCTGCCGGCCTGACGGTACGAGATTTCTGGCATGGGGCCGGGTAACATGCCGGCCCCATGTCCGTTTTGGAGAGATAATGCCCGCACCCGCCATCTACGTCGACGCCGACGCCTGCCCGGTGAAAGCCGAGGTCGAGAAGGTCGCCGAGCGCCATGGCGTGGTCGTCACCTACGTCTCCAATGGCGGGCTGCGTCCGTCGCGCGATCCGATGATTCGCAACGTCGTCGTCTCTAAAAGCGCCGATGCCGCTGACGATTGGATCGTCGAGAACGCAAAACCCAACGACATCGTGATCACCGCCGACATCCCGCTTGCCGCTCGCACCGTGGGGCTCGGCGCGCATGTGCTTGGGCCAACCGGCCGGCCGTTCACGCCGGAGACCATCGGCATGGCGGTTGCAATGCGCGATTTGAAGCAGCATCTGCGCGAAACCGGCGAGAGCAAGGGCTACAATGCCAGCTTTGCGCCACAGGATCGCTCGCGTTTCCTGGGTGAGCTCGACCGTATCTTGCGGCGGGCTCTGAAATCCGTCACACCCGACCAGACGTGAAGCATCATCCGAGGTCGGGCTATGGCCGACACATCGCCGAATAACCCCTTGCAGCGGCACAAGCAGTTCTTTGTGTCGCTAGCCGTCGGTCTGGTCGTATTTGCCGCGGTATTGCCTTTGATTGGAGCGCTCCCCGTCTCCACGCGGCTTGCCTATTCGATCTCGATTGCCGCCGATTCCTTCTTCGTCGTCTTCATCGCGCTCGTCATCGCCAAGATGCCGCTGCTGTCCGGCCGCTATCTCAGCAAGAACGCGCGCGAACTGGACCTCCCAGTGCTGGGCATCTTTGCCATCACGCTCGGCATCGTCGCCATGGCCATTGTCCTGCTGTTCCTTTTGATCAATCACAAGGATCGCGACCCCATCGAACTCGGCTTCGCCATGCTGTCGATCCCGCTTGGCTGGTTCACCATCCATGCCATGGCCGCCCTCCACTATGCGCATGTCTACTGGATGGACGGCGACGCGATCGATGCCGAAACCAAGAAGAAGATACCGGTCGGCGGCCTCGATTTTCCCGGCAGCAAACGGCCGGACGGTTGGGACTTTCTCTATTTCGCGACGGTGATCGGCATGACCGCGCAGACCGCCGACACCGCGATCACGACCTCGCATATGCGCCGCGTGGTGCTTGTCCATTCGATCCTGTCGTTCTTCTTCAACGCCGTCATCGTCGCCGCCGTCGTCAATCTCGCGGTGAGCCTCGGCAATTGAGTATCCGTGCCCGCGATAAACCCGTGCCCGTAATAAAAACGTGACCGCATGAAACATCGCTTTCGATAGCGACGTATTGGGAGGACAAGGACGAGCGCGGCCATCCCAGGATCGCGCAGCCGGAGGCGAGGAAAAGATGGAAACCATTACCGTGAGTCAGCCCGGCGCAGGCGTCGATGCCGCCTCAACGAAGGATGCGACGCTGATCTACCGGCAATCGCGCTGGACCCGCCTGACGCACTGGCTGTGGGCGATCTCGCTGTTCTTCATGCTTTTGTCCGGCCTGCAGATCTTCAATGCCCGGCCGCAGCTCTACATCGGCAAGCAATCCGGCTTCGAGTACAACAACACCGTCTTTGCCATCGGCGCCGAAAACACCGCCACCGGCCCGCGCGGCTATACCGAAATCTTCGGCCATCGCTTCGACACCACCGGCGTGCTCGGCTGGTCGGGCCCGGCCGGTCAGCAAACCTCGCGCGCCTTCCCCTCCTGGGCGACGATCCCGTCCTATTACGATCTCGGCACCGCCCGCGTCGTGCATTTCTTCTTCGCCTGGATACTGACCACCACCCTGGTCGTCTGGCTGGTCGCCAGCCTGGTCAACGGCCATCTGCGCCGCGATCTGGCGCCGCGCCTTGACGATCTCAAGCGGCTGCCGCAGGACATCATCGAGCACGCCAAGCTCAGGTTCCACCACACACGCGAATACAACACGCTGCAGAAAATAGCCTATGGCGGCGTGCTGTTCGTGCTGTTGCCACTCATGATCATCACCGGCCTTGCCATGTCACCGAGCATGAACTCGGTGCTGCCCTGGTTAAACGAAGTGCTCGGCGGAAGGCAGACGGCGCGCACCATCCATTTCACGGTGATGGTGCTGCTGGTCGGCTTTTTCATCGTCCATATGATGATGATCCTCGCTGCCGGCCCGATCAACGAACTGCGCTCGATCATCACCGGCTGGTACCGCACGGATCCGCCAACGCATGGCGACACCGAGAGGAGTGCGTGAGATGGCCAAATTCCAGATCAGCCGCCGAAAGTTCCTGACGGGTGCCGGCCTCGGCGTTTCCGGCATCATGTTGTCGGGCTGCGATGCCTTCGACAGCCAGCTCGGCATGGGCGATGGCCTGCGCAGTTTCCTCGAAAACGCCAATGGCCTGACCTACCGCGCGCAACGCTGGCTTGCCGGCCGCGATGCTCTGGCGCCGGAATTCACCGAGGCCGACATCCGCCAGCCGCAGCGGCCGAACGGCGTCACCGCGCCCGACGATGACACCTACAAGGGCCTGCTCGCCAACAATTTCGCCGACTGGCGGCTGGAGGTAACGGGCCTGGTCGAAAAGCCGCTGTCGCTCAGCCGCGAGCAGTTGGAGAACATGCCGAGCCGCACGCAGATCACCCGCCACGACTGTGTCGAAGGCTGGAGCTGCATCGCCAAATGGACCGGCACCCCGCTGTCGCTGGTGCTCGACCAGGCTGTGGTCAAGCCGCAGGCCCGCTATGTCATGTTCCACTGCCTCGATACGATCGATCGCAGCCTCTCCGGGGAAATCAAATATTACGGCACCATCGACCTGATCGATGCCCGCCACCCGCAGACGATCCTGGCCTACGGCCTCAACGGCAAGCCGCTGCCGGTCGAAAACGGCGCGCCGCTGCGCGTGCGCGTCGAACGACAGCTCGGCTACAAGATGCCGAAGTATCTCTACAAGATCGAGCTCGTCGACAGTTTTGCCAATATTGGCGGCGGCCGCGGCGGCTATTGGGAAGACAATGGCTATGACTGGTATGGCGGGATTTGATGGCCTCGCATTCTGACCGAGCACGATCTGACTCCGACCGAACCGAGCTTGCCTGAGGAAGCCGGTTTCGAGCGCGTGGCCGAACTTGGCGATTGGCCTGAAGACACTCCAATATCGTCCTCTGCAAAACGGTCGCAGAAAACGGCGCGGCTTAAGCAACCTTGTCGAGCAGTGGCTTGAGCGCCGGATGTATCTCCGGCGAGGCGAGTTTGATCAGCGTCAGCAGCGCGCGTTCATTGTCACGCAGCGGGCGGTCGGTGCCGATGCGATCGGCCAGCCATTTCGCCTCGCTGGCGTCGATCGTCTCGGCGCGGCGCGCGAGTGCCTCGGCGGCACGGTTCTTCGACTCCCATTCGGCCTCGATATCGCCGGGCGAACGATAGGCTTCCATGATGCCGGCCAGTCCGCCCGACACCATGCGGCTGAAGAAGCCACCAATTTCGGGCTCGGCCTGGTCCAAGAAACTGTCACGACGCAGCGCCACATCGCGCGTCGGCGCTTCGTAGCCGGCCGAACACATGACGAAATTGGCGAGCGCCTTGACGAACAGGTCGTTCCAGGACGGGTCGTTGTGGGCCGCTGCGGTCTGCTCGTTGATCTGGAACAGCACCTCGGCCTCAACCCGTGTGATGGCAATGTTACCGTCGCCGCCATAGGCGTGGAGAATGCGGCGCAACAGATCGACCTCTGCCTTGGCGACCAGCCCGGGAACCAGCGCGCCGCCGAGCATCAGTGGTCCCTTGCCGTCGACCACCGCGTTGGCGACCTGCTCGAGCGCGTAGGCGGAGAGCCGGCCGGGCGATGATTTCGCCCTTTCCAGCACATGCACCAGGAGCTCCAGTTCGGTCACACTGTCGACCATTCCGTCGCGCGAGATGGTCTGGATCAGCCAACCGGCATTGTCTTCAGAGATATAGCCTGCCGGCTTTTCCTGGTGGACGATGTAGTCGGTAACGGCCTCGACGAAGAATTCAGGCCATTGCGGGCATTTGTCCGTCGCTGTCGCATCGAGCGCGAACAGTGCTTCAGCCTCGCCGCGCGTCACCACGCCGTCAGCGAACACTTCGCGACGCAGCATGACGACATCTTCCGCCGTGATGCGGTCCTTCGAGGCCAGCCCCGCCACCGGCGCGCTCCCGATCCGTTCGCCCATCTGTCAATCCCCATCCGCCGTGCCCAACGCAATTGCCGGCCAAACCGTCAGCCCAGAATATCGCCATTGTCTTGAAAAACCGGCAAACGGCGTGGTTAGCGAAGACTGTAAAGACGACGCGCTTTACGTGTCGCTGGCAGGTGACAAGGTGTCGCCGACAAGCTATGGATGGCGCGTCGAGGGCTTAAGTTTTGAGTCCTACCTGTTTGCGGGAGAGAGCAGCGCGAGCTGCCGCCGAAGGGGAAATCGCCCGAAATCTCTCAGGCAAAAGAACCGTAGACGGGAAAGACACTCTGGAAAGTCGGGGCTTGCCCCCGCGCCGAAGGTGTAAGCGTCGCCGACAGAGTTCCGGTTGCGCGAGTCTCTCAGGCTTCAGACAGAGGGGCACGGACTGGTCGCCAGCAGCGGCCGATTGCGTGCGACTCTGGAGATGACATGACGGGCGACGACACCAAACACCTTCCTCTCGAAGATCTGCACACCGCCGCCGGCGCACGCTTTGGCGCCTTTGCGGGCTGGTCGATGCCGCTGACCTATCCGGCCGGCGTGATGAAGGAGCACCTTCACACCCGCGAACATGCCGGCCTGTTCGACATTTCGCATATGAAGCTGTTCGAGATCAGCGGACGGGGCGCTGCGGCACTGCTCAACCGCGCCAGTCCGCTCGATGCCGGCGCGCTTGAGATTTCACAGTCCAAATATAGTTTCTTCCTCAACGAGGCCGCCGGGATCATCGACGATCTGATCGTCACCCGGCTCGGCGCCGAGCGCTTCATGGTGGTCGCCAACGCCGGGAATGCGGTCGAGGACGAGAAGCATTTGCGTGCGCTGGCCGCGGACTTCGACGTCAAAGTCGATGCGCTCGACCGCGTCTTCCTGGCGATCCAGGGGCCGGAAGCCTGGGCTGCCTTGTCCCGCGCCGGCATCGAGACCGGCTCGCTCTTGTTCATGCATGGCATCGAGCCGAAGCAAAACTGGTTCATGAGCCGCTCCGGCTACACCGGCGAGGACGGCTTCGAGATCGGCCTGCCGGAGGCGGATGCGCGCGCTCTGGCCGCGAAACTGCTCGAGGACGAGCGTGTGTTGTGGATCGGCCTTGCTGCCCGCGACTCGCTGCGGTTGGAGGCCGGCCTGTGCCTGCACGGCCAGGACATCACGCCGGAGATCGATCCGGCGAGTGCCGGCCTGATGTGGGCGATCCCCAAAGATCTCCGCGCCGGCGGGTCCTTCATCGGCGCCGATGCGCTGCGGTCCATCCTGGAGCGCGGGCCGTCGCAAAAGCGCGTCGGCCTGAAGCCGGACGGCCGCCAGCCGGTGCGCGCCGGCGCTGCTTTGTTCGATGCCGACGGCGATCCGGCCGGCTACGTGACATCAGGCGGCTTCGGCCCGTCGGCCGGCCATCCCGTCGCCATGGGCTATGTGTCAACGGCCTTGGCCAAGCCGGGCACGAAACTGTTCGCCGACGTTCGCGGGACGAAAATCCCGGTCGATATCAGTTCCTTGCCCTTCACTCCTCATCGCTACCGCAAAGGATAATTCCGATGGCAAAAACCTATTTCACACAAGATCACGAATGGCTGAGCGTCGAGGGAGGCATCGCCACCGTCGGGATAACCGACTATGCGCAGGAACAGCTTGGCGATCTCGTCTTCGTCGAACTGCCTCAAATCGGCACCAAACTCAGCAAGGGCGACACCGCCGTGGTCGTCGAATCCGTCAAGGCGGCATCCGATGTTTATGCGCCGGTTGATGGCGAGATCACCGACGCCAACGGCGCGCTGTCCTCGGACCCGTCGCTGGTCAACTCCGCTGCGACCGGCGACGGCTGGCTGTGGAAGATGAAGCTCGCCGACGAAGGCCAACTCGCAGGCCTCATGGATGAGGCCGCCTACAAAGCCCATATCGGTTGACATCAGGACCTATTGCCATGAGCGCAGCACTTACCCCCTTCTCGGCCCGCCACATCGGTCCTGATGTAAACGACGTCAGAGCCATGCTTGCCGTGATCGGCGTTCCCTCCGTCGAGACGCTGATCAGCCAGGCCGTGCCGCAGTCGATCCGCCTCGATCTGCCGCTAGCCCTTCCCGCGCCGGCGAGCGAAGCCGAAGCGCTGGCCGAATTGGCTGCGACCATGGCAAAAAACAGGGTGCTGAAGAGCTTCATCGGCGCCGGCTATCACGGCGTCCATGTGCCGCCGGTCATCCAGCGCAACCTGTTCGAGAACCCGGCCTGGTACACCGCCTATACGCCCTACCAGGCCGAGATCAGCCAGGGCCGCCTGGAAATGCTGTTCAACTTCCAGACCTTGGTCACCGAATTGACCGGCCTGCCGGTGGCTTCGGCCTCCCTGCTCGACGAAGCGACGGCGGTGGCCGAAGCGGTCGGCATCGCGCTGCGCCATCACCGCGACAAGCGCACCAAGGTGGCGCTGGCCGGCACGCCGCATCCGCAGACGCTGGACGTCGTGCGCACCCGCGCCGAGCCGCTCGGCATCGAGATCGATGGCGAGACCATCGACGACAACACCGCCGCCCTGCTGGTCTCCTGGCCGGACACGTTTGGCGTTTATGGCGACCACAAGGCGGCGATCGAGAAGGCTCGCGCCACCGGCGCCGTGGTCGTCTTCATCGCCGATCCGCTTGCGCTCACGCTGACCGAAGCGCCGGCCAGGCTTGGCGCCGACATCGCCGTCGGCCCGATGCAGCGCTTTGGCGTGCCGATGGGCTTTGGCGGCCCGCACGCCGCCTATTGCGCCGTCTCCGACAAGCTGACCCGGCTGATGCCCGGCCGCCTCGTCGGCCAGTCGATCGACAGCAAGGGCCGTCCCGGCTATCGCCTCGCCCTGCAGACGCGCGAACAGCATATCCGCCGCGACAAGGCGACCTCCAACATCTGCACCGCGCAGGCGCTGCTTGCCAACATGGCGACCGCATACGCGATCTGGCACGGGCCTACTGGTTTGCAGGCGATCGCAGCCCGAATTCATGAGCTCGCCAACGGCCTCGCAGCAGGCCTGAAAACCGCTGGTGTTTCCGTGCTCGGCTCAAGCCGTTTCGACACGGTGACGGCCGAAGTGAAGGGCAAGGCAGCTTCGATCGCCGCTGCCGCTGAAAAAGGTGGCCGGCTGCTGCGCGTCATCGATGCCGACCGCATCAGCATCGCCTTCGACGAAACCTCGACCGAGGCGGATCTCGAGGCTATCGCCGCCCTGTTCGGCGCCAAGTCCGGCGCTACTGAGGCCGGCGCGATGCCCGGCAAGCCGCGCGGCAAGGAGTTTCTGACCCAGCCGGTTTTCCGCGAAAACCACTCCGAGACCGACATGATGCGCCTGCTGCGCAGGCTAGCCGACAAGGATTTGGCGCTCGACCGCACCATGATCCCGTTGGGCTCCTGCACCATGAAGCTCAACGCGGCGGCCGAAATGATGCCGGTCAGCTGGCCTGTTGTCGCCAACCTCCATCCCTTCGCGCCGGCCAGCCATTCGGCCGGCTATCGCGCCATGGTCGGCGAGCTGGAAGGCTGGCTGGCGGAGATCACCGGCTTCGACGCCGTCAGCCTGCAGCCCAATGCCGGCAGCCAAGGCGAATATGCCGGCCTGCTCGCCATCCGCGCCTATCACCGTTCGCGTGGCGAAGGCCATCGCACCATCTGCCTGATCCCCCAGTCCGCGCATGGCACCAATCCGGCGAGTGCGGCGATGGCCGGCATGAGCGTCGTCGTCGTGCGTTGCCTGGAGGACGGCAATATCGACATGGACGATATGCGGGCCAAGGCCAACGAGCATTCGAAGAATCTCGCAGCCCTGATGTTCACCTATCCCTCGACGCACGGCGTCTACGAGGAAGGCGCGCGCCACCTGTGCGCTCTCATCCACGAACATGGCGGCCAGGTCTATTTCGACGGCGCCAACCTTAACGCGCTGGTCGCCCTGGCGCGGCCCGCCGATATCGGCGCCGATGTCTGCCACATGAACCTGCACAAGACCTTCTGCATCCCGCATGGCGGCGGCGGTCCGGGCGTCGGTCCGATCGGCGTCAGGGCGCATCTGAAACCCTATCTGCCGGGTCATGTCACCGAAGATTCGGCGCATGCCGTGTCCGCTGCCCCGTTCGGCAGCGCTTCCATCCTGCCGATCACCTGGATGTACATCCGCATGATGGGCGCCGCCGGCCTGAAGCAGGCGACGGAGACGGCGATCATCTCGGCCAATTATGTGGCGACGCGGCTCGCGCCGCACTTCCCGCTTCTCTACAAGGGCAGGCACGATCGCATCGCGCATGAATGCATCCTCGACACGCGCGTCCTCAAGGAGAGCGCCGGCATCAGCGTCGACGATATCGCCAAGCGGCTGATCGATTACGGTTTTCACGCGCCGACCATGTCGTTCCCTGTCGCCGGCACGCTGATGGTCGAGCCGACCGAATCCGAGCCCAAGCGCGAACTCGACCGGTTCTGCGAGGCGATGATTGCCATCGCCGGCGAGGCAGCGAAAGTGGCGAAGGGTGAATGGCCGCTCGAGGACAACCCGCTGGTCAATGCCCCGCACACGGCGGCCGAAACCCTTGCCGGCCAGTGGACCCACCCCTATTCGCGGCTGGAAGCGGCCTACCCCGCCGGCGATGTCGATACAGCGGCCAAATACTGGCCGCCGGTCTCGCGCATCGACAATGTCGCCGGCGACCGCAACCTCGTCTGCTCCTGCCCGCCGCTGTCGGAATATCTCGGCGCCGCCGAATAACACTCTGGCCTGTCAGGCTGAGCGCAGGGCCGGTCCGTCGGCTTTGCCGTTGAGGACAAGCACGCGATTTCGCCCGGCGTTCTTGGCCGCGTAGAGCGCCCGGTCGGCCTCGGCCAGCACTTCATCCAGGCTGCTGCCGTCTTCCTTGCCAAAGCCAATGCCGCCGCTGACGCTGCTGCGCAACGGCCCGCGCGGCGTCGGCACCACTTCCGTGCCGAAGGCGACGCCGATCCTGCTGGCGAAATCGTAGGCCTTGTCTTCGGTCATCCGAGACATGACCAACGCGAACTCCTCGCCGCCCAGCCGGAAGGCGTCGACGCCAACCCTGTCATACTTCTTGATGACTGCGGCGAAACGGCAGAGCACCCGATCGCCGACGGGATGGCCATAGACATCGTTGGTTCGCTTGAAGTGGTCGAGGTCGAACATGGCGACCGACATGAACGGGCCGAAGACGCGCTCGCGATAGAGCGAGTTCAAAGCCCGCCGGTTCATCAGACCGGTCAACGGGTCGGTCAGGGTCTCGGCCTTCAGTTCGATCTGTGCCTGCAGATGATGCAGCGACAGCGTCAGCGCGCCGAGAGCCGTCATGCAGGCGACCGCCACGACCGAATTCAACCGCTCGGCCCAATTGTCGGGTGCGACGCCGAGCACCCACTGGCCCTTGACCAGAAGCACGGCGCCGCAGAGCCCGAAGGATACGCCGCAGACGCCGCTTAGCGCCGAAACGACCAGCAGAATGCCGCGATCCTGACCGCCCTTGATCCAGAACATCACCCCGATCGAGGCGAGCAGCACTGTTACCGTCGTATAGGTGAGGATGAAGCCGACACCATCGAAACCGAGATAGGTCACGCCGGCGCAGACAGCGATCGCGAGCATGGCCGGCAGGACAGCGCGGCTGTAATTGCGCACACCAAGATATTGCATGGCCGAAAGTGAAAGCGCCAGGAAACCGAGGCTGAGCAGCGCCAACGCTGCCTGACAAAGCAACGGACTGGGCTCCCTCGTGTAGCGCCAGAAGACGATGACGTGGGCGACAAGGACGAGAATGCCGCACGCCACCGTCAGCACGAAGCGTGCACGCGGCGCCGTGAACCAGATCACAAACATGGTGACGCTCAGGCATGTGCCCGACAGCGCAGCCGCCAGCAATAGCGAACTGAAATCCAGCATGGATGAGCGGCAACCTTTGGGATCTTCGATTTGTGGCGCATCATAGGCATGCAACCGGCCGGAGATACCGTTTTCGGCCGGTTTTCAAAGCAACCTGCCGACAGGGTTTACAAAGCGTCGACTGCCGTCCCGCGAAGCTCGGCACGCGAGTGTCCCTAGTCTCAGCCCTTGTTGAGCAGCGCCAGATTGGCGTTGATCACGCTCGGGTCGGCCATGCCGGCCCTTGCTTCCATGAGCAGCGCTCTCGCCTTCTTCTTGTTGCCGCGCAGCAGCTGCGAATAGCCCATATTGTTGACAATCTGCGGCTTGCGCCCGGCAACCTTCAAAAGCTGGTCGTAGGCGCGGTCGGCGAAGTCGAAGCGGCCGAGTTCGTCATAGGAGGCGGCAAGCCCCATCCATCCCTCGGCACTGTCGGCCTTCAGTTCCACGGCCTTGCGGAAATGCTGTTCGGCAAGGCCGTAATTGGCCTCGCGGAACTGCGCCTTGCCTTGCGCAAGGTCGGAGGTGCTGACGTCTTTTGCCACCGGTTGGATCGATGTGGTCTTGGTTTTGTCGACGTTGTCGGTCGTGCAGCCGCCGACCATCAAGACCGCCGCTAGCGCGGCCATTGCCGTGAAACTTCTGTGACGCATGCCCCTGGCCCCAATCGCCCGATTTACCGGGTCGTTCTCTGAGGAAGCAGACTACAACAGGGCGATTAAACTTCAGTGCGGAAACGCGCCTAAAATTTGGTTTCGGGCACAGAAGCCATTAACCAACCGAAGCCTATTCCGGCTCCAGCGCCTTGAGCCCCGCCGGAAACTGATAGCGCCTGCCGTCGTAGCGGAGCCGATAGGTTCGTTTCATGGACCTGCCGGGATGGGACTGGCACTCGCCATTCTTGTCGACAGATGGATTGTCGGTGTCCAACCGCTCGAACACTGTGATGTCGTGATAGCCGTGATGTCTCGCCGGGCTCATCGCCAGGCTGACCCGGTTGGATTGAAAGGATCCTGCGCAATTGGTGTCGCCTTCGCCGCCAAAGCCGGCCACGATGATGCCGTCGAGCACCAGGCGCAGAGCACCGCCGTCAAGGGCATAGAGCCGCAGGTCGGTTTCACTGAAAGGATTCGGCTGCGAATGGTTTGCCATGTCGATGCGCAGGCCGAAGGCGCCGACATCGGGCGCCAATCTGTAGCGCCCGGTATCGAAGTCGATCTCGCGGATGCCGACGGCATCATCGGTCATCAGCCCGGGCTGGAGCAGGCGCTGGCGCACCTGCCGGGTCTTCCTGTCGACGACCAGAAGCTCGACATCGCCGAAATGCCCGTCGTCGCTGGATTGGGAGCTGTCGATCAGCGGCACGGCGACCAACAACAGGTCGGCATGGGCGGGCCAGATCTTGCAGACCACGCCGAATGGCGCATCGCCATCCCAAAGCGTCTGGGCGATGCTGGTATGAGGTTCGAGCGTGAAGGAGGCGCCATCGGCACTCTTTTGGGCCTTGGGATATGCCTGCTGCACCAGAGCGGCAGCGTCGCCGCAATCGTCGGCCGCGGCCGAGGCCGGCGACAGACTGGCCGCGGCGAGGCCGAGGAAGGCGGTGCACAAGACTATTCGCATGGACGGCTCACTCATTTTGCTTTTTGCGGATTTTGCCGAAGGAGAGCGGCCAAACCGGCCGGATATGACATCCAGGCGAAGCGTAGTTGAAGTGAGTAACCGCAGAAAGCCGCCGGGCGGCCACTTGGTATCTACTGCCTTGGTATATCTACTGAACCGCCGTCATTTTGACGATGATCGGGATGACGGCGATCATCAGCACCACCGGCAGGATGCACACCACCACCGGCACCGACATCTTGGCCGGCAAGGCATGTGCCTTCTCCTCGGCCAGCGACATGCGCTTGTGGCGCATTTCGTCGGAGAACACGCGCAGCGCCCCGGCGAGGCTGGTGCCGAGTTCCTTCGACTGCTGCAAGAGCGTGGCGAAGGAGCGCACCTCGTCCAGGCTGAGGCGGTCGGCGAGCGCCTTCAATGCATCGTCGAGGCTGCGGCCGGCCCTGAGTTCCAGCGACACCAGCTGCAGATTCTGGCTCAGCGACGGATAGGTCTTGGCCAGTTCCTTCGAGACCCGCTCGATGCCGGCCTCCATGCTCATGCCGGCATCGGAGCAGACGATCATCAAATCCATGAAGTCGGGAAAGCCGTTGCGGTATTCGCGCATCTTTTCCCGCACCTTCTGGCTGAGCACCAGGCCGGGCACGAAATAGCCGGCGGCTCCCGACAGGATGATGAAGGTCCAGCGGCTGGTCGCGGTGGAATCGGCGCTGCCCATCCAATGGTTGACCAGGAACGCGCCGATCGCTGCGCCCACCAGGCATGCGAAGCGGATCAGGAAGAATGTGCCGACCGCGCGCGGCTCCATATAGCCCGCCTGGATCAGCTTCATACGCAGCCGGGCGACATTTTCCGGATCGCTCTTGGCGTAGAATTCCTGCGCCCGCTTCACCGCCTTCTCGCGCACGACGCTCTGGTTCTTCTTCGGCACCGCCTCGGCCTGTTGGGGAGTCTTGCTGTCGTCGATCTTGAGCCGGCGCTTGAGATCGTTGCGGTCGCCTTTGGCCACCACCAGCGGCCATGCCACCGCGCTGCCGCCCAATGCCAGCAGCAGCGCGGCTACCGGCATCAGCGACGTCGGCGCCAACGAGGCAAGAAACTGGATCACCTGATCCATCTCAGAACCGGAAGTTCGACATCTTGAACATGATGATGTTGCCCAGCATCAGCCATGTCACCGAACCGCCCAGCAGATACCAGGTCTTCGGCACATCCCAGACGCTTTGATAGAATTGCGGCATCATCACCATGATGGCGGCGAACAGCAGCGCCGGCACCGCCGTCAGAATATAGGCCGACATACGGCCTTCGGTTGAAATGGCGCGCACCTTGCGGCGCAGCTTGCCGCGTTCGCGGATCGTCGTCGACAGCCCGTCGAGGATCTCGCGCAGATTGCCACCCGAGCTCGTCTGGATCGACACCGCGGTGACGAACAGCGGCAGATCCTCCTGGCCGACGCGGTCGAACAGTGAATTCAGCGCCGAAACCAGGTCGGAACCATAAGTCACCTCGTCGGAGATAACGCCGAATTCGGTGCCGATCGGATCGGGCATCTCGCGCGACACCATCGAGATCGCCACGGGAACCGGATGCCCGGCCTTCAAGCCGCGCGTGATCAATTCCAGCGCCTCCGGCAACTGCACGCCGAAACGCTTCACCCGCCGGGCACGCTTGGAACGCAGCACAATTACCGGCAGCAGCGCTGTCAGCACCACAAACAGCAAAATGGCGAGCAACAGCGGCAGGCCGTACCAGAGCGCGACGAGCATCATCGCCAGCGCCACGCCCGTCGTCATCGTCAGGAATTTCGGCAAGGGCATCACCATGCCAGACTGCGTGCGCAGCGCGCGAAAACGGTCGGGCGAGAAGAATGACGTGCCGGAATCGAGGCCGCGTTCCTTGCGCAGCTGGATCAGCACCTGTTCCTGGCTGATCTTGTTTTCCTGCAGCTTCATGCGCCGGTTGATAGCCAGGCGCTTGTCGCTGCGGCCGGCATAGAGCAGATAGCAGCCTTCGGCGATCATGATGCCGGTCAGCGCTGCCGCGGCATAGACGACATAGATCGGGCTGAAATTCTCGAACACCCGGCTACTCCTGCGGCCGGCCGGGTTCGAAATATTTGCCGGGGAATTCAATGCCCATATTGCGCAGGTCCTCGAGGAAACGCGGGCGAATGCCGGTCGCCTCGTAGTGACCGAGGATCTTGCCGTCGGCTTCCATGCCGGTGCGCACGAAGCGGAATATCTCCTGCATCTGGATGACGTCGCCTTCCATGCCGGTCACCTCGGCGACGCTGGTCACCTTGCGCTTGCCGTCCGACAGTCGCGTCAGCTGGACGATAAGGTCGAGCGCGCTGGCGATCTGGCTGCGGATCGACTGCACCGTCATCGGCATGCCGGTCATGCCCAGCATCTGCTCGAGGCGCGAAATGGCGTCGCGCGGCGTGTTGGCGTGGATGGTCGCCATCGAGCCTTCATGGCCGGTGTTCATCGCCTGCAGCATGTCGAAGGCCTCCTCGCCGCGGCACTCGCCGAGGATGACGCGGTCAGGGCGCATGCGCAGCGCGTTCTTGACCAGGTCGCGCTGCTTCAGCTCGCCATGACCTTCGATGTTGGCGGGGCGCGTTTCCATGCGCGCGACATGCGGCTGCTGCAGCTGCAGTTCGGCCGCGTCCTCGATGGTGATCAACCGTTCGTCTTCCGGAATAAAGGCTGACAATGCGTTGAGCATCGTCGTCTTGCCGGTGCCGGTACCGCCCGAGATGATGGTCGTTTTGCGGGCGTGGACTGCAGCCGCCAGCACCTCGGCCATGTTCTGGGTGATGGCGCCGAACTCGACCAGCTTGTGCAGGCCGAGCTTGTTCTTTGAAAACTTGCGGATCGACACCAGCGGCCCGTCGACGGCGACCGGGCGAATGGCGGCGTTGAAGCGCGAGCCGTCGAGCATGCGGGCATCGACCATCGGCTGCGATTCGTCGACCCGGCGGCCGACGGCGGCGACGATCTTGTTGACGATGCGCAACAGGTGCGCCTCGTCCTTGAACGGGATATGGACCTGCTGCAGCTTGCCCCGTTTTTCGACGAAGCAGTTCTGGTGGCCGTTGATCAGGATGTCGTTGATGTCGGGGTCCTTGAGCAGCGGTTCCAGCGGGCCGAGGCCGACCATCTCATCGACGATGTCATCGACCAGCGCTTCAAGTTCGACGGTGTTGATCGCCATACGCTCCTGGCGGGTCTTTTCCGACACGAACTCCTGCACCTGCCGGCGCATCTCATCCTTGGGCAGGCGCTCCAGCGCGACCAGGTTGATTTCCTCGAGCAGCAGCCGGTGGATGCGCACGCGGGCATCGAGCACCTTGTTGGCGCTTTTTCCCGGTGTTGTCTCCGGCTTCGGCGGCAAGGCCTTGCGGTTCGTCGGGATGACCACGGCGTGATGCGCGACCGGCGCCGCCTCGGCCGGCTTCAGCGCGCGGACGTCACGGTTCTGCAGGGTCGAGAAGCGGCTGGTCATCCGGCTTTCCTCTTCAGGAGGCCCCTGCCGATGCCGAACAGCGAGCGCGATTTCTCCGGCGTCACCACGGCTTCTTCCGGCAGGATGATCCTCTTCAGATCGTTGACGACATTGGCGTTCGGGTCGATCTCATGCAGCGGCACGCCGCGGTCGACCGCTTCACGCACAAGCCGGTAATTGTTGGAGATGCCGCCGACGAAATGCTCGCCGAGGATTTCCTGGACATCCGCCTGCTTTATGCCGTTGTCGAACATCTTCTGCTCGAAACGGTTGACGATCACGTTCGGCTTCACTTCCTTGCCTGCCGTCTCGTAGACCGCCTGGATCAGCCGCTGCGTATGGCGCAGGCACGGCACCGTCATTTCGGCGACGATGTAAAGCTTGTTGGAGCCGAGCAGCACCGTTTCCGTCCACGGAAACCAGGTGCGCGGCATGTCGATGACGACGTTGTCGAAATAGGCCGAAACGAGATCGAGCATGCGCACCACGACATCGGTCTTGAACGAGCGCATTTCCGACGGATGCGTTGGCGCCGCCAGCACGCAGAGCCCGCTCGCATGCTTGGACAGCATCACATCCAGCAGCTGACGGTCGAGGCGCTCGGGCTGGTTCTCGATTTCGGTGATGTCGAAGCGCGGCTCGAGGTCGAGATATTCGGCGCAGGCGCCTTGCTGGAAATTGAGGTCGACCACGCAGGTCGACGCGCCGCGCGTCACCGAATGATGCAGCTGGAAGGCTGTCTGCAGCGCCAGCGTCGTGGTGCCGACGCCGCCGGCGGCCGGCATGAAGGTATAGATCTGCGACTCGGTGTTTTCCTCGCGCCCCGGCCCTTGCAGCGCGCGCACGACCGACCGCACCAGATCGGCGGTGGTGATCGGCTTGACCAGGAAATCGGCGACCTGGAGCTGCACCAGGATACGCACTGCGGCTGCGTTGAATTCCTGGGTGACGACGACCACCGGAACGCGGCCTTCAAGCCGGCGCATGATGCGCTGCAGCGACTCGATCTCTTCCAGCTTTGCCGCATCCATGTCGACGATGAGCGCGCCGAAATCGGCTTCCTGGACCTCGCCGCGCAGTTCGGTAATGTTCTTCTCGACGGTCGAAAGCTGGATCACCTCCGAGGCCGCGAACGCGGTGCGCGTATCCTGCGCAAAGGTCCGGTCGCTGGACACCAGCAGGATCTTCTTGGTCTTGATGCCGCTTGCCATTTTGTCAGCCTGTCAGGTCATTCCCGGTCAAATCACCGGGCAAATCAATCGGTTGTCGCTGTCGGTTGCACGGCCTTGGCAGCAGCAGCCTGGTCGGCGGCGTTGACTGCCGCCTCACTGCGCTGCGCCGGCACCAGCAGCCTGGTGTTCTGGACGCCGTATTTCCAGGGATCGACCATCTGCATGGCCGTATTGGCGGCCTGTGCGTTGCCGGCGGCAATCGTCGGTCCCTCGGAGCGGACATAGTCGTCGCTGGTGCAGCCGCCGGCGAGGCCGGCGATCAGCAGGGCGATGCATGATTCCACGCGCATGGCTTCAATCCTTCGGCAGGTCGAGGAAATGCCCGACGGTGGTGACCGCGGCCGGCTGTGCCGTACTGCCGCTGGCCATTGCCACTGCACGATTGGCTTCGGACGATTTCACTTCCTCGGTGTTGTTGAGGAAATAGTCGACATTGCTGGCCGGCTGCGTGCCGTCGGTCGGCTCGAGCAGCTTCTTCGACGGATCGACCGGCTTGACCAGATAGGGGGTGACGATGATCACCAGATCGGTCTCGCGCCGCTGATAGGATTTGGAGGAGAACAGCGAGCCGAGCACCGGCAGCTTGCCGAGGCCGGGGAGACGCGACGTGGTGATGTCGTTCTGTGACTGCAGCAGGCCGGCGATCATGAAGCTCTGGCCGTTCTTCAGGTCGACCGATGTTTTGGCGCGGCGCACGATAAAGCCCGGCACCGAGATATTGCCGATATTATAGGAGGCCGAAGCATCGATCGAGGACACTTCCGGCGCTATGTCGAGGCTCACCAGCCCGTCCTTGAGAACCGTCGGCGTGAAGTCGAGGCTGACGCCGTATTTCTTGTAGCTGACGGAAATCTTGCCATTGTCCTCGGAGACCGGGATCGGGAACTCGCCGCCGGCGAGGAAGCTTGCCGTCTGGCCCGAGCGGGCGATCAGGTTCGGCTCGGCCAGCCGCCTGGCAAGACCACGTTCCTCCAGCGCCTTGATGGCGACGTCGATCGACAGGCCGTTGGACAGCAGCCGGCCGATGATCTCGCCATTGCCGGCTCCCGGCACCGAGCCCGGCTCGATGGTGACGTCGCGCCCGCCAATGCCGTAAGCAAAATTGGCGCTGTATTTGGCGCCGAGATCCTGTCCGGCCTGGCGATTGATCTCGACGAAGCGGACGTTGAGCTGAACCTGCTGCGAGGACGAGATGTTGACCGAATTGATCACTTCTTCATTGCCGGAGAAGCGGCTGGCGATCTTGCTTGCCTTCTCGGCGGCGACCGCGTCATCGGCCTCGCCCGACAGCACGACGCGGCCATTGGCCGAGCCGACCTTGATCTTGGCGTCCGGCACGCTGGCGCGAATGGTGCTGGCCAGCTGGTCGGTGTCCAGCGTCACCTCGATGTCGACGGTGCCGACCAACTGCTTGTTCTCGTCGAACAGCGCGATGCCGGTGGTGCCGAGATTGTTGCCCAGCACATAGAAGGATTTGTCGGTCAGCGGATTGACGTTGGCGATCTCCGGATCGCCGATGACGATCTGGTAGAAGGCGGCATTGGTCATGACCGTCTTCGGCTTGCCCTTGGCTACCTTGATCGACGCATTCGTTGTCGACGAGACATGGACGATATCGTTGTCGGCCTTGGCTGGCGCACTGAGGCCGAGCATTGCGGCCGCGGCCAGGCAAGCCCCCACCGCAAGCGCCCGCATTGGGCGCAGCCCTTTCGTAGTTCGAAATGCATGAAGTCCCGACATCTGTCCCGTCCCTCGCCCGGTCCCCACCGGCAGTTATTGCTGGTCCCGCGCAGGAACCTGGTATTCTTCGACCTGCGTGCCGCGCGTCACGATGATCGTCTTGAATTTCGGCTTCTCAGGCTCCTTGGTCGCGGCAGTGAACAGCGCGCCGGCAGCGGCCTGGACGCCGGAGGCGACCGATCCGCCGAAGGACGAGATGGTGGTGACGCCGTCCTTGGCGGCCCCTCCGTCTGCGGCCGAGCGGAGCGACAGCGACAAGGTGCCGACGGTGCGGGCAAGCGCCACTTTCTGCGCGCCTTCGGTCGTCACCTCGATGGTGACGGAATTGGCGATCTGCGGTGTGGTCTGGCGCTCGTCGGCGCCCTGCCCCACGGTCAGCACCTTGGCGTCGGAGACGACGATCTCGGAGGTAACGGTCGATCCGGCAGCGCCCTGCGCGTTCTTGGCCACTTCCTGGATTTCGCCCGCATCGCGTGTCAGCACCACGTCGACCCGGTCGCCCGGCATGACGAAGCCGCCGACACCGGCGATCTCGTCGGTGCGGATTGTCACCGCCCGCATGCCGGGCGTCATCATGTTGGATAGCGTCGCGCGGCCGTTCGGCCCCGACAATTTGCTGATCAGCACCGGCTCGTTGATCTCGATCGGCGACAATACCACGCGGCTGCCTTCGGCGAGCAATGCATTGACTGTGGTGAACGCGCCCTGCGGCACCGAATCCTCGGACCATGGGATTTCGCTGAGCTGCGCCCGGTCAAGCTCCATGCCGTAACGCAACGGCGCGTTGGCCACCACGATGGTCTTGAAGACGATCTTGGGGACGGCGGGCGCCGGGATCGACGCCGTTTTCTCTTCGGCATCGGCCTGGCTTTTCACCCAGAAATCCGCGGCAAAGATTGAAATCGCGCCGAAGACGGCAGCGATGCCAATCATCGTTATGGCCTTGCCCCTCACAACCAACCCCTGACATTCGTGGTCTTTTGTTTTGTTGAGGCGACGCTAGGCCGCTTTGTTAAAGATTCAGGAATCGCGCCCGCTCCGCAGGGACCTATTTCCGCCAGCTTGGTTATCGAAAGGTTTTAGGATAAGAAGGGTTTAATCCCCGAACGTAACAGGAACTTCCGTCGCTTGGCGCCGAAAAGCGTGGCAGTATCGACGGGTGATTCGCGGCACCGGATTCTATGGCAGGCATGGACGACAACAACGATCTTTTCGGCAATCTGGAAAAGCAGCCCCAACCGGCTCGGACACCGGAGCGCCCGGCCGACCCGCTGGTGCAGGCCACGAAGCGTCCTGCCGCGACCAAGGACGGCAGCGAGGGCTATAGCGCCGCCGACATCGAGGTGCTGGAGGGGCTGGAGCCGGTGCGGCGCCGTCCCGGCATGTATATTGGCGGCACCGACGACAAGGCGATGCACCATCTGTTTGCCGAGGTCATCGATAATTCGATGGACGAGGCGGTCGCCGGCCATGCCACCTTCATCGATGTCGAGCTGTCGGCCGACGGGTTTCTGACCGTTACCGACAATGGCCGCGGCATTCCGGTCGATCCGCATCCGAAATTCAAGAAGCCGGCGCTCGAAGTCATCATGACGACGCTGCATTCGGGCGGCAAGTTCGATAGCAAGGTCTATGAGACCTCCGGCGGTCTGCACGGTGTCGGCGTCTCGGTCGTAAATGCGCTGTCGGACCATCTCGAAGTCGAAGTCGCGCGCGGTCGCCAGCTTTACCGCCAAAGGTTCTCGCGCGGCGTTCCGGTGAGCGGGCTGGAGCAGCTCGGCGAAGTGCACAACCGGCGCGGCACCAAAATCCGCTTCCATCCCGACGAGCAGATTTTCGGCAAGGGCGCCGCCTTCGAGCCGGCGCGGCTCTATCGCATGACCCGCTCGAAAGCCTATCTGTTCGGCGGCGTCGAGATCCGCTGGAGCTGCGACCCATCGCTGATCAAGGAAAAGGACCAGACGCCCGCCAAGGCGGAGTTCCATTTCCCCGGCGGCTTGAAGGACTATCTCAAGGCATCGCTTGGCGACGACTTCCAGGTGACCCGCGAGATCTTCGCCGGCAAGAGCGAAAAACAGGGCGGCCACGGCTCGCTGGAATGGGCGGTGACCTGGTTCGGCGGTGACGGCTTCGTCAACTCCTACTGCAACACCATCCCGACCGGCGAAGGCGGCACGCATGAGGCCGGCTTTCGCAATGTGCTGACGCGCGGGCTTCGGGCCTATGCCGACTTGGTCGGCAACAAGCGCGCCTCGATCGTCACCTCCGAAGACGTTATGATCTCGGCGGCCGGCATGCTGTCGGTTTTCATCCGCGAGCCGGAATTCGTCGGCCAGACCAAGGACAGGCTGGCAACGATCGAAGCCATTCGCATTGTCGAGACCGCCATCCGCGATCCCTTCGACCACTGGCTGGCCGACAATCCGCAGGAAGCCTCCAAGCTGCTGGAATGGGTGATTGCGCGCGCCGACGAGCGGGTGCGCCGGCGCCAGGAAAAGGAAGTGTCGCGCAAGAGCGCGGTGCGCAAGCTGCGCCTTCCCGGCAAGCTCGCCGACTGCACGCAGAACGCCGCCGCGGGCGCCGAACTGTTCATCGTCGAAGGCGACTCGGCCGGCGGCTCGGCCAAGCAGGCGCGCGACCGTGCGAGCCAGGCGGTGCTGCCGCTGCGCGGAAAAATCCTCAACGTCGCCAGCGCCGGCAACGACAAGCTCGCCGCCAACCAGCAGATATCGGACCTGATTCAGGCGCTCGGTTGCGGCACGCGCTCGAAATACCGCGACGAGGATTTGCGCTACGACCGCGTGATCATCATGACCGACGCCGACGTCGACGGCGCTCACATAGCCTCGCTGCTGATCACCTTCTTCTACCAGGAAATGCCGAACCTGGTGAATGGCGGCCATCTCTATCTGGCGGTGCCGCCGCTCTATTCGATCCGGCAAGGCGGCAAGGTTGCCTATGCCAGGGACGATGCGCACAAGGACGAGCTGTTGCGCACCGAATTCACCGGCCGCGCCAAGGTCGAGATCGGCCGCTTCAAGGGCCTGGGCGAGATGATGGCCGCGCAGCTCAAGGAAACCACCATGGACCCGAGGAAGCGCACGCTGCTCAGGGTCGATGTTATCGACGCCGTGGCCGCGACCAAGGATGCTGTCGACGCGCTGATGGGCACCAAGCCGGAAGCCCGCTTCCGCTTCATCCAGGAACGCGCCGAATTCGCCGCGACGGAAGTGCTGGATATCTGAGCGCCGGCCA
Organism: Mesorhizobium sp. M1004; assembly: GCF_040318795.1. Classification (NCBI taxonomy): domain Bacteria; kingdom Pseudomonadati; phylum Pseudomonadota; class Alphaproteobacteria; order Hyphomicrobiales; family Phyllobacteriaceae; genus Mesorhizobium; species Mesorhizobium sp. M1004. Next base: position 402,291 of record NZ_JAMYNB010000005.1, read on the forward strand.
ACTCTTCGTTTTGACGCAGCTCCGGGCGGAAAACCGTTTCACACTTTTCCTGGAACTGCTCTAGCCTGCGCTTCCGATACGGAGACCAGCTTGTGATCTGGGCGCGGCTGAAGAGCTACTTCGAAACTAGTTTGGCGGGCCTGACGCAGCCGACGCGCTCGGATTGGATTTTCGCCCTGCGCACGGTTTCGGCCGGTCTGATCGCGCTTCTCGCTGCTTACGCGCTAAAACTCGACCACCCGCAATGGGCGATGATGACGGTCTTCATCGTCGCCCAGCCGGTCGCCGGCATGGTGCTGGCGAAAGGTTTTTACCGGCTGCTCGGCACGCTGGCCGGTGGACTTGCGGCGATCGGCATCACCTCGGTTTTCGGCACCAATCCCTGGCTGCTGGTCACGGCGCTGTCCGTCTGGATTGGGCTGTGCACGCTGGTTTCGTCGCTGCTGCGCAATCCGGAAGCCTATGGCGCCGCACTTGCCGGCTATACCGCGATGATCATTGGGCTGCCGGCTTTCGGCCAGCCGCATGTGATCGTCGATCTCGCTGTCGCGCGCTGCGCCGAGATCGTGCTCGGCATCGTCTGCGCCGGCCTGACCAGCCGGCTGATCCTGCCCAAGCTGGCCGCTGACGCCATCATCTCCAGGCTGAAGCGCAGCATCCTCGACCTTGCAACCTATGCGGGCGGCGCTTTTTCCGGCGGCGACCCGGCGAGACTGGCCGGCCTGCACGGCAAGCTGATCACGGACGCCCAGATGCTGGCCGAGATGCGCACCTATGCCCGGCTCGAAGCCCCGAGCTTCGCCACCCGCGCCCATCCGGTCCGCCTCACCATCGGTCAGCTTCTGTCGGCGCTGTCGGCGGCACGCGCGCTGCATTCTCACGCCGCGCCGAAAAACGCAGCGCTCATTCCGGTGCGCTCGGAACTGCAGTCGCTGGTCAGCGAACTGGCAGCCACGCCCGAGGCGCTGGAGGACACGTCGCCCTGGGTGACGCGGCTCGACGCGATTGCCGGCAAGGCCCGGCAAATGCCCGACGCCTCGACCGATCAGGGCGACGACAGGGTCGGCACCATCACGCGCCTCACCATCGCCGCCGATTTCGCCGAAGCCTTCAAGCAGGTGCTGCGCGGCCTCGACGCCCTGCGCGCACCGGTGACGCGCCCGAGCCGGAGCAACATGCAGCTGCCTGCGCTGGTGGTGCATCGCGATTATCCCGGGGCTTCGCGCAATGCCATACGCGCCGCCCTTGCCACGCTGGCGGTCGCCGCCTTCTGGCTGACGACGAAATGGTCCGACGCGGCCGGCACCGTTATCCTCGTTGCGGTCGTCTCCAGTCTTTTCGCCGCGCGGCCTGACCCGGTGCGGGTGTCCTGGGGCTTCTTCAAGGGTACGCTGCTGGCTTTGCCCTTTGCCTTCCTTGTTGGCCAGGTCGCGCTGCCTGCTTTGCCCGGCTTCGGCTGGTTCACGCTGTTTGTCGTGCCGATCCTGGTACCGACGGCGCTGGGCATGGCCAATCCGCGCACCGTCGGCGTGGCGACGGCCTTTGCAATCAATTTCCTCGCCTTCCTCAGCCCGCATCAGGCGATGACCTATGCCCCAGGCCCGTTCTTCGCCGGCTCGGCGTCGGTGCTGGTCGGCATCCTGCTGGCTATCTGCGTCTTCATCGTGGTGCTGCCGGTGGATCCATGGCGCGCGGCCAACCGCATCGTGCGCGCCATGCGCGAGGATCTGGCGCGGCTGTGCCTGCATGAGCGGGTGCCGCGGCGTTCGGCCTTCGAGAGCCTGGCCTATGACCGCATCAACCAGCTGATGCCGCTCTTGCAAAATGCCGGCAGGAAAGGCGATGCGATTCTGGGCGGCGGGGTCGCCGCCGTTACCGTCGGCCTTGAAATCCTGCGTCTGCGCGCCGCGCAGCAGAGCCCGTCCACTCCTACCGACACCGCGCTCTCGATCGCCAATTTCCTGCGCGGCCTCGCGCGTGAACTGCTCTTTCGCGCAACCGGCGATCCACAGACAGCAACTGTCACTGTGGCCCGGCAATATGCAGCCAGCCTTTCAGAGCGCAGCGGCGGTGCGGATATGCTGCAGATCGCAGCCTCGCTGCGCATCATCGCCGCCGCGATCGAGGATTTCCCGGATTTCTTCACCAGGGGCCGTGGCTAGGGCGTCAGGCCGCGGCTATCGCCAGCGCATGCCCGCGCGCGTTTTCCCGCAGCGCGTCGAGATGGATCGACTTGACCAGGCCGGCGAGATCGCCCTCAGTGGATTGACCTCCGAGTTCCTTCAGCATCAGCCAGCTGACTTCCTGCACGCCGGCGAGGCGCTTGCCGTTGGCGACTTCGCGCCAGATCTTGAGCGCGCGCAGGATGATGCCATGGGTGGAAGCGGCAAGGCCGGCGCTGCGGAACAGCGCCTGCAACGCAACGTCCTGGCCGCCGGCGAGCAAGGCCCGCACCCGCTGCTCCGACTGCTGGCTGAGCGCGACCAGGGCCGAGCCGAAAAAGTCGACCTTGCCGTGGGCAATGGCACGGATGATGAAACTTGCGGTCAGGTCGCCGCGCAGGCGCAGATGTTCGATGAGTGCCGCATGTTCCTCCGCGCGCGTGCCTTCGACCAGCCGCACCGAAGCCTTGACGCAAGCATCGCGCGTGACGCGCTCGGCTCTGGCCGCCCCCATCAGCGCCATCACCAGCGGCGAAGCCTTCAGCGTTTCGCCGAGCTTGACCAGTAGCATGTGCCGGCAGTCGGCCGGCAGCCGCACATCCGTGACCATTGCCTCGCGCAAATGAGCGATATGGCCATGCCGCTCGGCCATGCGGCGGAAGCTGAGCGACGCGATATCGGCGCCGTCATTGGCGAGCAGCGCCGCACACGCTTCCGGTTCGCCGATCTCGGCGATTGCCGCGGCAACCGCCATCGAAACGACCGGCCGGTCGGCGATCAGTTTTTGCGTCGCCTTGTGACCGGCCGCGACGCGGTCGATCAGGTCGGCGTCCGTCAGCAGCGGGGAGCGCGCCAGCACCAGGGCTGCCACTTCCGGCTGATCGGAGGCAAGCGCGCTGATGATCTGCAGCGGCGCGTGATGGCTCATCGACAGCGCTTCGGCCATAGCCAGCCGCACCTTCGACGAGGCGTCGTCGAGCAGCAGCGTCAGCGCCGCTTCGGCCGCGCAACGGTCTTCGAAAGGCAGGTCGGAATTGACGTAGGCGCGGGCCAGCGCGCTCGCCGCCGCGGCGCGCTCCGAAACTCTCGCGGTGTAGATCCATTTGAGAAAATGCGAGACAACCATACTGCCTGCTACGCCCCTTGCCGGAAAGCTTCCGGCCCCAGGAATGACCCTAGGCAGAAATGGTTTACGAACGGTTCACCATGTTTATTAACTGGCTTGCGGGTGGCATGGGCAGCGCCTATCAACCGTCAGGCAGCGGAGGAGAAAAACGATGCCCGGGCTTTATCTCGAAGAGTTCGTCGTCGGACATGTCTTTCGGCACACGCTGCGCAAGACCGTCACCGAAAGCGATAACATGCTGTTCTCGGTGATGACGCTGAACCCGCAGCCGCTGCACATCGACTTCGACTTCGCCGCCAAGAGCGAATGGGGCAGACCGCTGGTCAATTCGCTGTTCACGCTCGGCCTGATGATCGGCATTTCCGTCAATGACATCACCGTCGGCACCACAATTGCCAATCTCGGCATGAGGGAGACGGTGTTTCCGCACCCGGTCTTCCATGGCGACACCATCCGTGTCGAAACGACTGTGATCTCGGTCAGGGAATCGAAATCCAAGCCGGACCGCGGCATCGTCGAGTTCGAGCATCGCGCCTACAATCAGAATGATGTGCTCGTCGCCAAATGCACGCGCCAGGCGATGATGATGAAAAAGGCGGCCTGATGCGCTCGCTGCTGTTTGTGCCCGGCGATTCCGAAAAGAAGCTGGACAAAGGCTTTGGCGCCGGCGCCGACGTGGTCATCGTCGATCTCGAGGATTCCGTGGCGCCACAAAACAAGGCGTCGGCACGCGACATCGCGGCACGCTTTATCGGCGGCAACCGGCAGCAGACAAGCTCCGCCATCTATATCAGAGTCAACGGCCTATCGACCGGGTTGACCGACGATGATCTGGCCGCCCTGGTTCCGGTCAAACCCGACGGCATCATGCTGCCGAAGTCGAACAGCGGCCAGGATGTCCAGCAGCTATCCGTAAAGCTCCGCGTACATGAGGCCGAAAACGGATTGCCGGATGGCGGCATAAAAATCCTGCCGATCATCACCGAGACCGCTGCCGGCGTGCTGGCGGCCGCGACCTACACCGGGGCAAGCGCCCGGCTTGCCGGCCTCACCTGGGGCGCTGAGGATCTGTCGGCGGCGATCGGCGCGCGCGCGTCGCGCGACGAGAACGGCCGCTACACCGATGTCTTCCGCTTCGCCCGCACGATGACCATCCTTGCCGCCGGCGCAGCCGAAGTCGCGGCGATCGACACAGTCTTCCCCGGCTTTCGCGACATGGCCACCTTCGAAGCCGAATGCACGGAGGCCGAGCGTGACGGCTTTGCCGGCAAGATGGCGATCCATCCGGCGCAAGTGCCGGTCATCAACGCCGCCTTCACGCCATCGGCGCAGGCAGTGCAACGCTCGCAGGCCATCGTCTCCGCCTTCGAGGCGGCCGGAAATCCCGGCGTGGTCGGCATTGACGGCAAGATGTATGACCGGCCGCATCTCAGGCTCGCCGAACGGCTTCTGGCTCGCGCCAAGGCAGTCGGGGTTTAGTCCCGCGCCAGCACGATGACCCGGTCCTCAGGCAGGTAGGCCAGCGCTTGCGACTTCAACGGGTTGACGGTGACGCCGCCCAGCGCCCGCTCATCACTCTGCGCGGCGCGAACGCGCCGGTGCCCGATGGCGATCTCTCCGCGCAACCGCGCCGATTCCGCGATCGTCCAGAACGTCACCGGCTGGTCGATGGCGACATAGTCGCCGACCGGACGCATGTAGATTTCGGAGCCCTCCTCGTCGAGCAGGTCATCGAAGATCGCGGCGAGATGCTGGTTCTCCGATGCCTGCGCCAGCATCAGGCTGACCAGCCGGTTGCTGACGACGAAGTCATCGGCCTTGGTCACCGCCGCCAACTCGCGGTTGCGCACGTCGATCATTTCGCTGACAATCGAGATATGCGTGCCGGCATCGTCTGCGATTTTGCGCAGATGCAACAGCGTCACCAGCGTGCGCGTATCGGCGGGCTGCGCTGCCATGGTCTCGCTGTAGCCGAGGACGAGCACGTGGTCGTAGGAAGGCACGTCCAGGCTTGCCAGTGCTGTGCTGCTCGACGTGTCGGTGATCCGGCAGGAAACCGACAGATTGTCGCCGACGACCGGCAGCCCGGCAACTTCCTGCTCGAGGCCTGGCGTATCGGCGGCGATGGTCAGGATCGAACCAGGCGCGACATAGCGCGACAGTTCATAGGTTATGATCGGACCGCGCCGGTTCCAGCCAAGGATCAGCGTGCGCTCCGGCTTCGCCTCGATGGGCTGATGGCGAAGAATCGCCGCGGCATCGATCTTGGCTCCGGCGCTTCCCAGCTTGATGGCGGCATCGTCCTCGGCAATGATGATGGCGCGCATGTCCTTGCCGATTACCAGCTCCGACGGCGGGTTGAGATTGACGCGCCCCTGCTGGTCGCAGAGCCCGATCAGCGTGCAATGCTCATACGCCATCACTGCCTCGCCGAAGGTCTTGCCGGTGAGATCAGGCTGCTCGGTCGTGTAGATTTCGCAGCCGTCGAAATCGAGCAGCTCCGAATAAACGCCGCTGAGACCCGACTGCCGGCTCGAATGCACGACGATGCGCGAGATCAGCTGGTCGGCCAGGACAAGCTGTACCTCGGCCCCGCCGACGACGCGGGCGACCTCGGCGTTCTTTCCGTCGCGGATCTCGGCGGCGATGTTATAGGGCGCGGTGCGCCGGTTCGGGTCGTTGGCCAGCGCCAGCACCGTCTTGATGACCTGCGAATCCGGATCGTCGCCGTCCGGCGACAGCACGATGATGGAGCGCGAGGTCTGCGGGTTGACGATGGCCAGATCGTAGAGGTCGGTCGGGTCGCCGCTGCGGCAGATGATGCGTGTGTTGCCCAACCTGCCGACCTTGGCGGCGATCTCGTCCTCCATCGTGACCTTGTCTATGTTGGCCATGACGACAATGCGCGGATGGCGACGGCTGGCATTGGCAATGACGAGTTCGGAGATGACGTCGAAGACCGACGGCGACCAGTTGAGGATGATGGTGTGGTCGCTCTCCAGCACCCGCGAACGACCCTTGCGCAATTCATCGAGCTTGCTGTCGACGCCGGCGCTGAGCACACCGATGAGGGCCGACACAACGAAGATGCCGGCAAGCGTGACAAACAGCATGACGAGACGAAAGGCCCAGCCGGTGTCGCCGCCCATCGTGCCGGAATCGAGCGTGCGCATCAGCGATTCCCAGAACGCTTCGAAGAAGTTCAGCGGTTCGCCGCCCTCCGGCGCGATGCGGGTCACCGCAAGGAAAGCCGCGGCGGCGATGATGATCAGCAGCGAAGCGAGGGCGAGCCAGCCGATCAGCGCGATCGGGCCGGCGGCCATGCTCTTGTCAAACCCGTAGCGCAGCCGGGTTCCCAGCGAGTCTCGTTTCTTCATGTCGCCGGCAACCCCCAATATTCCCCATGGTCGATGCGCCGACCCCAACGCATCGCCGAAGCCGCTGTCTTAGCCGGTGTTTAAATAAAGGGGAATCGCTTTCGGGTGTCAGTCGTTCCACGGCCCCGCATAATCGGCATAGAGCTTTGCCGGATCGGGCCGCGGCCGTTCCGGCGCCGGTCCCTGATAGGAGCCAATATGGATAAACCCGACAACACGTTCCTGTGGCGCCAGTCCCAGCAGCGCCCGGCCCTCCGCCACGTCGGAATACCAGTTGCTGATCATGTTGGTGCCGTAGCCCAGCGCATTGGCCGCGATCATCAGGTTCATCGCCGCCATGCCGCCGGACAGGAACATTTCCCATTGCGGGATTTTTGGATTGTCCTTCGGAACCGACACCACGCCGATCACCAGCGGCGCGCGGGAAAACCGCGCCAGCTCCTGGTTGCGGCGGTTTTCCGGCAGCGGCCCTTCGCGCTGTTCGGCGAGCGCCGCCAGCTTCCTGCCGATCTCGAATCGCGCCTCGCCGCGATAGAGGATGAAGCGCCACGGCTCCAGTCGGCCGTGATCGGGCACACGGCTTGCAGCCGCGATCATGGTCGCGATATCGCCATCGCTGGGCGCCGGTTCCTTCAATTCAGGAATCGGTGCGGAGTTTCGGGTCAGCAGGAAGTCGATGATCGGCGACGCCATGGGGCCAGGTCTCCTAAAGCACTCGATTTTGAGCTGAAGCGCGCCATTACGGGTGGGGCGGCTCGTGCATTGGCGCGGACGCGCCGGACGAAAGAGCCGTTGCCAAGGCGGATCGGACTCTTAAGCCTTGAAATTGCCACCGCCTTGGGCTTCAACGCAAGGCATGTTTGAGGGGACATCGCGCCTTTTCCTGATTTGGCTCGCCGTAGCGCTGTTTGCGCCGGCCTCGATGGCCATGGCGCAGAATGCCGACGGCATCGGCAATCTGAAACTCCCCGATATTTCGAGCTATGCACCGCCCAAGGGCGAGACGCCGCTGGCACTAGGTGGCGGCGGCGCCATAACGCTGTCGGCCCAGTTGACCGACAAGGGCGCCGACATCACGCGCGGCATCGTCTGGCGCGTCTTCAAGCCCGAGGCCGCCGGCGACGGCAAGCTGCCGATGGTGGCTTCCGCGCATGGCGGCAGCGCCGTGTTCCAGCTCGAACCCGGCAGCTATCTGGTCCACGCCTCATACGGACGCGCCGGCGCCACCAAGCGCATCACGGTCGGCAAGGACGCCAGGCGCGAAAGCCTGGTGCTCGATGCCGGCGGCCTCAAGCTCGACGCGGTGCTGTCGGGCGGCGTGCGTATTCCGCCGAAAAAACTGCGCTTCTCCATTTATGAGGGCACCGCCGAGGCCAATGGCGACCGCGCTTTGATCATTCCCGATGTCGAGCCGAACAGCGTCGTGCGGCTCAACGCCGGCGTTTATCATGTCGTCTCCACCTATGGCGCGGTCAATGCCGTCATTCGCTCCGACATCCGTGTCGAAGCCGGCAAGCTGACCGAAGCCACCGTCGAGCATCGCGCGGCGGAGGAGACCATGAAGCTGGTGCGCGAGACCGGCGGCGAGGCCATCGCCGATACATCCTGGTCGCTGCTCAACGAATCCGGCGATCCGATCAAGGAGGCCGTCGGCGCCTTCGCCTCGATGGTGCTGGCCGAAGGCCAATACACCATCATCGCCAAGAACCGCGACCGCATCTACCAGAAGGATTTCACCGTCGTTGCCGGACAGAACCAGGAGATCGAGGTCCTGGCCACCGAGGCGTCGGCCATCGATCCCGAGGAAGGCGCCGACTAGGTTGTGGACTCATAAGCCCGAAGCCACAGCCGGACGGATCGACCTTGCGATTCGTTTCTAGGCACCGGTTGGAGTGGCCACGATCCGGCATTCGTGGTATGTTTTTGCGGCCTTGAAAGCATGACCCGTACCGCAGTTTGCCTTGGGAGATGCCAAATGCGCATGTCCTTGCTTTTCATTCCACTACTGCTTGCACCGATTGTATCGCATGCCGCCGGCATTCACGACGCCGCCATGAAGGGCGATGTCGCGGCGATCACGGCAGCGCTCGACGCTGGTGCCGACGTCGATGAGAGCGACGGGCGCACGACACCACTCTATCTTGCGGTCAAAGGCGGTCATTTTGCAGCGGCAAAACTGCTCATTGAACGCGGTGCCGACGTCAACGCCGTCCCGGACCCGCGTTTGGGTCCTGCCCTTATTCGGGCTTTGGCAAAACGCAGGACCGATTTGATCAATCTGTTGCTGGACGGGGGCGCAAATCCAAATTCGAGGCGCAGCCGCGAAAACGCTATCCACATCGCGGTCAATCTCGGTTGCCTCGATTGCGTGAAAGCACTGGTTGAGGCCGGCGCGGACGTGAATGCGAAGACAAAGGACGGCAAGACACCGCTCCATCTGGCAAAATTCAAGGGGCAACGCGAAGTTGCTGACTATCTCATGTCGCACGGCGTCGTGTTGCCAACGCCAGCTCCGATCTCGATGAAGTTGGCTGCTGCCGATGTCGAGAAAGGCCGAACCTACTTCACACACGTGTGCCACGGTTGCCACAATGCCGAGCCACAGGGAGGGATCAAAACGGGACCGAACTTATGGGGCGTCGTCGGCCGCGACAAGGCATCCATGGCAAATATGCGTTACTCCGACACCTTGCTGGCCTTAGAGGGTGTATGGACGTACGAGGACCTGAACAAATATCTGCTTGAGCCCATGCTCACCACGCCGGGTGTTTACATGGAGGTGCCTGGCGTCCCGGACGAGACCGAACGGGTCAACCTGATCGCCTACTTGCGTACACTCAGCGACAAACCGCTCCCACTGCCCTAGGAGCTATTGAGCAAAAGGGCCGAGGTTGTCGAAAAGTTGACCGACTGAACGTCGTTTATGAGTACACGCCCTAGTTAGCGTCTCTCAGGCTGCCTTGCGCATAAGGCGCGGCAGGAAGTGGACGCGGCTGCGCGGTGCGTCGGGCGCCAGATCGAAGACGCCGCGATGAAGGCGATCAAGCAAGGTCTTGCGGTCGCGCAGCGGCTCCAGCTCATCCCAGCGCAGTACGTTGCCGACGCGAACGTCGATCGCTTTGCCGGACAGCCGCGCGAATTCGCGGATGAGCATTGAAAGGCGCAACGTCAGCGACGCCTTGCCGACGAATTTCGCCAGCCTTCCTTCGCGCTCCCCCATGTTCATCGGGCCGCTGACCAGATGGAACAGCCGGCCGTTCTGCCCGGAAAAATGCATCGGCACCACCGACGCCTTGGCGTCCTGCACGAGGCGCGCCGGAAACATCTTCCACGGCAGGTCGCGCGCCCGGCCAAAGCCTCTCGGCGCGGTGGCGACGCCGCCGGCCGGAAATACCACGATGGTGACGCCCTCTTTCAACAGCCGCACTGCCTCGTGGCGCACCGCCATGTTGTTCTTCACCGCGTCCTTGGTCTCGGAAAAGTCGATCGGCAGCGAGTACGGTTCCATTTCGCGGATCTTCAGCAGATCCTTGTGGATCATGACGCGGAAGGGACGCCCGAGCTGCTCGACCAGCGACAGCACGGCAATGCCGTCGCCAATGCCGAACGGGTGGTTGGCGACGATCACCAGCGGCGTGTCCGGCAGCCCCGCCGGCGGCCACCGATCGGTGCTGCGCACCTTGACGTCGATCAGCTCCAGCATGCGGCTGAACACCCGCTCGCCCGTCGGCGCCACCTGGCGGCGCCAGAAATCGTAGAGCGCGGCATACCGGTCGCGCCCCGACAGACCTTCAATGGAATGGATGAACCAGCGCGTCAGCGCCGGCTGGCTCGCATTGGCGTAGGAGAGTTCGGGAAACGGCCTTTCCCGTATCTTCAGCTTGAGCATGGGGGCTCGTTACAAGGTTGGCGTGACAGGCATGTGAAAATGGCGGTGGATCGCTCCACCGCCATTTCTCCGAAATATTGATTGCTCAGGCCGCGTTGCGCCTTCGGTCGGGCGAAACAGCCTCGTCGGAAAGCAGCTTCAGCGCGTCGGCCAGCTTGAGCGATTCCTGATCGCGCGAGCCAAGCCGGCGGATGTTGACCGTCTCCTCCTCCGCCTCGCGCTTGCCGCAGACGAGGATCACAGGAACCTTGGCCAGCGAATGCTCACGCACCTTGTAGTTGATCTTCTCGTTGCGCAGATCCGGTTCGGCCAAAAGTCCTGCCGCCTTCAACTGTGCGACAACCTTTCGCGCATAGTCGTCAGCATCCGAGGTGATCGTCGCCACAACCACCTGCAGCGGCGCGAACCACAGCGGGAAATGGCCGGAATAATGCTCGATCAGGATGCCGAGAAAGCGTTCCATCGAACCGCAGATGGCGCGATGCACCATCACCGGCTGCTTCTTTTCCGAATCCGAACCGATGTAGAAGGCGCCAAAGCGTTCCGGCAGATTGAAGTCGACCTGCGTGGTGCCGCACTGCCATTCGCGGCCGATGGCGTCCTTCAGCACATATTCGAATTTCGGCCCGTAGAAAGCGCCCTCGCCCGGATTGATCGAGGTCTTGATGCGGTTTCCCGAGCGCGTCCTGATTGTATCCAGCACGTTGCCCATGATCGCCTCGGCATGATCCCAGGCCTCGTCGGTGCCGACGCGCTTATCCGGCCGCGTCGACAGCTTCACGCTGACATCGTCGAAGCCGAAATCGGCGTAGGTCGACAGGATCAGATCGTTGATGCGCAGGCACTCCGCGGCCAGCTGCTCCTCGGTGCAGAAGATGTGCGCATCGTCCTGCGTGAAGCCGCGCACGCGCATCAGCCCGTGCAAGGCGCCGGACGGTTCGTAACGATGCACATTGCCGAATTCCGCAAGCTTTACGGGCAGATCGCGATAGGATTTCAACCCATGCTTGAATATCTGCACGTGGCCCGGACAATTCATCGGCTTTAGCGCGAACACGCGGTCGTCGTCGGTGTCGTCGCCGGCCACCGTCACCTTGAACATGGCATCGCGATACCAGCCCCAGTGGCCCGACGTCTCCCACAGGCTCTTGTCGAGAACCTGCGGTGCGTTGACCTCCTGGTAGCCCTGCTCGTCGAGGCGGCGGCGCATGTAGTTGACCAGATTCTGGAACATCTTCCAGCCCTTGGCGTGCCAGAAGACGACGCCCGGCCCCTCTTCCTGGAAATGGAACAGGTCCATCTCGCGGCCGAGTTTGCGGTGGTCGCGCTTCTCTGCCTCTTCCAGCATCGTCTGGTAGGCATCGAGTTCAGCTTGCTCGGCCCAGGCCGTGCCGTAGATGCGGGTCAGCATCGGGTTGTTCGAATCGCCACGCCAATAGGCGCCGGCCACCTTCATCAGCTTGAAGGCGTTGCCGATCTGCCCGGTGGAGGCCATGTGTGGGCCGCGGCAGAGGTCGAACCAGTCACCCTGGGAATAGATCTTGAGATCCTGGTCTTCGGGAATGGCGTCGATCAGCTCGAGCTTGTAGCGCTCGCCCTTCTCGGCAAAGACCTTTTTCGCCTTGTCGCGCGACCAGACTTCCTTGGTGAACGGCTTGTTGCGCGCAATGATCTCGCGCATCTTCTTTTCGATCACCGGGAAATCGTCAGGCGTGAACGGCTCGTTGCGGGCGAAGTCGTAATAGAATCCGTTCTCGATCACCGGCCCGATGGTCACTTGCGTTCCCGGCCACAGTTCCTGCACGGCCTCCGCCAGCACGTGTGCTGCATCGTGGCGGATCAACTCCAGCGCGCGCGGATCGGTGCGGGTGATGATCTCGATCTTGCCGGACTTGCCAAGTGGGTCGGAAAGATCGCGAACGGTGCCGTCGATCGCATAGGCGACGGCTTTCTTGGCCAGCGACCTCGAGATCGATTCGGCGAGGCCCGCACCGGTCATCGCCGCGTCACAGTCGCGGACGGAGCCATCGGGAAATGTCAGGGAAACGGAATTCAGCATTTGTATCTCCTATCCAGTCCCGCAAACGAGCGCGGGTGGTCGTGGTGTGAAGCCGGAGGCATCCGGCAGCGGGCGGGTTTTAGAGGCAGCACGGTGTGAGGTAAAGAGCGCTGGTAGTGTGTCAGTTTGAATTCCAGTTGGAACGTTGCCATTGGCCTCCCCGATCGGAACGACCAAGGACCGCCACTTTGCAGCCGTTCAAGGCTAGCGCGAGCTTTCACTCACTCGCGCAGGCCTGCCTTGCGCAAGTTCTCGCGAAGATGTTCCAAGTCACCTGAGTTCTTGTATGGCGCCATGTCCGAGGTCGTTCTCATCGTGATTGTGGCTCGCGGCTCCAGCTGCAAAATGTGCTCGATGACCTGCTGCGCTTCGTCTTCGCTCCCTAAAGCCGCGTAGCTCGCTGCCAGGTATAAGTGTTGGTATACGGTGTCGAGGGTTCGTAGACCTTCCAACGCCGCGATCGCTTCACGATATCTGCGAACGTCGTAGTAAATCTGGCCAATCTGTAGGATGTACCACTCGGGGTAGTGAGGGTTGAGACGCATGGCTTTTTGCGCCGTCTCAAGGCCTTCCTGTGCCCTCCCACAATAGCTTAGGCAGGAACCGTAATCCAACAGCACGTCGGCGTCATTTGGATTAAGCTCAAGGGCGCGTTGATACTCAACGATAGCGCGTTCGTATTGTCCGCAAAATAGGCAGTGCCCTGCGAGCGCATAGTGCCCCCATGCCTCGGCGTCGTCCCGTTCGATCGCCAAATTGGCGTATTTCAGGCCACATGCCAGTGAAGCCTCGGGATTCGCGCTCCAACCGTCGCTTGCGTCGATCATGTGCGTCCAAGCGAGCTTGGCAAACGCCTTTCCGAACTTCGGATCGAGTTCGCCTGCCTTCTCAAAGAGTTCCCGAGCACGCAAGTTGTCTTGTTTTGTGTAGCGGTTGAGAGACTCCATGCCCCGCACGAAATAGTCCAGCGCCTCAAAATTCCGCGTCCCCGCGACTTCCGGGCGCTCTTGCCACGCCTTTAACAGTCGGCCTCCGTACGCTGTGGCTAAACTGCCGATTATTCTTTCAGTGACATCGTCCTGCACGGCAAAGATGTCCTCGATGCCTCGGTCGTAGCGCTCTGCCCAAAGGTGCCGCCCAGTCTTGCCGTCAATGAGCTGGGCGGTAATCCGGACCCGGTCCTTTGACCTCTGTACACTGCCCTCCAAGATATAGCGGGCACCCAGCTCTCGGCTGGCATCCTGTATCTTCGTGGCTTTGCCCTTGTAAGCAAACGTCGAATTACTGGCTATGACGGAAAGATCGCGAAACCGAGACAATCCGGTGATGACGTTCTCTGTGATCCCATCCGCAAAGTAGTCCTGCTGACGGTCGTCGCTCATATTGACGAACGGCAGCAAAGCGATGGATGGCTTATCAGCAAGCGACGCCGGCGAAGTGGGGGCCGCTTCGGGACCGTCGAGGCGCACCGCATAAGCTCGCACGGGGCGTTCAATATTTTTAAGTATCTGCTCACCAATGTCGTCGAATTGAAGTTCAAGCCGGTTTCCGAGGTGATCTCGCACCGTGCCCGAAACCATAACACCTCCAACAGGAGCGATGCCTTCGAGCCTTGTCGCCACGTTCACGCCGTCACCCAACAGATCGTCATCCTCGACGATTACGTCACCGAGGTTGATCCCAACGCGGAATTGTATTCTTCGGTCCTCGGACAGTTTTGCGCTGCGACCCGACATGGCACGCTGCATAGCAACGGCACAAGCCACGGCGTTCACGACACTTGGAAACTCGGCGAGGATGCCGTCGCCAGTCGTTTTGAAGATGCGACCTTGGTGCTCGGCCATATTTGGGTCGATAAGGTGGGCCCGTATCTCCTTCAGATCGGCAAGTGTGCCGGCCTCGTCGCTGCCCATCAGGCGCGTATACCCCACCACGTCAGCGGCCAGAATTGCGGCAAGACGGCGTTGGACGCGTCCTTCGGTCATGTGGTGCATTGCTTTCAAGAGCAACAGGACCGGGATTGTAAGGGCGACGGCCGACAGAGTCCACGAGCCGGAACGTCGACTGATACATTTCCGCAGCGGTCATTGGCACAGCCGCCGGGATTTGTCGCGGCAACTCACTTCACCAGTTGCGGCAAATCCCTCAGGAACGCCCCGCGGGTCGCCGGGCCCTTCGGTGTGTCGATCGGTTTGGTATCGACGACCAGCCGGGCGAAGACGATCCGCCGGCCGCCCTTTTCGGCCCAGCCGACGAACCAGCCCAGCGCGCGCTTGTCCTTGCTGTTTCCCAGCCTGGTGCTGCCGGTCTTGCCCCGCACCGTCCAGCCGCCGGCCTGGAAAGTCGGCAGGATGGCTCGGGTCATCTCATGCGCCTTGGCAGAAACCGGCATCTTGCCGGCGAGCAGCTGGCGCAGGAAGGCTGTCTGTTCGACCGGCGATATCTCAAGCGAGGAATTTATCCAGGATTGCGTGAGCCCGTTGTCCTTGTCGGCATCGCCCGAGACATCCATGTTGCCGTAGCCGAATTTCGAGACGTAGCCGGCAAAGCTTTTTGCGCCGAGCCGGCGCACGATCTCGCGCGAATACCATACGATCGAGTCGCGCTCCCAGATCGTCGGGTCGACGGCTTTGTGGTCGCGGCTCACGGCCCTGAATTCAGGCTTGTAGTTCCAGGTCGGCGTATGCGCATCGCTCAGGATTCCGCTGTCGTAGCCGATCAGTGCCAGCGGCACCTTGAAGGTCGATGCCGGGCTGACGCGTTGGTCGCAGACGCCATTCTGGTAGAGCGTCTCGCCGCTCGCCGCGTCCTGGATAAGCGTACAGGCGACATCGCCAAGCGGCGCCGATTGCGCCCGCATCGGAAATCCCAGAAACCAGGCCAGCAGGAAGAGGACCGCGGCAATGATGAAGGGATGGGTTTCGATCCGACGCATGTGGGCTCTCCTGGGAATGAACAGGAGGCGCTTAGCGAAGTGTCTTGGCTCGATTTTGACTCAAATGCGCAGTCTTTGTGCAGGCCGTTGTTAACCCTACCGGATCGTAAAGAAATGCCGCCCTGGCGATCTGGATCAGGGACCCAGCGCGTCCGCCGTCAGGCCTCGCCGCGCTTCCTGCCGATCTGCCAATAACGCCATGGCGTGAACCAGACGTAGCGCGGAGCGAGCACCTCCGGCACGCGGTCGACGCCGTGCGTTCCGAACGGCCCGCAGCGCAGCACCCGGAACAGCCCCATGAAGCCACCGGCCCACAGGCCATGGCGGGCGATCGCCTCATGCGCGTATTCGGAACAGGTCGGCAGATGCCGGCAGGAATTGCCGACAAATCCGGACAGCGTCAGTTGATAGAGGCGCACCAGCGACGTGCCGAAAATGCGGCCGGGTGTTTTGCGCCAGGGACCGGGCCAGTTGCGGCCGCGCCGGGTCCGTCCGGCGGCATGCACATGCCGATGCTGGTCGCCCACTGCAGCCTCTTTCCGAACGCGACCCCGAAACCGGCTTCCGGGTCAGCTTGCGTTTCCAAACCGATAGATGTGAGCTTCGGCCGGCAAACGCAATCCTCTTCACTCGCCTCTTTGTCGGCTTCAGGGTCGCGAGCGGCGAAAGGGATGCCGCTCCGCTGGAGCCGCCCAGCGGGTGGCCGGCCTTTGCTCGGTGCGCTGCACATGATGCTGCCTGTCGCCATGCCACTGAAATGTCGCGATCCGCATCACATCGCAAAAGATTTCCAGTAACTGGATCATGGCCGCATCTCCTTTGAGACGGATTAGACGCCCGCTGGCCTTCGCCTTCAAACGAGTATAATTTCCGGTTCAGATAACTTCGGGTTATGCGAAATGAAGCGCGGACGGCTGCCCCTGACGGCATTGCGAAGTTTCGAGGCAGCCGGCCGGCAATTGAGCTTTAGCCGGGCCGCCGAGGAGCTGTTCGTCTCCCAGGCCGCCATCAGCCGGCAGATCCGCGAACTCGAGCAGTTCCTGCGCCAGCCCTTGTTCCACCGTCATCACCGTCGCGTCGAGCTGAGCGAAGCCGGCCAGCGCCTGCTCGATCAGTTGGTCAGGAGTTTCGACGACATCGACAGGCTGCTTTCGGACCTGGTGGCGGCCCCGGCGCAGTCGGTGGTTCGCGTCAGTGTCGAGCCGTCGCTGGCCTCGGTATGGCTGTTGCCGCGGCTCAACCGCTTCAGCCAGTTGCGGCCCGATATCGACGTTTCCCTCGAAGTTGACCCAAGGCCGATCGAGTTCCGCAGCGATCAGCCCGAACTCGCCTTGCGCTTCAGCGCGCGCGCCACCTCATGGCCGCGCAGCGAGGCCGAATGGCTAGCCTCGACCGTCGATTCACCGGTCCTGTCGCCGGCCTTGCTGGGATCGGGCCCTGCCCTCGAAAAGCCGCTCGACCTTGCCCGCTACACGCTGTTGCACGAGGAAAATCGTCAGGGCTGGGCGCGCTGGTTCGAAGCGGCTGGCGTCGCCGCCGACGCCATTCCGGCGCGCGGCCCTATGCTGGCGGATGTGTCGCTGTCGAAGCAGGCGGCCCTGCTCGGCCACGGCGTGGCGCTGGGCGACCTCTTGCAGATCGGCGAGGAGATTGCGTCCGGCGCGCTGATCAAGCCGTTCGACATCGACGTCGCATCCGGCGCCTACTGGCTGGTGGCCAGGAGTTTGAAGGATTTGCCCGAACCGGCCAAGGCATTTGCCGACTGGGTGAGAAGCGAATTTGCCGAAAGCAGACGGGCGCAGGAAGCGAAAGCCGGAGCCGCCGGCTAGTTTGGTTTCTTGCGGTATTTTTCGAGAAGTTGATCAAGCTCCTTCGCATCGATTCCGAGAGGTTTGTCCGACGTATCCTCTCCCGGGTTGAATGTGAGGACCACATCACGCCAAAGTTCGTAATGGGCCGCATAGGATGTCAGCCCGGGAAATGGTGCACAACGCGCGATGGCCTGGACAGCGGACTCGGCAAGCTTGTCCGGCAGCGGTGTCACGGGACCGACAATTTTTGGCGGACCGGAAAGCGACCCGTCCTTGTTCAGACTGATCTTAACGCGGGCGATGCCGCGGGTGTTCACGGGTATGTTCCAGCAGAGCTGAATTGCCTTCATGAGATAGTCGCCGATATCGCGCTGGACGACCACGTCCGCCCTACTCACGCCGCTGCCCAACGCAAGCGAAACGGCAAGGCTCGCGGCAATCACCAGGCTCTGGCGATCAGATAGCAGGGTCACGCCGCTTCTTCGGCGCGTTTCTTCTCGATCTGACCGATGGCATCGACGACCGCATCGAAGGTCAGCATGGTCGAGGTATGACGCGCCTTGTAGTCGCGCACCGGCTCCAGATATCTCAGATCGGCAAAGCGGCCTTGCGGCGGCGCGCCGTTTTCCTTGAGCATCTTCAGCATGGTGTCGCGCACCGCCCGCAATTCGTCGGCGCTGGCGCCGATGATATGTTGAGCCATGATCGAGGACGAGGCCTGGCCGAGGGCGCAGGCCTTCACGTCATGCGCGAAATCGGTGACGACGCCATTGTCCATCTTGAGGTCGATGGTCACCGTCGAGCCGCACAATTTGGAATGGGCCTTGGCCGTCGCATCCGGATGATCGAGCCGGCCGATGCGTGCGATGTTTCCGGCAAAACCCAGAATTTTCGCATTGTAGACGTCGTCAATCATATTTTTCCAATCCGTCGCCGCCAAGCGAACAGCGATTGCCGCTGTGGCGTCTTTCATTCGCTGCGTACGACCATATATAATGGTGGCAGTCGGGTATCGACAAGGCACTGCAAAGCCATGGTCCTTGCCCATTTCGTTCACGCCGCTTGCGGGCTGGAAACAGGGCGAGTTTTCAGCACCCGAAAGGTCGTGGTCCGTTCAACTCGTTCCTTCTGAGAGAGGAACTACGGGAGACGCCTTTATGGATGCCGTCATCAAGAAAATCATGGCCCCTTCCGACTATCTGGACAAGCCGGTCACCGACAGGCCGAGCGAAGCCGAGGTCGAGGCCGCCGTGCGCACGCTGTTGCGCTGGACCGGCGACAATCCGGACCGCGAGGGCCTGATCGACACGCCCAAGCGCGTCACCAAGGCCTTTCTCGAAATGTTCAACGGCTATGACATGTGCCCGGCCGAAGAGCTCGGCCGCACCTTCGAGGAAGTCGCCGGCTATGACGATCTCGTCATCGTCAGGGACATCCAGTTCCACTCGCATTGCGAGCACCACATGGTGCCGATCATCGGCAAGGCGCATGTCGGCTACCTCCCGGATGGCAAGGTCGTCGGCCTGTCCAAGATCGCGCGCGTCGTCGATATCTTCGCCCATCGCCTGCAGACTCAGGAGGCCATGACCGCACAGATCGCCGGCGTCATCCAGGACGTGCTCAATCCGCGCGGTGTCGCCGTCATGATCGAGGCCGAGCATATGTGCATGGCCATGCGCGGCATCCGCAAGCAGGGCTCCACCACGCTGACCTCGACCTTCACCGGCGTGTTCAAGGACACGCCCGAGGAACAGGTCCGTTTCGTCACCATGGTGCGCGGCCTCGGGGCGTAAGCCCCTCGCCGGCATCGCTAGATCAAGGACCGGCGATGTCGGCACTAACATTTCCCAAGGCTCCATCAGACAAGAAGGCTCTCGAAGAAGGCGCGGTGTTTTCCCCGCGCTTCGATGCTGCCGGGCTGGTCACCGTCGTCGTCACCGACGCCGCTGACGGTATGCTGCTGATGGTCGCGCATATGAATGCCGAGGCGCTGGCGCTGACGCTCGAAACCGGCATCGCGCACTACTGGTCGCGCTCGCGCAGCACGCTGTGGAAGAAGGGCGAAACATCAGGCAATTTTCAGACCGTCGTCGAGATGCTCACGGATTGTGACCAGGACGCCATATGGTTGCGCGTCAAAGTGTTGGGCCACGACGCAACTTGTCACACCGGCCGGCGTTCATGTTTTTATCGGACGGTGGGGCTAATCGGCGGCAAGGCAACGCTTGCCGGCGATGGCAGCACGCCGCTGTTCGATGCGGAAAAAACGTATCGGAAGCCCGCGTGAACCATTCAACAGTCGCAAACCACTCATATTCACTATTCTCAAACGTCCTTCCTGTAGAACGGACGCGGGATAAGGGAGATCATGATGCTCGAGTGGGCGTCATTGCGTAGCAGACCGGACGTGCGGGAAGCCAATGGCCCCTCATCGTCCGGCGGCGTGCCTGACCCGCAACCCGCGGGCAAGACAGGCATTTCGCTCGCGCTGGGCGGCGGCTGCGCACGCGGCTGGGCGCACATTGGCGTGCTGCGCGCGCTCGACGAAGCCGGCATCGAAGTCTCGATGATCGCCGGCACCTCGATCGGCGCGCTGGTTGGCGGCTGCTATCTCGCCGGCAAGCTGGACGAACTCGAGGAGTTCGCCCGCAGCCTGACCAAGCGGCGCATCTTCGGCCTGCTCGATCTCAATCTGCGCGGCAGCGGCCTGTTCGGCGGCATGAAACTGGACGTCAGGCTGCGCGAGCACATGGCAGGCATCCGCTTCGAGGATCTGACGAAACCCTTCGTCGCCGTTGGCGCCGAAATTCGCACCGGCCATGAGATCTGGCTGTCCAGCGGTTCCCTGATCACCGCGATGCGCGCTTCCTATGCGCTGCCCGGCGTGTTCGAACCGGTGAATTGCAACGGCCGCGTCCTGGTCGACGGCGCGCTGGTCAACCCCGTTCCGGTCTCGGTCTGCCGCGCCTACGAGCAGCCGCTGGTCGTCGCGGTCAACCTTCACTACGATCTGTTCGGCCGCGCCGCCGTCATCAAGCACAGCGCCGGCGAACTGCTCATCGAGAAGGACGCGCCCCGGCCAGGCCAGGCCAGCCCCGACCACCAGCCGCACCAGAGCCGTCTCGGCATCACCGGCGTCATGGTCGAAGCCTTCAACATCATCCAGGACCGGATTTCACGCGCAAGGCTGGCGGGCGATCCGCCCGACATGTCGCTGCAACCGAAACTCAGCCATATCGGCTTGACCGAATTCCACCGCGCGGATGAGGCGATCAGCGTCGGTTACCAGGCGACGATGGCGCAGATCAGCGAGTTGAAGCGGCTGCAGACGGTTCTCGCTTAAACCAATTCGGCAATGTCAGGCTTTGGCCGCATCGGTGATGCGGAACTGCACCGTGCGGTTGCCGTTCCAATAATTCCCCGACAGCGAGCCGGCTACATGGATCGTGTTGCCCCTGTTCTTGAACAGGAATTCGCCCAGCGCGGTATCGACGGATCGAAAGGCGATGCCCTGGATGCGGCCGCCGCTTTCCGACTGCAGATCAGCCCGGATGTGGTTGGTGCCGACGGCCCGCGCGTCGGCCAGCCGATGGCGCGGCAGCGCGAACACCGGCGCGACATGGCCGGCGCCGAAAGGCCCGGCCTTTTCCAGTGCATCGAGCAAAGCAATCGTCGCGCCCTCGGCGGCGAGCGCGCCGTCGACGGCCAGACTTTCTTCGTCCTGCAGCCGGAACACTTCGGCCGCCGCGCGCTCCTCAAAGAAAGCACGGAGTTCGCCGAGCTTGGCGCGTTCCACCGTGATGCCGGCGGCCATGCCGTGGCCGCCGCCCTTGACGATCAGCCCGGCATCGGCGGCTGCGCGCACCAGCCGTCCGAGATCGAAGCCCGACACCGAACGGCCGGAGCCGGTGCCGATGCCATTGGCGTTGAAGGCGATGGCGAAGGCCGGCCGCCGCGCATGGTCCTTCAGCCGCGAGGCGATCAAGCCGACAATGCCGGGATGCCAATTGGTGCTGGCGGTGACGATGATGGCCGGCCCGTTGCCGCCGGCAAGTTCGGCGTCAGCCTCCGCGCGCGCCGCTGCCAGCATCTCCAGCTCCATCTGCTGGCGTTCCTGGTTGAGCCGGTCGAGTGTCTCGGCAATGGTCCTGGCCTCAACCGGATCGTCGGTGGCGAGCAGCCGGCTGCCAAGTGCTGCATCGCCGATGCGGCCGCCGGCATTGATGCGCGGCCCAATCAGATAGGCGAGATGAAAGGTGCTTATCGGCTCACCGATGCGGGACACCCGCGCCAGTGCGGCGAGCCCCTCATTCTTCTGCTGCCGCGCCATCTGTAGTCCCTTGACGACGAAAGCGCGGTTCACGCCGATGAGCGGCACCACATCGCAAACCGTGGCCAGCGCCGCCAGGTCGAGCAACGACAACAGGTCCGGCTGCGCGGCATCGGGCAATCGGCTGCGCAGGACCCTCGCCGTCTGCACCAGAGTGAGGAAGACGACACCGGCGGCGCACAGATGGCCTTGCCCGGAAAGGTCGTCCTCGCGATTGGGATTGACGACCGCGGTCGCCTCCGGCAGCGGGCCGCCGACCTGATGGTGGTCGAGCACCACCACATCGGCGCCTGCGGCCTTGGCGGCATCGATAGAGACAGCGCTGTTGGTGCCGCAATCGACGGTGACGATCAGCGTCGCGCCGCGCGAGACCAGTTCGCGCATAGCCTCCGGATTGGGGCCGTAGCCCTCGAAGATGCGGTCGGGAATGTAGATCTCCGAAGGCACCGAGAAATGCGCCAGGAAGCGCTTGAGCAACGCCGAAGAGGCGGCGCCGTCGACATCGTAGTCGCCGAAGATTGCCACCTTCTCCTTGGCCATGACCGCTTCGGCGATGCGGGTCGCAGCCTTGCCCATGTCGGTCAGCGAAGCCGGATCCGGCAACAGATTGCGAATCGTCGGATCGAGGAAGCGCTCGGCCTGGTCGGCGGTGACGCCGCGCCCGGCGAGCACGCGAGCCACAATGTCGGGCACGCCGTGGCCCTGCGCTATGGCGAGCGCAGTCATGTCCTGCCGCTCGCTCAACCGGTGTTCCCAGGAAACACCGGTCGCCGACTGCCTGACATCGAGGAAGAGGCGTTTGTCGCCCGTCATAGGAGGCGTAGTCTACAGATTGTCATTTCCGGCAATATGCGACGGCTAAACAGGAAAGTCTCAACTTTTCCACCTCCTGGTGACGCGCGTTGATCTCGCGGCTCACGCCTCCGCCAGAGCCCGATCATGACTGGTGGGTTCGACCTGAAATCTCAATCCGGCTCCGAATCAAAGAGATAGAGCATTATGGCGTCCGAACCACCTTTCAGCAGGAATATCAATCGGTTAAGGAGAAAAATGACTTGGCCTAACCAGCGCGCTCAATGCGGATAACCTGCGGCTTGTCTGTGAGGTGGCCGTCCTTGGTGATGCCGTCGACAGCCTTGCGCACCGCTGCTTCCGTCGTCTCGTGGGTGACCAGGATCACCGTCTTTTGCGCGTCGGTCTCACCGCTGACGGCATGCTGGACGATCGATTCCAGCGAAATGTCGTTGTCGGCCATGCGCTTGGCGATCGCGGCGAAGACGCCGATGCGGTCGTGCACGGTCAGCCGGATGAAATAGCCGCCGGCATGGCTGCGCATCTGCGCCTTCTTGTAGGGGCGCAGTTCCTTGGCCGGCAGGCCGAACACCGGACCGTGCTGGAAGCCCGGCCGGCTCTTTGCGATGTCGGCGATATCGCCGACCACGGCGGACGCGGTGGCGTTGCCGCCGGCGCCCGGGCCGGAGAGCAGCAGTTCGCCCAAAATGTCGGTTTCGATGGCCACCGCATTGGTAACGCCATGCACCTGTGCGATCACCGACGCGGTCGGCACCATGGTCGGGTGCACGCGCTGCTCGATGCCGCTGTCGGTGCGCTGCGCGACACCGAGCAATTTTATCCGGTAGCCAAGGTCGCCCGCAGCGCGGATGTCGGCCTGGCTGATGTTGGAAATGCCTTCCATGTAGATGTCATTGGCCGCGATCCTGGTGCCGAAGGCCAGGCTGGTCAGGATCGACAACTTGTGCGCCGTATCATGGCCCTCGATATCGAAGGTCGGGTCGGCCTCTGCATAACCCAGCCGTTGCGCGTCCTTCAGGCACTCGTCGAAGGAGATGCCCTCGGCCTCCATGCGGGTCAGGATGTAGTTGCAGGTGCCGTTGAGGATGCCGAAGACGCGGGTGACCGAATTGCCGGCCATCGCCTCGCGCATCGTCTTGATGACCGGGATGCCGCCGGCAACTGCCGCCTCGTAGTTGAGCAGCACGCCCTTCTTCTCGGCGATTTCGGCAAGCGCCACGCCGTGCTTGGCCAACAGCGCCTTGTTGGCGGTGACGACATGACGTCCGGCTTCTAGTGCTGCCTTGACCGACGCGCGCGCTGCCCCTTCGTCGCCGCCGATCAGTTCGACGAAGACGTCGATATCGGCGGCCTGCGCCATCTTGATCGGATCGTCGAACCATTTGGCGGCGCTGAGGTCGACGCCACGGTCGCGCTTGGGATCGCGCGCGGAAACGGTCGTGACGATGACATCGCGTCCGCACTGGCGCGTCAGCTCCGCTGCCTTGTCGCGCAGCACGCGCGCCACCGAGGCGCCAACCGTACCCAGACCCGCAATTCCAACGCGCAACGCTTCAGCCATGCCCGGCGACGCCCCTCAAAAAATCTACTCGAATAAGATGTGCGGCGACTTTAGCGATGCGCGGCGAGCGGCACCACATTGTTCGGCTGCTTGGCGCTGGACGCCAGGAAGCGCTTGATGTTGCGCGCCGCCTGCCGGATCCGGTGCTCGTTCTCGACCAGCGCGATGCGGACATGATCGTCGCCATGCTCGCCAAAGCCGATGCCCGGCGCCACCGCCACGTCGGCGTGCTCGATCAGGAGCTTGGAAAACTCAAGCGAGCCGAGATGCTTGAACGGCTCCGGGATCGGCGCCCAGGCGAACATCGAGGCAGCCGGTGCCGGAATGGTCCAGCCGGCGCGGCTGAAGGCATCTACCATGACGTCGCGGCGCTTCAAATAGACCTCGCGAACTTCGGCGATGTCAGCGCCGTCGCCATTCAGCGCATGCGCCGCCGCCACCTGGATCGGCGTGAAGGCGCCGTAATCGAGATAGGACTTCACCCGCGTCAACGCCGAGATCAGCCGCTCATTGCCGACGGCGAAGCCCATGCGCCAGCCAGGCATGGAGAAGGTCTTCGACATCGAGGTGAACTCGACGCAGACATCGATGGCGCCCGGCACCTGCAGCACCGAAGGCGGCGGATTGCCGTCGAAATAGATCTCCGAATAGGCAAGGTCCGACAGGATGATGATGTCGTTCTTCTTGGCGAAGGCGACCACGTCCTTGTAGAAATCGAGCGAGGCGACCAGCGCCGTCGGGTTCGACGGATAGTTGAGGATCAATGCCAGCGGCTTCGGGATCGAATGACGGACACCGCGCTCGAGCGCCGGGATGAAGCCGTCATCCGGCTCGACCTGCAGCGAACGGATGACGCCGCCCGACATGATGAAGCCGAAAGCATGGATCGGATAGGTCGGGTTGGGGCACAGGATCACGTCGCCCGGCGCGGTGATCGCCTGCGCCATATTGGCGAAGCCTTCCTTCGAACCGAGCGTCGCCACCACCTGCGTGTCGGGATTGAGCTTCACGCCGAAGCGGCGCTGATAATAGGCGGCCTGGGCGCGGCGCAGACCTGGGATGCCGCGGGAGGAGGAATAGCGATGCGTGCGCGGATCGCGCACCACTTCGCACAATTTGTCGACGATCGCCTTCGGCGTCGGCAGGTCCGGATTGCCCATGCCAAGGTCGATAATGTCGGCGCCGCGCGAACGGGCGCTGGCCTTCAGCCGGTTGACCTGCTCGAACACGTAGGGCGGAAGCCGGCGGACCTTGTGAAATTCTTCCATGTCAGTTCCAGACGATTTAAGATTGGCTTTAGCACAGTTGGCTTGGCTAGGCGCCTTTGGCAAAGACCGCTTTCGGCGCGCGATATAGCCTTATTTGCAGGTAGGGTCGAGGGCGGGATCGCATTTGGCTTCGATCTGCTTCAGCGTGTCCTTGCCATGGTTCTTCGCCAGCGAGTTCAGCGCCGCCGGGCTGGTGGACGGGGCACCGCCGCCGCCCTTGGCCACTTGCCCCTGCTGTTCGCCCTTCAACTGGGCAAGCTTGGCCTGCGTCTCCTCAGGGGTGAGTTGCCTTGCCGCCACCTGCGGCGGGATGTTGAGATTGGGATAAGAGCCGGTGTCCTGCGCGCCCTGCGTCAGGCCGACATTCATCCCGTTGCCGGTATTGGCGCTCGTGCAGCCACTTGCCGCCAGCAGCCCTGGCGCCAGACAGGCGATTGCAACCGCGACGCGGCAAAAGCGGCCTGCCCCCGAAAAAATGGTCTTGCCGGTGTTAATCGTCATATTGTTTTCCTGGCAGCCGGGGTACAGCGCATTGGACCCGGTCAGATGTCCCATGATAATATGTCAAGAAAACGCCTCGGGAGGAACCCCGCGAGCCATGTCCAAAACACCTGATTCGAGCAAAGCGGAAGATGATCAATCTTCGACCGTCGAGCAATATCTGGTGAAAGACCCGGAACGCTTCGCGTTGAACATGGCGCGCATGGTCGAGCAGGCCGGCAAAGCCGCCTCCGCCTGGGCCGAGCCGCGCGAAAAGGGCGAGGTGCGCGATCATGTCGCCGAACCCGTGGTCGACATGGTAAAAACCTTTTCCAAGCTCAGCGAATATTGGCTGGCCGACCCGCAACGCGCGCTGGAAGCGCAGACGCGACTGTTCGCCGGCTACATGACGGTCTGGGGCAACGCCATCCAGAAGGTTAGCCCGAATGCCGAGGCGCCCGAAGATGCGGTCAAGCCCGAGCGCGGCGACAAGCGTTTTCAAGACCCCGAATGGGGTCGCAACGCTTTCTTCGATTTCCTCAAACAGGCCTATCTCGTCACCTCGCGCTGGGCGGCCGACCTGGTCGAGCACGCCGAAGGCCTCGACGATCACACCCGCCATAAGGCCAGCTTCTACGTCAAGCAGGTGTCCAATGCCATCTCGCCGTCGAACTTCATCCTGACCAATCCGGAGCTGTTTCGAGAAACCGTTGCCTCGAATGGCGAAAACCTGGTGCGCGGCATGAAGATGCTGGCCGAAGACATCGCCGCCGGCAAGGGCGACCTGAAGCTGAGACAAGCTGACTATTCGCCCTTCGAGATCGGCAAGAACGTCGCGACATCTCCCGGCAAGGTGGTCGGGCGCAGCGATGTCGCCGAAATCATCCAGTACGATCCGACGACGGAGACGGTGCTCAAGCGCCCGCTGCTGATCTGCCCGCCCTGGATCAACAAGTTCTACATCCTCGATCTCAACCCGCAAAAGTCCTTCATCCGCTGGGCGATCGAGCAAGGCCATACCGTGTTCGTCATCTCCTGGATCAATCCCGACGAGCGGCACGGCGCCAAGGGCTGGGAAGCTTACATACGGGAAGGCCTGCAATACGGCCTCGACACGATCGAGAAGGCGACCGGCGAGAAAGAGGTCAACGCCATCGGCTATTGCGTCGGCGGCACGCTGCTGGCGGCCGCACTCGCACTGCTGGCACAGGAAGGCGACAACCGCATCAAATCGGCGACCTTCTTCACCACGCAGGTCGACTTCACCCATGCCGGCGACCTGAAAGTCTTCGTCGACGAGGACCAGGTGGCAGCGGTCGAGAAATCGATGAACGAAAAGGGCTACCTCGACGGCACCAAGATGGCGACCGCTTTCAACATGCTGCGCTCGGGCGACCTGATCTGGCCTTATGTCATCAACAATTACATGCGCGGCAAGGATCCCCTTCCCTTCGACCTGCTCTACTGGAACGCCGATTCCACCCGCATGGCGGCCGCCAACCACTCCTTCTACCTGCGCAACTGTTATCTCGAGAACAATCTGACGCGTGGCGTGATGGAACTCGCCGGCCGCACTTTGTCGCTGGCCGACGTCACCATCCCGGTTTACAACCTGGCGTCGAAGGAAGATCACATCGCGCCGGCCCTTTCCGTGTTTCTCGGCTCGCAATATTTCGGCGGTGAGGTCGAGTTTGTGATGGCTGGTTCCGGCCACATTGCCGGTGTCGTCAACCCGCCGGCAGCCAAGAAATACCAGTACTGGACCGGCGGCAAACCGACAGGCGATTTTGACCAGTGGCTCGCCTGCGCGGTGGAGCATCCCGGCTCCTGGTGGACGCATTGGCAGCACTGGATCGAGACCCAGGACGACACCCTCGTTCCGGCCCGCAAACCGGGCAAGCACATGAAAACCCTGGGTGATGCCCCCGGCACCTATGTGAAGGTGCGTGTGTAACGGCCGGCACCTTTTGCAGGTGCCTGTGTGTAACGGAATGTAATGTCTGGTGAGTTGACGAGCCGGCAAAACGGGGCGAAATGGTGTCGTCAACCTTCAAGAAGCCTCAATTGGCCTCCAACGAGCAAATAATTCAGAGGCTTGCAGAATTGACACAAGTCTCGTTTCCGGTTTGGGAACACAAGGCATTGGATGTGAACGTTTCGACGCCGCACCAATAGCAGGCCGACCGGACACCGAGGGGGAATTTAGTTTTGAAATCAGTAGGATCGCGTCTCGCGGGGAGAGAAGGTCGCACTATAGCGGCAGCGCTTTTCTCCGTGCTTCTGGCGTCCTGCACCTCCGCCAGCGACCCCACAATGTCCGTCGGCATGCCTGGCTACAACGCGACCGCTTCTGACATCGCCGCGGCTTCCGGCGCCAGCCCTGCGGCGCCGGGCGATTCGACCGTGCAGGTCACATCCACCGGGCCGCAGATGATGATGACGGCAGCGGGCGATGCGACACTGCCCGAGCAGGTCGCCTATGTGCCGGTGGCCAAGCCCGGCACCGGCTTCCCGGTCAATGTTCCCGCCGGCTCCGAAACCATTGTCGGCCAGACGCCGCAGTCGCTGCAGCAGTCAGCACAGACCGCGGCCGCAACGGACGCCGTGGCGCAGAAGATCGCCGCCGCCGATGCCGGCGTGACCGCGCCGAAACCGACTGCCGCGGCACCCGCGCCCGGCGAGGTCTACGTGACCGCCGCGCCCCTGCAGATCGACACGCCGAAGAAGGGCTTCCTGGCCTCACTGTTCAGCACCACGCCAACCTCGGCGGCACCTGCTCCGCTGGTCAACTCGCGCTCGGGCGAACAGCCTGCGGTTGCTGCCCAGAAGGCCGCCCCGGCAAAGCCGATCATCACGTTGGCCTCAGCCAGTTCGGCCGACAAGCCCTTGCAGCTTGCCTCGCTTGGCAACGAGAGCAACCACATCACCGGCAGCGATGCCTTGCCCGGCGTGCGCCAGACGGCGCTGTTCGAGATCAAGCGCAAATCCGGCCTCGACGACGAAAGCGACGTCGACCTGAACGAGGACGAGGGTTCGGGCGGCGCCTATCAGGTGGCTTCCGCCGCCGGCCTCGCCCGGCTGGCGCCCAACGGCCTGTTGAAGCAAAACGAGAGCGTCGACGTCGCCTGCCTGAAGCCGTCGCTGGTGCGTGTGCTGAAGACCATCGAAGGCCATTACGGCCGCAAGATGATGGTCACATCAGGCTACCGCGACCCGGCCCGCAACCGGCGCGCCAACGGCGCCAAGAATTCGCTGCACATGTATTGCGCCGCCGCCGACATCCAGGTTCCCGGCGTCTCCAAATGGGAACTGGCGAGCTACATCCGAACCATGCCCGGCCGCGGTGGCGTCGGCACCTACTGCCATACCGAATCCGTTCACGTCGACGTCGGCCCCGAGCGCGACTGGAATTGGCGCTGCCGCCGGCGGGGGTAGCATCCCCATTCGGCAAACGGGCCGAGGGGCTGTTAGCAGCCCGCCGTTTTTTCCGATTACCTATCAGCGACGTTCGAGATTAGCCGAGGCACCCGCGACTTCGTCATCCTATGGCGAAGCAAGGAGCGCAGCGACGCAGCGCAGACGCGAGGATGACGACTGCGCGGCGCATTCGTCCAAAGATGTGCAACGACGCGAGGCCAGAAAACCTGCGCTTGCTCACCAAACTGGCCGTTTTCGCCCCTCTTGAAAAAAGTTTCTGCATCTGGCGGCTGATGGGTTGCCGGTTGGCAACAACGCAATTATAAGCCGCTTCGTCTGAGCGCGCCCATCGTCTAGCGGTTAGGACACCGCCCTTTCACGGCGGTAACAGGGGTTCGATTCCCCTTGGGCGTACCAGATCTTTCAGGAAAACAGGAAGCCTCGCGGCAGCCGCCGAACTAGCAGCGGCTGGAAGGGTGGCGCGGCGCATCGGTTGAAACGGCGAACAGCGGCTGCCGTGCCGAGGTTTCCCTCGGCGCCTGCTCGCGGCAATCTCCGGCCACTCACCCTTGGTCGTGCGCTACCTGCGGCCAGCGCTGTAACGCCGCGTGGCCACCCTCGGTCAGCGCGTAGACGCCGCGCTCGGCCCTGGCGAACCAGCCATAGACATTGTCCAATAGGATGCTGGCCGCGCGCGGCGAAATCGCTTTCAGATCGCGCGGGCGTTTCGGCCCGTCGGTCATGGCTGCGGCGCAGGCCAGCGCATCCTGCCGGTAGGCAGTCATGATCGGGGCTCGCGAGCCACCGCCGACCACCGGATCGCCGCGCCGGCGCCGGTGTTCCTCCATCAGCCGCGAGCGCCGCTTTGGATCGCGACGCGGCGGCAGAGCGGCCGGGCTGAGCAGCAATTCGACCTCCCCCTTGCCGCTGACAGCCAGAAGCCCGAAGCCGAGCCGCCGGCACAGCGCGCGAAAACGGCGGTCGTGCTCGCGGCCTTTGCCACGCGCCGACATGCGCGCGGCCAGCCACACTTCGTCGCATGCCGCCGCGCGATCGACACCTTGCAGCACCAGTTCGAGGTTGAACTGCAATTTCAGTTCGCAGATGACCAGCACAGGCGGCTCGCCGTCGCGCACCGCCACGATATCGCAGTGGCCGACTTCGCCCTTCACCGTGAATTCCAGGCTCTCGAGAAACCGCTTCACCGGGATGTAGAGAGACGTTTCCTGCATCGCGCAGGCATAGCCGATTCGGATCGGGTCGGCACAGGGATCGCCGAGAGGCCGACGCCTTGCGCTAAACCGCGTCGATCCCACCATCTGCAAAAGCCATCCGTAAGGCAGGTTCTCCGGCGTGATGGTCCCGCCATAGCGCTCGACGATTTCCTTGGCGATGACCGACGTCACCAGGGCCGAGCGCGACCAGTATTTCATCGCCTGTCTCGCGTTCAACAAGGCGCTCGCCGTGGCTGGGACGGCACGATCGACAGCGCAAGGCCCGAGATCGTCGACGCCAAGACCGGTCCACGGTTAGCCACAGTGAGCGCGTGTCGGTCCTCTGTTCGAAGCTAGAGGCGGGTGCGCGTCCGGCGCTGCCCTGGTGCGGCATCGTCCGCCTTGAAATGCATCTCGTCCTGGACCGCGGCAAAAAACCGGCGGACATCGTTGGCCGCCGAAGCCGCATCGCAGCCGGCCGCGACCGCCTTGTCGAGGAGTTCGCGCGCCGTGGCCTTCCAGAACGACGTGGCCGTGTCGCCGTGCAGTCTGCCCAGCCTTGCGGCGACCTCGCGCACCAGCACGGTCTGCCGGTCTAGCGGGAAGGTACGCACATTGGCTGAAGACATGTTCTGCACCATGAAACCGACGCAACGAATCAGACGCTGCTCTATGGCTCATGCCTAGCTGTGAAGTCGGAAACGGAACCTTAACGCCGCGGAGTCCGCGCCGATTGGAACGAGTCGGTTGGCCGGCCTCCAGGCCAAGCAGAACTCTAGACCCTCAGGCCCCTCGCCTCGCCGGCGCGCTTGGCCGTAACCATCATGTCCCTGGCCAGCAGGCCACTGACCCGGCAAAACGCCATGAAGGCGCGCCATGCGTCCTCAGTCCTGACCACATCCACCGTGGCCCCGAAACAGGCATTGAACGCCGCTTCATAGACCTTGCCCTGTCGCTTCTTTGGCCAGTCATGCAGGATATCCAGCGCCTGTTCGACGCTGTATATTTCCTCTACCGGCAGCCCGGGCGCGGGCGCGATGCGCACCGGCACCTCGAATTGCAATCTGTCCATTCTATATCTCCCGAACTGGCGTCGACCACAGCAACGCCGTTCGTCGTCAAAAGTTGCTTTGGCTGCTTTTGCGCGAAAATGTGTCGTCAGTGCGATCTCGGCATTCGGAGGAGATCGCGCACCTGGATGTCATCTGAGCGGCCGCGCAAGCCAGGAATATCGCCAGTATCAGTCCATTGCCGGCAGTTCTTCCTTGAACCTTGCGGCTTGCAGTGCCAAATCTGAGGAAATTTTCTAACGGGCTGATATGCGCCGCCCGCTTACAGGCAAACGGACACTATGGTCACCTATCTCGACGCCGCCACGGCACCCCTCAGGAATACCGGCCAGATCCGCCTCTATGGCGAAGAAGGATTTGCCGGCATGCGCAGGGCCTGCGATCTCACCGCGCGCTGCCTCGATGAACTGGTGCCGATGGTCCAGCCGGGTGTCACCACCGAGACCATCGACCGTTTCGTCTTCGAATTCGGCATGGACCAAGGCGCGCTACCGGCGACGCTCAACTACCGCGGCTACACCAAATCGTCCTGCACCTCGATCAACCACGTCGTTTGCCACGGCATTCCAGACAACAAGCCGTTGAAGGATGGCGACATCGTCAACATCGATGTCACCTACATCCTCGACGGCTGGCACGGCGATTCCTCGCGCATGTATCCCGTCGGCACCATCAAGCGCGCCGCCGAACGCCTGCTTGAAGTCACTCATGAGTGCCTGATGCGCGGCATCGCGGCGGTCCGGCCCGGCGCTCGCACCGGCGCCATCGGCGCCGCCATCCAGACCTATGCCGAGGCAGAGCGCTGCTCGGTGGTGCGCGATTTCTGCGGCCACGGCGTTGGCCAGCTGTTCCACGACGCACCAAACATCCTGCACTATGGCACCGGCTCGGAAGGCGTCGAGATGCGGCCGGGCATGATCTTCACCATCGAGCCCATGATCAATCTTGGCCGGCCGCATGTGAAAGTGCTGTCGGACGGCTGGACGGCGGTGACGCGCGACCGCTCGCTGTCGGCGCAGTACGAACACACGATCGGCGTCACCGAAACTGGCTGCGAGATTTTCACCCTGTCGCCAAACAAGCTCGACCGCCCCGGCCTGCCGGCGGTCAGCTGAAAACAAGATCGCCTCAAGCCGCGGCTTTGAGGCGCCGTCGCCGAAAAAACTCGACCGCGCGCTGCTTACCGCTCTAATCTGCCGTCGAAGCCTTCGGGGAGTGTGGGGGGTCGATGGGGAAGAGCGGTGACGACGAACGGGGGTTCTTCTCCGAGCGGTGGCTTGAACCGCCGGCGAAGGACAAGACGCCCAAGGACAAACTGACCGAGACGCCACACTATCACGGCCATCGCGACCGTTTGCGCGAGCGCTTCGTTGCCGGCGGCGCGGACGCCCTGCCCGACTACGAACTTCTCGAACTGCTGCTGTTTCGCCTGATCCCGCGCGTCGACACCAAGCCGATCGCCAAGGCGCTCTTGGCGCGCTTCGGCACTTTTGGCGAAGTGCTTGGCGCACCGGTGGCGCTGCTGCAGGAGGTGAAGGGCATCGGCCCCGCCGTGGCGGTCGACCTGAAGGTGATTGCCGCTGCCGCGCAGCGCATGGCGCGGACCGAGGTTCGCGACCGCGAGGTGCTGTCCAACTGGACGCAGCTTCTTGCGTACTGCCGCTCGGCGATGGCGTTCGAGAACCGCGAACAGTTCCGCATCTTGTTTCTCGACAAGAAGAACGTGCTGATCGCCGACGAGGTACAGCAGGTCGGCACCGTGGACCACACGCCGGTCTATCCGCGCGAAGTGATCAAGCGCGCGCTGGAACTATCGGCCAGCGCCGTCATCCTGGTGCATAACCACCCTTCCGGCGATCCGACACCATCGCATGCGGACATCGAAATGACCAAGCAGATCATCGACAGCGCCAAGCCGCTCGGCATCGCCGTCCACGACCACATCATCATCGGCAAGAAAGGCAACGCCTCGATGAAGGGCCTGCTGCTGATCTGAGCCCGACGCTCGCGGGCGCCGTCAACCCCAAACGCCACCGCTCGCGAGCCAATCAGCAACATTCCGCTTTGGCTCAAACGCCCACGCTTGCGGTGTAGAAGTGATATTGCGACGGAAGCGCCGCTTCGGCGACAATGTGGTAGACGCAAATACGAAGCATCAGTTCCCGTCAGCCATTGCAGGAGGTCTATTCAATGACGCTCGAATGCATAAATCCAAATGATCTGCCGATTCCGGAAATGTACTCCCAGGTCGTCGTCGCGACAGGAAGCAAGCTGGTGTTCGTCTCGGGCCAGCAGCCAGAAGACATACACGGCAAGCTCGTTGGCCATGGTGATTTCGCAGTCCAGGCGCGCCTGGCGTTCGGGAATCTCGGCCGAGCGCTTGCTGCCGCCGGCGCTCGGCCTGAGCAAGTCTGCAAGATGACGATCTACATCGTCGATTACAAACGCGACGAACACGTGCCGATCATCGAAGCGGCCCAGATCGAGCTGTTCGGCGATCACAAGCCAGCAAACGTGGTGGTCGGGATAGCTGTAATGTCTCCCGGCTACCTAATAGAGATCGATGCGATCGCGGTCATCGACCCGTAGGCCAAGCGAGGACGCGTCAAGTCGCCCAAACAAATCCCGGAACTCGCTGCGAGATTGCCACGACCTTGATCTCTCCATCCATCCACGATCACATCGTCATCGGCAGGAATTGCGATGTCTCGATGAAGAGCCTGCTGCTCACCTGATCAACGTCGGAAACAGGAAACACGCAATGCCCCAGCCCGGCGACGAACCATGGCCGTTCGACAAGCAACGCGCAGCCCTCCTGGTCATCGACATGCAAAGCGACTTCGTCGATGAGGGCGCCGTCATGGAAGTGGCCATGGCCCGCCATCGCATTCCGGCGATGCGGCAGGTGGTCGAGCTTTGCCGCGCGCAAGGCGTCCCGGTGATCTACACCCAGCATGTGCTCAGCGACCATTTCGATATCTCGCCGCTGGAAACCAGCTATCAGCCGAAGCTGAAAACCAAAGGCATGCGGGAAGGCAGCGCCGGCGCCGAAATCGTCGCCGCGCTTGCGCCCTTGCCTGGGGATGTCGTCATCAAGAAGCACCGCTACGATGCCTTCCACAACACGCAGCTCGAGACCGTGTTGCGCAACATCCGTGGCGCAGGCCGGGTCGACACGGTGATCATCATCGGCACCGTGACCAGCATCTGCTGCGAATCCACCGCGCGGAGCGCCTTCATGCGCGACTACAAGGTGGCTTTCATCAGCGACGCCAATGGCGGACTGGACGAGGCATCGCACAATGCAACCCTCGACATCATAGGCAAGGTGTTCGGGCGCGTGATGACGGTTGCCGAGCTTGGGAACCTGTTGCGGAGTTGAACCCCAGCGTCAGCTGGCGTGCGTCTCAAGCTCCGGCGCCGAGCCTGCCCTCAAGAAGGTCGCGCCGCTGCTGCAATTCGCCGGAGACGAATTTGGTGAAGGCGTGGACGCGCGCCGTGCGGCGCAAATCGTCGTGCACCAGCACCCACAGCGCCGAGCCGATCTCCTCGATCAGCCCTCCGACCCTTACAAGCCCGGGCAGGCTGTCGCCGAGATAACAGGGCAGCGCCGCAACCCCGATTCCGGCGCCCGCCGCATGCGACATCGTCACCAGGGAATCGGCGCGTATGGCGATCTCGACATCGGGCAGCGACGACCGCATCCAGCGGGCGACGCCGGTGTTGGCCAGGCTGTCGTCGGGCGCGATCCAGCGCAGCGCACCCAGTCTCGGCTCCGGGGGTAGCGTTTCGGCATAGGAACGTGTCGCGTAGGCGGCGAAGGCGACGCCCGAAATGCGCCGGCCGACCAGGATTTCCTGCGGTTGCGACACCGGCCTGATCGCCACGTCTGCATCCCTTTGCGTCAGGTTGGCGATGGAATTCTGCGTCATCGCCTCGACCCGTATGCCGGGATGGAGCTTATGAAACGCCGCCAGGATCGGCGGCAGCACCGATGCCATCAGCGTATCGGTGGTGGTGACCCGCAACCTGCCTTCGAACCTGAGATCCTGCCCCGACAGTTTGCGCGCCAGTTCATTGACCGTCTCGGCCATTGTGCGTGCCGCGCCCAGCAGTTCCTCGCCGCCCGCGGTGAGGGCATAGCCAGTCGGCAGCCGATCGAAAAGGCGGATACCCAGCCGCGCCTCGAAGGCGTTGACGCGCCGCAGCACAGTCGTGTGGTTCACGCCTAGGATCCGAGCCGCCGCCGCCAGCGAAGCGCCATCGGCGACGGCCAGCACCATGCGCAGATCTTCCCAGTCGATATCGCGTGAGCTGTGCATTCTTGCAGAAAGATAAAAGAAAGCGCTGCGCTCTGCGAGTCAAAATGACGCTTCGCTGTGCAAAAACGCAGAGCAAGCGGGCGAATCGGCATGTCGATCTGCGCATGCACGCACGCCATATGGAGTCCGACGACAAAAGAAACAGTCGCGGAGAAGAGCCATGACGCCGATAGAACTCTACACCTGCCAGACACCCAACGGGCACAAGGCCTCGATCATGCTGGAAGAGGTCGGCCTGCCCTACTCGGTCCGCTTGGTCGACATCGAAAGGGGCGACCAGACCAAGCCTGATTTCCTGGCGCTCAATCCCAACAACAAGATCCCGGTGATCGTCGACCGGGACGCCGGCCGAACGGTCTTCGAATCCGGCGCCATCCTACACTACCTGGCGCGACGGTCGGGCAAGCTTCAGCCGGTGGGCGCGCAGGAGGCGGACGATACGCTGACCTGGACCTTGTTCCAGGCGGCCCATGTCGGCCCGACGCTTGGCCAATTGTGGAATTACAAAATCTTCGCGCCGGAAAAAATCCCTTATGTGATCGAGCGTTTTGAGCGCGAAACCGGACGCGTCTTCCGAGTGCTCAATAGCCGGCTCAAGAACTATGAGCACATCGTCGGCAAAAGCTACGGCATCGCCGATGTGATGACATGGCCATGGATCAACGCGGCCGTCACCAGGCTCGGCCTCAGCCTCGATGACGCGCCAGACCTGGCGCGTTGGTATGCCGCCATAGGCCGACGCTCCGCAGTTGTCAGAGGCATTGCCGTTCCCGCCCTGCCCGAAGCATCGGCTGCCGCTTAGATCATGATGAGATTTGGTTGAAATCTCATCATGACCTAACCCTTTGTTGGAGCATGATCTTTTCCAAAAACCGGCACCCACTTTTTGGGATCATGCCCTAGCCGCCGCACCCCGCATTCAAGGAATACGATCGTGGAAATCCTCTTCGTCCCTCTGGCGCTTGTCGCCGGTGGCCTGCTTGCGGTGCAAGCCGGCGCCAATGCCCAACTTTCAAAGGCGGTCGGCTCACCCTTTGCCGCGACCACGCTTCAGCTCGCGGTCGGCGCCATCGTGCTGTTGTCGATCACGGCCCTCACCGGAACGACACCGGCTCTGCTTGCCGTTCGGCAAGCCGAATGGTGGCATGCGATCGGCGGCATGGCTTCGGCCTTCTACGTTGTTTCGACCATTCTTCTGTTCCCTCGCCTTGGCGCCGTCGTGTCCGTCGGGCTCTTCATCGCTGGGCAGATGCTTGCATCCTTCGCCCTCGACACGTTCGGCTGGCTCGGGATCCCCGAAGCCGGACTGCGAGCCGGGCCTGCCTTCGGCATGCTCGTCTTGCTTGCCGGGGCTGCCCTCATCGTTCTGGGACAGAAGGGCGCGGCCGACAATACCGCATCCTCAAGACCAGGGTGGATCGGACTGGCGCTGCTGGCAGGCGCCGTGCTTCCGGTGCAAGGCGCTGTAAACGCCTTGCTTCGGCACGACCTTGGCGGCGCGCCGTTTGCGGTCGGCACCATCTCGTTCCTGGTGGCGATGCTGGCCATGGCCGCGGTGCTTCTGATCGCGCTTGCCCTGACGAAGACGCCCCGCCCTCGCCTCGCCGGCCTGTCGTCGATGCCCTGGTGGGGCTGGCTCGGAGGTTTTGCCGGCGCCACCTATGTCACGACCGTGTTCACCGCCATCCCCGTCATCGGAGCGGCAGCTGCCGTCAGCCTGACGGTGGCCGGCCAGCAGGTCGCCGGCATCTTCGTCGACACCTTCGGCTGGTTCCGCCTGCCGCAGCGGCTTGTCTCCGGCATGCGGCTCGCCGGCGTCGTGCTGCTTTTGGCCGGCTGCATCATCATCAAGGCGCTTTGATCCCGCTGGAACAAGGCAAGCCGAATCAAACCAGCCCCTGCCCTCCCTGATTTGGGGGGTCAGGTGTCGCCCCGGCGTCACCAACGAAGCAAGGTCCGGGCGCCGCAGAAGCAATTTTTCGCTCCTTCCACAACCGGCTCTAGAATTTCGATCGCAAATCACGCATGATGCACTTGGTATTTTCCCGGGACGGCTTCGCGCCCCCTGAAATACCGGGAGGAACGGGACATGCCCATAGTGGTTGTACTCGTTTTGATCGTCGTGGGCTCGGTGTTGTTCCACTTCCTGAGCCCATGGTGGTGGACTCCGATTGCCTCGAATTGGGACTATATCGACAACACCATCATCATCACCTTTTGGATTACCGGCGTCGTCTTCGCCGCAGTCGTCCTATTCATGGCCTATTGCGTTTTCCGCTTCCGTCACCGCGAAGGCAACCAGGCGGCCTACGAACCGGAGAACAAGCGGCTCGAATGGTGGCTGACGATCGTCACCGGAGTGGGTGTTACCGCCATGCTGGTTCCCGGCCTGTTTGTCTGGAGCCGGTTCGTCAACGTTCCAAGCGACGCAACCGTGGTCGAAGTCGTCGGCCAGCAATGGCAGTGGAGCTTCCGCTTGCCCGGCAAGGACGGCAAACTCGGCACATCCGACACCCGCGACGTCACCGCTGAAAATCCGCTGGGCGTGATCGCCAAGGATCCCAGCGGCCAGGACGACGTCGTGGTCGAAGCGGCCGACCTGCATCTGCCGGTCGGCAAGCCGGTCAAGATGCTGCTGCGCTCGATCGATGTGTTGCACGATTTCTACGTTCCGGAATTCCGCGCCAAGATGGACATGATACCGGGCTCGGTCACCTATTTCTGGTTCACCCCCACCAAGACCGGGACCTTCCAGGTTCTGTGCGCCGAACTGTGCGGCCAGGGGCACCCGATGATGCATGGCATCGTCATGGTCGATACCGAGCAGGACTATGTGGCCTGGCTCGACCAGCAGCAGACGTTCGCGCAATTGTCGGCGCCGCAGCAGACGGGCTCGGTGGAACAGGCGCCGGGCAACGCGACGGCGTCAGCTCTAGAAGTTGCGGCAAAACTCGAAACTGTCGGGTCCCGCTGAAGGGCACGGAGGTGCTC
The DNA here is from genome assembly GCF_040318795.1 of Mesorhizobium sp. M1004. Lineage (NCBI taxonomy): Bacteria > Pseudomonadati > Pseudomonadota > Alphaproteobacteria > Hyphomicrobiales > Phyllobacteriaceae > Mesorhizobium > Mesorhizobium sp. M1004. Next base: position 441,116 of record NZ_JAMYNB010000005.1, read on the forward strand.
CGCCTATGGTCGATATCACACCTGCAGATGCCGTCCCGCCCGCCGAAGTCGCGGAAATGGAGCTTTACCATCCGCACAGCTGGTGGACGAAGTATGTCTTCTCGCAGGACGCCAAGGTCATCGCCATCCAGTATTCGGCGACCGCAACGGCCATCGGCCTGGTCGCGCTGGTGCTGTCCTGGCTGATGCGGCTGCAGCTCGGCTTCCCCGGCACGTTCGATTTCATCACCCCCGAGGCCTACTACCAGTTCATCACCATGCACGGCATGATCATGGTGATCTACCTGCTCACGGCACTCTTCCTCGGCGGCTTCGGCAACTACCTGATCCCGCTGATGGTCGGCGCCCGCGACATGGTCTTTCCCTATGTCAACATGCTGAGCTACTGGATCTACCTCCTTGCCGTGCTGGTGCTGGTGTCGAGCTTCTTTGCGCCCGGCGGACCGACCGGCGCCGGCTGGACGCTCTATCCGCCGCAAGCCATCATGACCGGCACACCTGGCGGCCAGGAATGGGGCATCATCCTGATGCTCGTCTCGCTGATCCTGTTCATCATCGGCTTCACCATGGGCGGTCTGAACTATGTCGTGACGGTGCTGCAGGCCCGCACGCGCGGCATGACGATGATGCGCCTGCCGCTGACCGTCTGGGGCATCTTCACCGCCACCGTCATGGCGCTGCTCGCCTTTCCGGCGCTGTTCGTCGCCTGCGTGATGATGCTGCTTGACCGCGCGCTTGGAACCTCCTTTTTCATGCCCGCGGTCGTCGAGATGGGGGAACAGCTACAGCACAATGGCGGCAGCCCGATCCTGTTCCAGCATCTGTTCTGGTTCTTCGGCCACCCGGAAGTCTACATCGTGGCGCTGCCGGCCTTCGGCATCGTCTCCGATCTGATCAGCACGCATGCGCGCAAGAACATTTTTGGCTACCGAATGATGGTCTGGGCCATCGTTGGCATCGGCGCGCTGAGCTTCGTGGTCTGGGCGCACCACATGTATGTCAGCGGCATGCACCCCTATTTCGGCTTCTTCTTCGCCACCACGACACTGATCATCGCCATCCCGACGGCGATCAAGGTCTACAATTGGGTGCTGACGCTGTGGCGGGGCGACATCCATCTCACCATACCGATGCTGTTTGCCATGGCTTTCATCGTCACCTTCGTCAATGGCGGGTTGACCGGGCTGTTTCTCGGCAACGTCGTCGTCGACGTCCCGCTGTCGGACACGATGTTCGTCGTCGCTCACTTCCATATGGTCATGGGTGTTGCTCCGATCGTCGTCATCTTCGGCGCGATCTACCACTGGTACCCGAAGGTCACCGGCCGGATGCTGAACGAGACGCTCGGCCGGTTCCATTTCTGGGTCACATTTCTCGGCGCCTACCTGATCTTCTTTCCCATGCATTACATCGGCCTGATGGGCGTGCCGCGGCGCTATGCCGAACTGACCGACGTGACGGTCATGACGGAGTCGGCGCATCACCTGAACTCGTTCATCAGCATCATGGCGTTTATCGTCGGCTTCGCCCAGATCGTTTTCCTGTTCAATCTTATCTGGAGCATCCGCCATGGGCGCGAGGCCGGTGGCAATCCATGGCGAGCCACGACACTCGAATGGCAAACGCCGCAGACGCCACCGGCGCATGGCAATTTCGGCAAGGATCTGCCGATCGTCTATCGCTGGGCCTATGACTACAGCGTGCCGGGCGCCAAGGAGGACTTCATTCCGCAAAACATGCCGGGCACGTTCGGCCCCTCCAGGGAGCCGGCATGAGCGTCATCCTGGTCTTCCTTCTCGTGATCGCCGGCTTTGCCGGCTGGTGGCTCTCGCATCAGCGGCTGATGGCGAAACCATGGCTCGAGCAAGGTGTGGCAGGAGATTTTGTCGCCTTCGACCGATCGAGCCTGCCGACCGCCAAGATTGGCCTCGGTGTCTTCCTCGCCGTGGTCGGCTGCCTGTTTGCGCTGTTCACCAGCGCCTACTTCATGCGTATGGCGCTGTCGGACTGGCAGCCGCTGCCCATCCCACGCCTGCTCTGGCTCAACACCGGCATGCTGGTGCTGAGCAGCATCGCGCTGCAATGCGCCTCGATCGCGGCGCGCAAGCGCCAGATGGACACGGTCAGGCTCGGCCTTGCCGCGGCTGGGCTCACCGCGATCGCCTTCCTCATCGGGCAACTCATGGCATGGCGGGACCTGACCGCCGATGGTTATTTTCTGGCCTCCAATCCGGCCAACAGTTTTTTCTACCTGATAACCGGGATGCACGGCCTGCATATCGTGGGAGGGCTGGTGGGCCTGAGCAGGACAACCGCCGGCGCCTGGAACGGTGCACGCCCGGAACGGCTTCGCCTCAGCGTCGAATTATGCGCCATGTACTGGCATTTCCTGCTTTTCGTCTGGCTCGCCATCTTCGCTCTTTTGGCCGGCTGGGCCGTGACGTTCATCGATATTTGCCGGCAGTTGCTGACCTAGGAGGTCGAGGAGCATGGCAGAAACCACACTGACGCATACCGGCCAAACGGAGACGCGGCCCGCAGGCTGGCAAGGCATCGCCGCCGACTGGTCCTCGGATCAGCGCGCGTTCAAGAACGTGTCCTGGGGCAAGGCCATGATGTGGATCTTCCTGCTCAGCGACACCTTCATCTTCGGCTGCTTCCTGCTCTCCTACATGACCGCGCGCGTCTCCACACGTGTGCCGTGGCCCAATCCGAGCGAGGTCTTTGCGCTTCGCATCGGCGGTTCGGACATTCCACTGATCCTGATTGCCATCATGACCTTCGTGCTGATATCGAGCAGCGGAACGATGGCCATGGCGGTCAATTTTGGCTATCGCCGCGACCGCCGCAAAACCGCAATCCTCATGCTTCTGACGGCAGCGCTAGGAGCCACCTTCGTCGGCATGCAAGCCTTCGAATGGACCAAGCTGATTACCGAAGGCGTACGGCCGTGGGGCAATCCCTGGGGCGCGGCACAATTCGGTTCGACTTTCTTCATGATCACCGGCTTCCACGGCACGCATGTGACGATCGGCGTGATCTTCCTCATCATCGTGGCGCGAAAGGTCTGGCGTGGAGACTATGACGTCGGACGTCCCGGCTTCTTCACCAGCCGCAGGGGTCGCTACGAGAACGTCGAAATCATGGGGCTCTACTGGCATTTCGTCGACCTGGTCTGGGTGTTCATTTTCGCATTCTTCTATCTTTGGTGAGAGGCTGACATGGCTGAAGCAACCGCAAACGGCCTCGGGCAACACGCGCTGCACTCTGATCATGCGCATGAAGGGCCATCGACCGGCGTCGCGGAGGTTCATCAGGAACATCCGATCAAGCTCTATCTGGTGGTCTGGGCATGGCTGTTCATCCTCAGCGCCTGCTCCTACATGGTCGATTATCTCGGCATCCACGGCTATCTCAGATGGTCTCTGATCCTGATCTTCATGATCCTCAAGGCCGGGCTGATCGTCGCCGTGTTCATGCACATGGCCTGGGAGCGGCTGGCCCTGACCTATGCGATCATCCTGCCGCCGCTTCTGATATTGGTGTTCGTGGCGATGATGCTCTTCGAAGCGGACTACACGCTTCTCACCCGGTTGTCCTTCTTCGGACCGGGGCCCTGACGCACAGCTTCATCTCCGGTCAAAGACCGGAGATGAAGCTTCCCATCAGCTGATCTGCAGGGTCAGAGGCCGACCCGCGTCGGGGACGATGGCGGCTCCACAACCTTGCGGTAGACATGCCAGGTGGCGTGACCCAGGATCGGCAGCACGACCGCCAGCCCGGCAAACACCGGCAGCGAGCCTATGATCAGGGCGACGGCGACAATCAGTCCCCAGACAGCCATGGGGATCGGGTTCGCCAGCACCGCTCGCACCGACGTGTGGATGGCTTCGTAGGCGCCGACATCGCGGTCGAGCAGCAATGGGAAGGCGACAACCGTCGTGCACAACACCACCGCGGCGAAGACGAAGCCGATGGCGTGCCCCAGGACAATCAGAGACCAGCCGCGTCCGGTGGCAAATATTTCATTGATGAAGCCCGAAATCGATGCAGGCGGAGCCGGGCCGAAGAGATATTCGTAGAACACCTGCGCCGCCAAAAGCCAGGCGATGAAGATTGCAACCAGCATGATCCCGACTGCGGCGATGGCTGGCAGGGCCGGAGAATTCCTGACCTCGAACGCGTGCGTCCAGGAGGTGTCGAGCCCGGCTTCTCGTCTGCGGCTGATCTCGTAAAGGCCGATCGCCGCGAATGGACCGATAAGCGCAAAGCCGGACACCAGCGGAAACAACATCGGCAACGCATTGGCACCCGAAGTCCAGGCAGCGAGCACCACGCCGACAAGCGGATAGATCAGGCAGAGAAAGACGATGTGCGACGGTTTGACCATAAAATCGTCAACACCGCGCTTGAGCGCATCGAAAAGATCGGAAACACTGATTTTTCGGATTTTGGTGTGTTCCAGCGTTTCGCTGGCGCCTGCAATCACGTGAAAACTTGTCATGCCCGTTCCTCCAGACCAGGTCCGGCAAGGTCGCGGTATCACGGTGCTGCCGTTCTGCATGACTGGCCACGCGAACCGCGACCTGCACCGCAATCAATATACTCCATTGACTGGAGCTTGTCGCCCGTTCTTACAAAAGGCTCCCGGAAGGCGAAGTTTCCGAACACAGCGTCATGCCGTCACCCTCCGGCTGACATGAACGCACGCATCGCGATGGTATCGGCAAGCAGCACGGCAAAGATCGCGAAAAGATAGAAGATCGAATAGGCAAACAGCGCCTTGGCCGGCTTCATCTCCTTGTCGAGGATGACCAGGGCGTTCCAGGCATGCCAGATGAAACCCGCGCCCAACGCAGCCGAAACAATCCCATAGACCCCGCTCGTAAATTCGAACGCCCAGGGCAGCACTCCGATCGGTGCCAGAAGCAGTGAATAGGCGAAGATCTGCCTTCTGGTCGAGGCCTGGCCGGCCACGTTCGGCATCATCGGGATGCCGGCAGCGGCATAGTCGCCGGCCTTGAACAGTGCGAGCGCCCAGAAATGCGGCGGCGTCCACAGGAAAATGATCAGGAACAGGATCAGGCTTTCAATGCCGATGGCGCCGGTGGCCGCCGCCCAGCCGATCATCGGAGGAAGGGCACCCGCTGCGCCGCCGATGACGATGTTCTGCGGCGTCGAGCGCTTCAGCCACATCGTATAGATGACGACGTAGAAAAAGATTGTGAAGGCCAGCAGTGACGCGGCAAGCCAGCCCACCAGCACGCCGAGCGTCATGACCGAAAGTGCGGAAAGCACCAGGCCGAAGCCGAGCGCTTCGCCGGCCGTGACGCGGCCCGACGGAACCGGCCGCTTTGACGTGCGCGACATCAGCGCGTCGATGTCGGCGTCGTACCACATGTTGAGCGCGCCGGCCGCTCCCGCTCCAACCGCAATCGCACCTATGGCGATCACGGCGATGACCGGGTTCATCGCGCCGGGCGCCACCATCAGACCGACGAAGGCGGTAAAGACGGCAAGGGCCATGACCCGAGGCTTCAAGAGCGCAAAGAAATCACTGGCCGTCGCTTCCGAGAGGCGGACGCCGGTATCCTTGAGGCTTTCCTTGACCGACATTTGAGACGACCATCGATGGAAACCGGGCAGCCTAGAGCAATTCCAGGAAAAGTGTATGCGGTTTTCCGTCCGGAATTGCGTAAGAACAAGAGATCGAGCGGATCGCCGTTTCCGTGAAACGGTGAAACGCTCTGGCCGGCCGAAGAGCCAGGTTACGGGGAAAATTGCTTCAGATAGGCGATGACGTTGGCGACGTCCTCGTCCTTCTTGAGGCCGGGAAACGCCATCTTCGTCCCTTTGACCATTGCCTTGGGGTCGTGAAGATACGTCGTCAGTGTCGGCTCATCCCATTTGACGCCGGATGTGCCGGCCGCGATCATGGCTTCGGAATATTTAAAATCCGGATGCGTGCCGGCCGTCCGGCCGATAACGCCATGCAACGAAGGGCCTATCTTGTTGGTGTCTTGGTCTGCGACGTGGCAGACCTTGCATTTGGTGAAGACCTTCTCGCCCGCCGCGGCGTCCTGTGCCCGCGATGGATTGGCGATGAAAGTTGCAACGGAAACGACGGCGAAAAACGCAACCAAGCGCATGGCATTCCTCCCTGATCGTCAAATTTGCCTGAGACGGTCTGCACATGCCGGTAGCACCAGCATGCGCCCTGCACGGCAGAATAGATTCTCCGCTCCTCCCCAGATGGAATTGCGGCACTTGTGTACCACAGAATCTGGCCGGTAGGTAGAACAGGTCGACCGTACAAAGGTTCAGGTGGGCTGCGGTGGCTCAAGGCACATCCGCCACAACGAAAAAGGCCGCCTCGAGGGCGGCCTTTTCTGATCTTGTCGTCAGGCGCTTATTCGGCGTCCTTGGCGGCCTTCTTCTTCGGGGCTGCCTTCTTCTTCGGCTCTTCCGCGTCGTCGGCCTTTTCAGCCTTGTCAACCTTTTTGGCAGCGGCCTTCTTCGCCGGCTTGGCCTTGGCGGTATCGCCCTCTTCGTCGTCAGCCATCAGCTCTTCCTTGCTGACCTTGACGTCGGTGACCGAGATCTGGCTGAGCAGATGGTCGACGACCTTCTCCTCGAACATCGGCGCGCGCAGCGTGTTCAGGGCTTCCGGATTGCTGCGATAGAACTCGAAGGCTTCCTGCTGCTGGTTGGCCGGGTAGCGGCGCACCTGCTCGAACAGGCCGCGCTGCAGTTCCTCGTCGGAAACGGTGACGCCGGCCTTCTCGCCGATCTCGGCCAAAACCAGGCCGAGACGCACGCGGCGCTCGGCAAGCCGCAGATATTCGGCGCGTGCCTCTTCTTCCGTCGTCTCCTCGTCGGCGAAGGTACGGCCGGCGGCTTCGAGATCGCGGTTGACCTGGGTCCAGATGTTGTTGAACTCGGCATCGACGAGCTTCGACGGCGCCTCGAACGAATAGGCCGCGTCAAGCTGGTCGAGCAGCTGGCGCTTGACCTTCTGGCGGGTCATCGAACCGAACTGGTTCTCGATCTGGCCGCGCACCACGTCGCGCAGGCGCTCCAGCGATTCCAGGCCGAGGTTCTTGGCCATCTCGTCGTTGATTTCCAGCGCGCCGGGCTTGGACACTTCCTTGACGGTGACGTCGAAGGTGGCTTCCTTGCCGGCCAGATGCGCGGCCTGGTAGTTTTCCGGGAAAGTGACCGTGACCTGCTTCTCGTCGCCGGCCTTGGCGCCGATCAGTTGGTCCTCGAAGCCCGGAATGAATTCCTTGGACCCCAGAACCAGCGGCTGGTCGGTGCCGGCGCCGCCGGAAAAGGCCTCGCCGTCGATCTTGCCGACATAGTCGATCGAAACGCGATCGCCTTCGGCGGCCTTGCCGGTCTTCGGCTCGAAGCTTCGCGCCGATTCGGCAACGCGCTGGACCTGCTCGTCGATCTCGCTGTCCGGCACTTCGAATACCTGGCGCGTCACCTTGATGTCGGAGAAATCCTTGATCTCGATCGCCGGGATGACCTCGTAGTTGAGGCGGAATTCGAAGTCGGCGCCGCCGGCCAGGATCTTCTCGGCCTCTTTCTCGTCTTCCGTCATGATCACTTCAGGCTGCATGGCGGCCTTTTCGCCGCGCCCCGTGATGATCGAACGGGTCGAATCGTTGAGGATTTCGTTGACCACTTCGGCCATGAACGACTTGCCGTAGACCTTGCGCAAATGCTGCACAGGCACCTTGCCGGGACGGAAGCCGTTGATGCGGACCTTGTTCCTGGCGTCGGACAGCCGCGCCATCAGCTTGGCTTCCATATCACCGGCCGGCACGGTGATCTTGATCTCGCGCTTGAGACCGGAGTTGAGCGTTTCGGTGACCTGCATCGTAAAACCTTTATCTTCACCAAAGAGGCTGCCACGGCGTCTTGCCGTTCACAGCCTGCCGGTACAATCTTGCCGGGAATGGCTTTTGGTACGGAACCTGGCGATTTGACCGAAATTACGGCTCAAATTGTTCCAAACTGCGTTCCAAGATGTGAATAAGTTCTTGTTTTTCCTACTTCTTATCACATTCTGCAGAAGCGGATCGGCGCGTCCCGTCACATTTGACACGCCTTTTGTCACAGGCGAGGCCAATTTTCAACCATCTTCGCGTTGCAGCGAATGACCGCCCCAACGGCAGACATTTTCGCCCCGACATTGACAGAATGATGGCTACATGGGATTGCCGACAAATGCGGATGTGGCGGAACTGGTAGACGCCCTGGATTTAGGTTCCAGTGCCGAAAGGCGTGGGGGTTCGAGTCCCTTCATCCGCACCACCCTTCGCTCTATCGAGCTTCGGGTGGCAGGCCACCCAGGAGCTTGATAAAGCGAAGGGTGTCCTCCGAAGCCGTGGCGTAGGAGGACTGGCGGCGACGGCCTACACTTCAAACACTTGACCGGTAAACCACTCCGCCAATTTCGCCAGCTCCGGCCCCAGCACCCGGTCGGCGTCGACCGGCGGCACGATCTTCCTGATATCCGCGACAAAATCCTGCAATGCCGGCGGCGCGGCGCGTTCAGTCACGTACAGGGCCTGCGAGGCGATCATCGCCAGCATCGCCATTGCCGCATCGAGGCAGCGGCCGGCCGTCGCTTCCTTGGTCCAGGCGAAGAATGCGGTGGTGGCGACGTCGTCCTGGCCGGCGCCGGCCGATGCGGTGCCCGGAATGAAGGTGCGCTGCGCCGCGAGCTTGGCCTGTTCGAGATAGCCGGTGATCGCCATCGGGACATAGCCGACATTGCCATGGCCATCGCTGTCGGCCCAATGCCGCCCGGTCATCAACAGATCGGGCAGCAGCGACACCTTGCCGTTCAGCAGCTTTGAGGCGTGGCGGTCGCAAAGCAGGCAGAGATCGGCCCAGATCGCCGCCAGATCGTCCAATGCCGGTGTCGCCATGGCATTGTGGTAGCCGCCGGTGGAGATGCAGCGTCCCAGCGGATGCGCATCGTCGGGCGGGATATAGACCGGATTGTCCGAGATCGAGGCCAGCGACACGGTCGCCGCCTGCTCGGCGCCCGCCAGCGCCCGATGCGCATGGCCGAGCACGCGCGGCACGATGCGGTAGCTGACCGGCGCCTGATAGTTGCGCCGGCCGTCGCCGGCGCCAACCAGGTATTGCCGCAACCCTTGCAAGGCGGCCGCTTCGTGCGCGTCGCCCCACAGCCCGTCGAGCGCTGCATCATAATGCTCGAGCGGCGCACGAAAGGCTTCGATCGACAGCGCAAACACCTTGTGCGCCATCGCGACGCGACGGCGTGCGGCAAGTGCTGCGTCCGCCACAAGGGCGGCAGCGCAGGGCGAGCCGTTGATCAGCGAGCCCCGCTCCTTCACTTCGAGCTCCAGGCCAGCGGTAAGCGCGGCAAACAGCGGATAGAGCGCCAGGATCTCGCCGGCGCCGCCCTGCCCCTGCGACGACACCACCGGCATCGGTCCACCGTCGAGCATCGCCGCAACGGCTAGCGCGATGCGCGGCGTGGTGGCGGCATTGCCTTCGATGAAATTGGTCAGCCGTGCCAGCACGATCGCCCTGACCACGCGCTCGGGCAACGGCTCCCCGAAGGATGTGGCGGCGGCAAAAGCCTTGATGCGCGCATGGCGGTCGCGCTCGTCAAGTTCGAGCTTGCGGCTTGCCAGCTCGCCCATGGCGGTGGTGACGCCGTAGATGACCGGCGGCGGATCGGACTCAATGAGTTTCAGGAACGAGGCGCGGCATTCGGCAATGCGTTGCAAGGCCTTGTCGCCGATTTCGACCGTGTCGTTTCTCCAGGCGACGCGCAAAACGGCATGGAGATTGATATCTTCGCGCGTCGTCACCGTAATCGGCATTGTCTTCGCCCGTCTGGTTTGCATGAGGGCGGAGCGATCGATCGTTGCCGAAATCCATGCCCTGGGTAATGTCTTCTAGTAGAGCGGTTCCTCAAACAATGTCTTGTCGCCGTCCATCAGCCCCTTGATCTGCGCCTGGCCACTGGCGGCGAGCGCGACGCGCACGCCGAATGGCCGCACCCGCATGTCGTTCTGGATCGCCATGCCCTGGCCCTCAGGTAGGTAGAAGCGGTCGATGCCGTATTGCGGTGCGATCGTGGATTCAGGATCAAGCGTCCAGCCCGGCGCGACCTGGCCGACAATATCGGCTTCGTCGGCGGTCGCCGGCGTCGGAGCCCTGCCGAACCAGGCCGTGGTCGCATGCCAATAGCCGTCGGCGCCCGGCTTCAGCCGGACCACGATCGGCGTGTTCTCGCTCACGAGCTGGCCGGCCGGGATGTTGGCGATCAGCTTCACCGGCAAGCGCGATATTTCATAGCCGAGGATAATATAGTCGCCGCGCAGCAGATCGCGCGGATCGACCGGCTCGACTTTCAGCAAGACCTCCTTGCCGTTGCGCAGGATCGCCGCGCGGCCGGCGATGATCCAGCTCAGGAAGCCGATCTGGACGAGCGCCAGGACCAGCGCCGAGATGACAAGTTTCTTTCCCGACATCATGCTGCCGCTCCTTCCGGGGCCTTCATGCGTTTTTCCACACGGATGATGACGAGAGCCAGGGTGCCGAAAAGCACCGCGGCAGCCAGGAAGAAGCCGGCCGTGCCGAGCATCGTCTGCAAGGTCACGACGTAGATAATGGCAAGTTCGAAGGCAAAGCCGGCATAAGCAACCCAGCGCAGCCCCCTGCTCTCGCGCCCGCCCAGAACGATCGCCGCCGCAATCCCGGCCAGCGCGATAACCGAGGCGACGGCAAAGCCGTTGCTGAAGGCGTTATCATCGCCCAGTTCGATCTGGATCATCGCCAGCCCGGTGAGAAAGCCGGTCAAGGCGTGCAAAGGCAGCCGCCCGCCGAGCTGCAAGATCCAGTCGGCCGGCCCGGCGGCGAAGATGGAAACCGCAAACAGCAGCGCCGACACCGCGACCAGAGGAATAGCCAGGGCGAGCGTGTTCTGGTCCAGGCCGCGCACCGCGATATAGAAAATGACCGAAAGAATGATCAAGTGGCGTGCCGGCTGGCTACGCGTCCAGAATGAGACGACAAAAAGCACCGGCGCCATCACGACGAAGAAATCCGGAAATACGGGGCGGTCATAAAAGTCGAACGCGCGCACGAACAGCCAGGCAATGGATATGCCGACGGCAGCGACCGTCAGCGGGTTCGAGCGCAACGCCACCGCGGCAAGTGCCGTGCCGATGCCCCAGGTGACGATGGCCGAGGCCTCGTCGCCCGTGAGATGGTACATCTGGCCGATCAGCGCGATCGATCCGCCGAAGGCCGCGGCGGCCACGATCCACAGCGCCTCGCCGATCGCCGCATGGTCGCGCATCTTAAACACCGCGCCGCCGACATAGCCGGCGAGAATGACGGCAAACAGTGCCGCGACCCGCACCAGCCGCGGGATGGCGTCCCAGTTGGCGGCGACGAAGAGCAGGATCGCGGCGCCGAACAGCAGCGCCGCCATCATGGCCAATATAGTGCCGAAGCTCAGCGATTTGCGCTCGTTTGCGTCGATGTCGCACTTAAGCGCATCGGCCGTCTTCGCGTCGATCAGGCCGGCCTGCAGCCACCGCCCGATATCGGCCCTCGCCCGTGACGAATAGCTCGCCATGTCGCTTCTCCCCCAGCTTGGTCTTTCTGACAGCCGATCCGCTCAAATCGTTGACGCAACGTCATTTTCCGATTCGGGTCTCTTCATGACGAAGCCGTGAACGCGCGTTAATGTTGCATTGCACAATTTGCATTGCTGCCATGCGCCAACAGCACTTTTAAATCGATATTACCCAGCCTATTTACTGTTCGTACACAAACGGAATGATCCGAAGAAAGACGAAACGAGCACTACCATGAACCTGATCCGCAACTACCGCAACTGGCGCCGCTACCGGGACACCGTCTCCGAGCTGAGCCGCCTTTCGAACCGTGAACTGACCGACCTCGGCATCAGCCGCAGCGACATCCACTACGTCGCCCGCAAGGCGGTCTAATCCTCTTCGGATCGCAAATGGTCCGAACCAGTTTTGAAAAAGAGAACGACAATGAACCTGATCCGCAACTATCGTAACTGGCGCGTTTACCGCGACACCGTTACCGAGCTGGGTCGCCTTTCGAACCGTCAGCTCCATGATCTCGGCATCGTCCGTGACGAGATCAAGATCATCGCCCGCAGGGCGACGATCTAGCCAGAATTTCGCCAGGGTCGACCTCCTCCCCGACCCTGACGGATACGGTCAGCCTTCACCTCCTCCCGAGGGTTGACCACCAAAACGGCGCCCGCCGCACCTCCTCCCGCGGCGGGCGCTGTTTCCAAAGCGAACGCAGTTCGTCTTTCCGAAGCGAACGCTAGTTCGTCTTCAAAGTGAACGCAGTTCCTCTTCCAGGGATTTCGCCTCCCTCGATCCGGCGAAAAGAATTTCGTCAAAGCCGACCTCCTCCCCGGCGATGGCGAATACGGCCGATCCCCACCTCCTCCCGAGGATCGGCCCCAAAAACGACACCCGCCGCACCTCCTCCCGCGGCGGGTGTTGTTGTTTTTGGGGCAGGTTTGCGGCTGTGCTTGCGGTCGATCGAGGCGCTTTGCGCCGCCATCCAAGCGTCGCCGCGGACATAAGAAACTCGAGCTCCGTCGTTGCACGACAATGACCCACGCTCGCACCGGCCAATTGCAAACGGCGCGCCAAGCGATTATTCCGGCGCTCATGAGCAAAAATCCTATCCACATCGTCGGCGGCGGCCTCGCCGGCTCCGAAGCCGCCTGGCAGGCAGCACAAGCCGGTGTTCCCGTCATTTTGCATGAGATGCGCCCGGTGCGCGGCACCGATGCGCACAAGACCGATGGGCTGGCCGAACTTGTCTGTTCCAATTCCTTCCGCTCCGACGATGCCGAGAACAACGCCGTCGGCCTGCTGCATGCCGAAATGCGGCTGGCCGGCTCGCTGATCATGAGTGCCGGCGACGCCAACCAGGTGCCGGCAGGCGGCGCGCTGGCCGTGGATCGCGACGGTTTCTCCGACGCGGTGACGAAAAAGCTTGAAGCGCACCCGCTGATCACCATCGAGCGCGAGGAAGTGCCGGGCCTGCCGCTGGCGGAGTGGGACCAGGCGATCATCGCCACGGGACCGCTGACCGCGCCGTCGCTCGCCCAGTCGATCGCCGAGGCAACCGGCGCCGATGCGCTGGCCTTCTTCGACGCGATTGCCCCGATCATCCATTTCGACACGATCGACATGGACACCTGCTGGTTCCAGTCGCGCTACGACAAGGTTGGGCCCGGCGGCACCGGCAAGGACTACATCAATTGCCCGATGGACAAGGACCAGTATCTCGCCTTCGTACAGGCGCTGGTCGACGGCCAGAAGACCGAATTCAAGCAGTGGGAAGGCACGCCCTATTTCGACGGCTGCCTGCCGATCGAAATCATGGCCGAGCGCGGCGTCGAGACGCTGCGCTACGGGCCGATGAAGCCGATGGGGCTGACCAATGCCCACAATCCGACGGTAAAAGCCTATGCCGTGGTGCAGCTGCGCCAGGACAATGCGCTGGGCACGCTCTACAACATGGTCGGTTTCCAGACCAAGCTGAAGCATGCCGAGCAGGTGCGCGTCTTCCGCACCATTCCGGGCCTGGAAAACGCCGAGTTCGCCCGTCTCGGCGGCCTGCACCGCAACACCTACATCAATTCGCCGACCTTGCTCGACGCCTCGCTGCAGCTGAAGTCGCGGCCGGGCCTGCGCTTTGCCGGCCAGATCACCGGCTGCGAGGGCTATGTCGAGAGCGCGGCGATCGGCCTGCTCGCCGGCCGCTTCGCCGCCGCCGAGCGGCTCGGCCACGCGCCATCGCTGCCACCGCTCACCACCGCCTTCGGCGCCTTGCTCAACCACATCACCGGCGGCCACATCGTTTCCGACGACGAGCCGGGCAAACGCTCGTTCCAGCCGATGAACGTCAATTTCGGCCTGTTCCCGCCGGTGGAAGCACCGAAGACCGAAGGCAAACGCCTGCGCGGCAAGGACAAGACGGTGGCCAAGCGCCACGCGATCACCTCACGCGCGCGGGCAGATTGTCGGGAGTGGCTAGGGCTGCCGGCGCAAACATCGGAAGCTGCTGAATAGCCAAGTCTCAGAGTCCTAACGCGATTGACGTTTACGTTAACTCGCTGGCCAACCCCGCGTTGCGCGCCTGAGCAACAGCCAATGCCGGCGCAGAGCCGAAAGCCGGGCTGCGCCACCAAGCGGCGAGCGGCCATTGGCCATCTTGCCGAGATAGGCGCTGGTCAGCGCCAGCGGCAGGAACGCCGGACGCAGCGTTTCCGGAAGTGCGGACGCCCCTTGCTCGAAAGCGCGGAGATGCTCCTGCGCCAATGCAATCATCGCAGCCACCGCGCGCTGAGCGCCGGGGCCGCCGTCGCCGCTGACGAACTCCTCCGGCGACGAGCCGGCCGCTGCAAGGATATCCGCCGGCACGAAGCATTGCCCGCGTCGGCGATGCAGCGGCAACAGCAGCAACAGGCCGGTCATCGCCTGGGCGCAGCCGGCCCTGCCCGCCAGTTCGGCAAAGCGCGGCGCCTGATTGGGATCGAGCACCATCGCCGCCAGCTGGATCAGCGCGGCCGCCGTCTCGCCGCAATATCCCTCGAGATCGGTGCGCGACGGCATCGGATCGTCATAGAGGTCGAAGATGCGGGCCTCGAGCATGTTGTCGAAGGCAGTTTTGGGCAGGCCATGGGCAGAAATCGTCGCCTTCAGCGCATCGGCGAGCGGGTTGCCTGTGGCTGCGGCTTCAGCAGCGATGACATCGCGCCACCATTGCAGCCTCACTTCGCCCGGCAATGCCTCGTGGATGCGGTCTCGGACAGACGCAATCTCGGCATTGAAGGCGTAAAGCGAAAACAGCGCCGCGCGCTTGTTGGCCGGTGCATAGAGTGCGCTGACATAGCGGTCATGGTCGCCGGCGCGCACCGTCTCCATGACGATGTCAGCTGTATCGGTCACGTCAGTCGACGGCGATCAGCGCCGCGGCCACGGCGCGGTCTTCGGCAAGCAGAACATTGTAGGTCCGCACCGCTGCCCCCGTCGACATCGGGTCGGAGCCAATGCCAGCCGCTTTCAGCGCCGCCCGAAGTGCTGTCGGCAAGGGCCGCAAATCCTTGCCTGTGCCGACCAGCAGGATCTCGACCTTGCCGGCCTCAGCCAGCAGCAGGTCGAAATCCGCCGCCGTCAGGGCCAGCGGATCGGCCGGCTCCCAGCCATGGATGCCGGAGGGCAGGCAAAGAAGCGAGCCGCGATGCGACATGTCGGCGAAGCGGAAGCCGCCATTGCCGTAGGCTTCGATCGGCGCCCGTCCGGGGAAATGCGCCTCGCGAATGACGATGCCTTTTGCCACCAGCGCGGCCGTCAGGTCGCCATGGCCTTGCCGCCACCAACCGGCTTCTCCTCATCGGCGCTCGCTCCCTGCGGCCTGAGCCTGAACAGGATCAGCAAGGGCGCTGCGATGAAGATCGACGAATAGGTGCCGAAGACGACGCCGAACAGCATCGCCATGGTGAACGAGCGGATCACCTCGCCGCCGAACAACACGAGCGCCAGCAGCGCCAGGATGGTCGTCACCGAAGTCAGCGTCGTTCTCGAAAGCGTCTCGTTGATGGCGTTGTTCAACAATTGCGGGAGCGGCATTCGTTTGTATTTTCGCAAATCTTCTCGAACACGGTCATAGACGACGATCGTGTCATTGAGCGAATAGCCGATAATGGTCAGGATCGCAGCCAGCGAAGACTGGTTGAATTCGAGCCCGGTGATGACGAAGAAGCCCAGCGTCATCACCACATCGTGCACCGTCGCCACGATCGCGCCGACCGCGAACTGCCATTCGAAGCGGAACCAGACATAGACCAGGATGCCGATCAGCGCGATGATCATGGCGATCGTGCCTTGCTTGGCCAGCTCGCCCGAAACCGTCGGGCCCACCACCTCGACGCGGCGAAAATCGTAATTGTCCTGGAGCTCGCCGCGCACCTTGTCGATGACGGTCTGCTCGGCGTTCTCACCGCCATCCTGGGTGCCAACGCGGATCAGCACGTCATTCGGCGCGCCGAATTGCTGGACCTGCACTTCACCGATATTGAGCTCCGACAGCCGGCTTCTGATATCGCCAATATCGGCGTCGCCTTGCTTGGACTGCACCTCGATGATCGAGCCGCCCTTGAAGTCGATGCCGTAGTTGATGTCGATGGTCAGGAATCCGATAACCGACGCGATCGACAGCAGGCTGGACAGTGCGAACGTCCAGCGGCGGATGCCCATGAACGGGATTTTCGTGCCGGCCGGAACGAAGGTCACCGGCGCACGCGGCAATTCCTTCGGACGCGCACGGCGCAGCCAGATCGACACCAGCAGACGGGTGAAGGTGAAGGCGGTGAACACCGTGGTCAAAATGCCGATGGCATAGGTGATGGCGAAGCCCTTGACCGGTCCGGTGCCGAGATAGAACAGCACGACCGTGGCAATCAGCGACGTCACGTTGGAATCCACGATGGTCGCCAACGCCTTGGTGAAGCCTGTGTCGATCGACTGGATGACCGAACGGCCGGCCCGTCGCTCCTCTCGGATACGCTCATAGATCAGCACGTTGGAATCGACCGCCATGCCGATGGTCAGCACGATACCGGCAATGCCGGGCAAGGTCAGTGTCGCGCCAAGCAGCGACAAGACCCCGACGATCATCGCCACGTGCACGGCGAGCGCAATGTTGGCGAGGAAGCCGAGAAGTCCGTAGGCGACGAACATGAAGGCGACGACGAGAATGGAGCCGATGATGCCGGCGACCTTGCCGGCATGGATCGAATCCTGGCCGAGGCCCGGGCCGACGGTGCGTTCTTCGATCACGGTCAGCTTTGCCGGCAGCGCGCCGGCGCGCAGCAGCACGGCGAGGTCGTTGGCGCTTTCGGCGGTGAAATTGCCTGAGATCTGGCCGCTGCCGCCGAGGATCGGTTCGCGGATCACCGGCGCCGAAATCACCTGATTGTCGAGGATGATGGCGAACGGCTTGCCGACATTCTGCTGCGTCGCCTGGCCGAATCGTGTCGCACCGCGCGAGTTGAAGACGAACGAAACCACCGGCTCGTTGTTTCGGGAATCATAGGTTGCCGTCGCCTTGGCAAGATCTTCACCGGACACGATGACGCGATTTTCCACCAGATACGGAACCGGCGGATCGTCCTGCGAATAAAGCACCGAGGAGCCTGCCGGCGGGCGGCCGTTCAGCGCATCCTGCACCGACATCGAGGTATCGACCATCTGGAAGGTCATCTTGGCGGTCTGGCCGATGATCTCCTTCAGCCTTTGCGGATCCTGCAGGCCCGGCACCTGGACGAGTACACGGTCGTCGCCCTGCCGCTGCACGATCGGCTCGGTGGTGCCGAGTTCGTTGACGCGACGCTCGACGACTTCGATCGACTGCGCCAATGCGGCCGAGGTGCGGTATTTGATGCCGGCGTCGGTGACGGTGAATTTGAGCAGCCCGGCTTCGGAATCATCCAGGGACATCTCCTGGATGGAGCCACCGGTGAACAGGCCGGCGGCGACCGGATCGGTCAGCGGCTTAAGCGCCGCCTTGGCGGCATCGATCTGGGTTGGATCGGTGATGCGCACTTGTACGGTCCTGCCGGTGCCGCCAAGGCCGGTATAGCCCACCTTGGCATCGCGCAGCAGCGTGCGGATCTCGTCGCGCGTCGTTTCCAGCTGCGCCTTGACCAGGTCGTTCTGGTCCATCTGCAAGAGGATGTGCGAACCGCCCTGCAGATCGAGACCAAGCGTCATCTGCCGCTTCGGCACCCAGTTGGGCAATTGCGCCAATGTGCTGGCCGGGAAGAGATTTGGCGCGGCAAGGATGAATGTGACGGCCACGGCGATCCAGATCAGGATCATCTTCAGGCGCGAAAAATACAGCATATGGCGTTGTCCGTCAGGGCGTACTGGCGGATCGTTCCGCCGACAATTCGGTTATTTCTTGGCGTTCTTATTTGCCACCGGCTCGCCCTTAACCCGCACTTCGCCGATTGTCGAGCGCGCTGAGGTCAATTTGGCGCTGCCGCCGGCAGCGGTTTCGGCGTCAATCGCCTCTGTCGGTTCCATTCTAATTCTGATCACCGCCGGGCGCTATCGTGCGCTACTCGACTATTTTCAATTGTGCAGGCATCGGTCCGGAACGCAAAAGCAAGGCCAGATCATCGGCGTTCTCCTTTGTAAGGTTGCCCGATATCTGGCCGCGGCCGTTAAGAATTGGCTCGCGGACGACTGGCACCGAAAGCACTTGGTTGTCGAGGATCATCGCAAATAGCTTGCCGACATTCTGCGAGGTCGCCTGCGCAACGCGTGCCGTTGCCCTGGAATCGAAGGTGAACGAAACCGCCGGCTCATTTGTGACGGAGTTGGGAGTCGCCTGAGCATTGACAATGTCGTCACTGGAAACGATCGTTCGGCTCTCAACCAGATAGGGAACCGGTGGATCGTCCTTCGAATAAACCACCACCGAGCCAGCGGGCGTCCGGCCATTGATCGCATCAGCGACCGGCATCGACTCATCAACCCACTGAAAAGTCAGCATTCCGGTTCGGGTGAGAATTCTCCTCAGCCTTTGCAAATCCGCAACGCCCGAGGTCCGGACCAGCATACCGTCTTCGCCCTCTGGCCGCACTACTGGGTCGGCTACACCAAGATCACGCAGGCGATTCTTAATGACCACGATCGACTGCGCAAGCGCGATCGACATCCGATACTTGATACCTGTGTCTGTTACCGTGAACTTGAGCAACGCTGCTCCGGTATCATCCAGGATCACTTCCTGGACCGGACCAGCGCTGCCAAGGACAGGATCAGTCACCGCCTCCAATGCCATCTTGGCCGCGCCGACCTGAGCGGCGTCGGTGATATGCACCTGAACGGCCCGACCCGACTTAGCAAGACCAGTATAGCCGATCCTTGCATCGCGCAGCAGCGTCCTGATTTCGTCACGCGTCGCCTCCAACCGGCGATCGATCACATCGGTCGCGTCCAATCGAAGCAGCACGTCCGCGCCGGCAGCGTGAAGACTGGGCGCGTCGACGAGCATTGTGGCCATAGCAAGCCAGATCAGGATCATTTTCAGGCGCGAAAAATGGACCATACGCCGTCTTTGTCAGAGCTCTGCCCGCGGATCGCTCCGCTTGGGAAACTGGCTTACTTCTTGGCGTTCTGGTTGGCCACCGGCTCGCCCTTGACCCGAACATCGGCGATCGTCGAGCGCAGCGCCGTCACCTTGGTGCCGCCGCCAAGGTCGATCTCAAGCTCATTGTCGTCGATCACCTTGGTCACCTTGCCGACGAAGCCGCCGCCGGTGATGACCGTGTCGCCACGGCGCACGGCCGAGATCATCTCCTGGCGCTTCTTCAACTGGGCGCGCTGCGGCCGGATGATGAGGAAATACATGATCACGAAGATCAGAACGAACGGGAGTATCATGCCGATATCCCCGAACGGACCAAGCGGAGTTCCGGTAGCTTGGGCGTATGCCGGTGTGACGAACATCAAGAACTCCTGGTTACGAAGAAGGCCGTAGGGCGGCCTCGCCAAATTTGGCCGGAATATAGTGGGTAAAGTTACCAATGCAACTGCGCGGCCGGGCTTTCAGCTGCTTTTCCGGCCGGTTGACCCGTGTTAGAGCATGCTCCCGGAATACGGGCGTGGTTTTCGCAAAAGATCATGCCCAAACAAAAGCTTGGAACCAGTTTCTATCTCGCCCGGATCAAGACGATTTCGGCCCCTACGCACGTTCGTGCGGAAACATAAAAGACGAGACATGACCGACAGCACCATCGAGGCCCTGAACCAAAAGCTCGACCGCCTGATCGAGGCGGTCACCCGCCTCGCCCCGCCGCCGGTGCCGCAAACCGATCTTGCGGTTGCCGATTGCTTCGTCTGGCAGGCCGACCCCGGCTATCTCGAGCCGGTGCGCAAGGTCAACCGCGTCGACATCGGCCTGATCCGCGGCGTCGACCGCGTGCGCGACATTCTGGTCGAAAACACGGAACGCTTCGCCGCCGGCCATGCCGCCAACAATGTGTTGTTGTGGGGTGCGCGCGGCATGGGCAAATCCTCGCTGGTCAAGGCCGTGCATGCGCAGATCAACGCCCAGGCCAAATCCGACCTGCCGCTCAAGCTGATCGAGATCCATCGCGAGGATATCGACACGCTGCCCAGGCTGATGGGCCTGCTGAAGGCGGCGCCGTTTCGCTTCATCCTGTTTTGCGACGACCTCTCCTTCGACCATGACGACACCTCCTACAAGTCGCTGAAGGCAGCCCTTGAAGGCGGCGTCGAGGGCCGCCCGGCCAATGTCATCTTCTACGCCACGTCGAACCGCCGGCACCTGTTGCCGCGCGACATGATCGACAATGAGCGCTCGACCGCCATCAACCCGTCCGAGGCGGTCGAGGAAAAGGTTTCGCTGTCCGACCGTTTCGGCCTGTGGCTCGGCTTCCACAAATGTTCGCAGGACGAATATCTCGACATGGTCAACAGCTATGCCAGCCATCACGGGCTCACTATCGACCC
Organism: Mesorhizobium sp. M1004; assembly: GCF_040318795.1. Lineage (NCBI taxonomy): Bacteria > Pseudomonadati > Pseudomonadota > Alphaproteobacteria > Hyphomicrobiales > Phyllobacteriaceae > Mesorhizobium > Mesorhizobium sp. M1004. The sequence continues at coordinate 461,728 of NZ_JAMYNB010000005.1, forward strand.
GGAGCAGCTGCGCGCCGAGGCGCTGGAATGGGCAACGACGCGCGGCAGCCGCTCGGGCCGCGTCGCCTGGCAGTTCACCCAGGATCTGGCCGGCCGGCTCGGCAAGCCGCTGAACGACTGATTGATTTCCGTCAGGTCACTGAAAAAGCCCGCCCCTTGCGGAGCGGGCTGAGCCGGCGGGCCGGACTGGAGGTCAGACGGCCTGCAAAACGTTTATTGTTCTATTCGAGATAGCCAGAGGGGTCGACCGGGGCCGAGTTCTTGCGCACTTCGAAGTGCAGTTTCGGCGAGTCGGTGGTCCCGCTCATGCCCGACAGCGCGATTTCCTGGCCGCGCTTGACCTTCTGGCCGCGCTGCACCTCGATCGACCTGGCGTGACCATAGACGGTGACCAGCCCGTTTTCGTGGCGCACCAGCACCGTATTGCCGAATTCCTTGAGGCCGTCGCCGGCATAGATGACCACGCCGTTTTCGGCCGCCTTGACCGGCGTCCCCTCAGGCACGGCGATGTCGACACCATCCTTGCCGCCACCAAAATTGGAGATGACGCGGCCACGCACCGGCCAACGCATCTTGCCGATGCCGGTGGCATCGGGCGCAACAGCATCGTCGTCCTCGGCCTGCTGGATAACCTTGGCGTCCTTCTTCGGCGGCGTGTAGGTGGCGAGTGTCTCCGTCGGCTTTGCCGCCGGTTGGGTGGTCGCGGTCGTCACCGGATCAACTTTGGCCGGCTTGGCGCTGGCGACCGTTGCGGTGCCACCTGCCGGAACCTTCAGCGTCTGGCCGATCTTGAGCAGGCCGTCCTGCATGCCGTTCGCCTGCTTCAGCGCCACGACGCCAACGCCGGTCTTCCTGGCGATGGAGGACATGGTGTCGCCCGACTGGACCGTGTAGGTGCCCGCGCCGGCCTTTGGCGCGGCCGAGGCCGTCTGCGCCGGCTTGTCGGTCTTCGGCTTGTTCGCTGCCGAAGCGTCAACCTGCGCGGCGGACTTGCCGTCCTTGAGTTTCGGCTGCTGCGGCAGCACGGCGACCTTTTCCGGCGCTGGCGCCTTGGGGCTGTTTGCCGGCTTGCCGTCGGCAAGTTTCGGCTCTGCCCCCTTGCTTGAATAGGCATAGGCCGGGATGACCAGTTTCTGACCGGTCTTCAGCCCCTTGGTGGCGCTCAAGCCGTTGACCTTCATGATCACGTCGGCGGGCACATGATAGCGATGAGCGATGCCGGAAATGGTCTCGCCGTCGCTGACCACGATCTCGGTCGCATGCGGCGTACCAGCCGCAACTGGTTTCGGATCGGAGTCACCGGCATTCTTGAACGGCCTCGCCGGCTGGACGGTGCCGGTAGTCGTTCTGTCGACATGCGGTGCCGGTGCAAGCGCCGGCGCGGAAGCGGTACGCATCGGAGCAGCTTTGGGCGCGCTCGGCGGCGGCAGCTGCTGGACGGTGACCGGCTCCAGGCTGGAGCGGCTGACCGACTGGTTATGGCTGCCATCGACAGGTGCCGCAGCGATCGGCTCGGCCGCCACATCGCCCGGATAGGGCTGAGCGGTGCTCTGCTTGTCGATGATGGCGCGCTGATTGTTGGTCGAGGAGGTGAAGACGTCGTCGACACCGTTGAACCGCGAGACTTGGGAGCTACACCCCGCCGCCACTCCGGCTAGCATGAGGACAGCGCAGCCCCGCGACAGAGTACGCCCGTTTGCCTTCAAAACACTGAATTGCATCGCACTAACCCGCACAGACCCGGTACACACTGGTCATGATTAAAGCGCGTTAATGTTACTGGCGGGTTAATCCCATAGAATCAGACGCAAATTTTCTTAAAACATTTTGTAAGGCGCCTTCACCAACGTCGTCATCCCTGGGCGAAGCAGGCGCGAAGCGCCGTCGCGGAGACCCTGGGATCCATTCCGTGACATTGGCCGAAGAATGCAGCAGAGCAGAATTCTGCGCCGTAGCAACGCCTTGATGGCGCGGCATGGATCCTCGGGTCTGCGCTGCGTCGCTACGCTCCTTGCTTCGCCCGTGGATGACGAAACGATCGGCTTCGGCTTACCTTCGAAGCGCGTGACAGGCAGAATTCAGATAACCGCCGCGACGCTGCGCAGGATCGGCTGCAGGCGCACGGTGCCGATATCCTCGCGCTCGAAGCGGCTGCCGACCTTGGTCAGCTTGGCCAGCACCTGCTCGCCCTCCTCCGGCCCGATCGGGGCAATGACGATGCCGCCGCTCGACAATTGGTCGAGCAGGAAGCGCGGCAGGCTGTCGAAAGCCGCCCAGGCTACGATGCGGTCGAATGGCGCTTCATTGGCAAGCCCGTTGGAACCGTCGGCCTGGCGCACGATGACATTGCCGATGCCGAGCGCCTCGAAGCGTTGCCTGGCCTGCTCGGCCAGCGTTTTGTAGCGGTCGACGCTGACGATGCGCGCCGCGAGCCGCGACATCACCGCTGCCGTGTAGCCCGAGCCGGTGCCGATCTCCAGCACCCGGTTGCCGGGCTCTATTGCCAGGGCCGCAATCACCGCCGCCTGCAGATCGGCGCCCTCGATCGCCTCGCCGCATTCGATCGGCAGCATGCCGTCCGACCAGGCGATGGAATGGAACTGGCCGTTGAGGAAGCAGCGCCGCGGCGTCGCCTCGAAGGCTGCGATCAGCGCCTTCGGCACCGCGCCTTGGCCGCGCAGGCGCAGCAGGAAAGCGGCAAAACCCTCGCGATCGTCGAGCGGCAAGTTCATGCCAGAACCTTCTTCATGCGAACACCTTATTCAGACAGCGCCTTGGTCAGTTGGTCACGGATTTCATGCGCGGTGAGGTCAAGCTGCAGCGGCGTCACAGACACGAGCCGGTTGCGCAGAGCATGGAGATCGGTGCCCTGCTTGCCCTCGACCGGCTCGCGGCCGAAGCGCAGCCAGTAATAAGGCAGGCCGCGCCCGTCGCGGCGCTCGTCGACCCACAGGCTGTGCACCAGCTTGCCTTGCGACGTCACGACGGTGCCGGCGACCTCGTCAGGCAGACAGTTGGGAAAGTTGACGTTGAGCAGCACACCGTCCGGCAGCGGCATGGCGACGAGCTTTTTCAGCAGCGCCGGCGCCAGCGCTTCGGTGGTCTCGTAGGGAACGACGCGGTCCTCGCCGACATAGGAATAACCCTGGCTAAGTGCGATCGAGCGGATGCCGAGCAGCGCGCCTTCCATGGCGCCGGCGACGGTACCGGAATAGGTGACGTCGTCGGCGATGTTGGCGCCTGAATTGACCCCGGACAGGATCAGGTCCGGCGCGCCAGGCAGGATCTTCTTGACGCCCATAATGACGCAGTCGGTCGGTGTGCCGCGCACGGCGTAGTGTTTCTCGCCGATCTTGCGCAGCCGAAGCGGCTCCGAGATCGACAGCGAATGCGCATAGCCCGACTGGTCCTGCTCCGGCGCCACCACCCAGACATCGTCCGACAGCGTGCGGGCGATGCGTTCGAGCGACGCCAGGCCCTCGGCATGGATGCCGTCATCATTGGTCAGGAGAATGCGCATTATTTCGATTCGATCTTTGCCAGACCGCCCATATAAGGCCGCAGCACTTCAGGAATCGTTACGCTGCCATCCTCATTCTGGTAGTTTTCGATGACGGCAATCAGCGCACGGCCGACGGCGGTGCCCGAGCCGTTCAGCGTATGCACGAAGCGGTTGCCCTTGCCGTCCTTGTCCTTGTAGCGGGCATCCATGCGCCGGGCCTGGAAGTCGCCGCAGACCGAGCAGGACGAGATCTCGCGATAGGCGTTCTGTCCCGGCAACCAGACTTCGATGTCATATGTCTTGCGCGCGCCAAACCCCATGTCGCCGGTACACAGAACCATGGTGCGGAACGGCAGTTCCAGCCGCTTCAGCACTTCCTCGGCGCACTGCGTCATCCGCTCATGCTCGGCGATCGAGCTTTCCTGGTCGGTGATCGAGACCAGCTCGACCTTGTAGAACTGGTGCTGGCGCAGCATGCCGCGTGTGTCGCGTCCGGCCGAACCGGCTTCCGAGCGGAAGCACGGCGTCAGCGCGGTGTAGCGCAGCGGCAGCTTTTCGTGCGCCGTGATCTCCTCGCGGACGAGGTTGGTGAGCGGGACCTCGGCGGTGGGAATCAGCCCGAGCCGGCCATCGCCATGCTGAACGAAGAACAGGTCGTCCTCGAATTTCGGCAGCTGGTTGGTGCCGAAAAGCACTTCGTCGCGCACCATCAGCGGCGGGATGACCTCCTCATAGCCGTGCTCGGTCGTGTGCAAATCGAGCATGAACTGGCCGATGGCGCGTTCCATCCGCGCCAGTCCGCCCTTCAGCACCGTGAAGCGCGAGCCCGACAGCTTTGCCGCCCGCTCGAAATCCATCATGCCGAGCGCTTCGCCGATCTCGAAATGCTCCTTCACCCAGTTCGGGCGCGTCGGAACCTTGCTGACGATGTGTTTGACGACATTGTCGTGCTCGTCCTTGCCGACCGGGACATCGTCGAGCGGCACGTTGGGCAGCACCGCCAGCGCGTCGTTCAGCGTCTTGTCGAGTTCGCGCTCGCGCGCCTCGCCATTCTGGATGAAGGTCTTGATATCGCCGACTTCGGCCTTGAGCTTTTCGGCAAGTGCCGTGTCGCCCGAACGCATGGCGTTGCCGATCTCCTTCGAGGCGGCGTTGCGGCGTTCCTGCTTGGTCTGCAGCTCGGTGACGTGCTCGCGCCGCGCTTCGTCCTTCTTGATCAGCTCATCGACCGTGGACTGCGCCTCGTCAGCCGACCACGAGCGCTTGGCCAGCGCCTCGACAAGGGCCTTCGGGTTGTCGCGAATCCATTTGATATCAAGCATGGTTGGTTCGTCCTCAGAATAAGGCTGAGGGGGTAAACCGCATCCTTCATCGATGCAAGATGGCGGCTGTCGCGTTTTTCCGCTAACGCGGATACCCGAACGCGACAGCCTATGAACGAGCCTGCTTTGAGGACGCGTCCGCCGCCTTTTCGGCCACGGCTTCGGCGGCTTCCTGCTTCTCGCGCGCCAGCTTCTGCTTGACCTGATCGCGCTCGATCAGCCGGGCCGCCCAGATCGACACCTCGTAGAGCAGGATGGTCGGGATGGCCAAACCGATCTGGCTCATCGGATCAGGCGGCGTCAGCACCGCCGCGACGACGAAGGCGATGACGATCGCCCATTTGCGCTTCTCGGCCAGCGCCTTCGACGACAGCATGCCGACGCGCGTCATCAGGCTGGTCACCACCGGCAGCTGGAACACCAGGCCGAAGGAGAAGATCAGCGTCATGATCAGGCTGAGATATTCCGACACTTTCGGCAGCAGCGAAATCTGCACCTGGTCGTCGGTGCCGGCCTGCTGCATGGCGAGGAAGAACCACATCACCATCGGCGTGAAGAAGAAATAGACCAGCGACGCTCCCATCAGGAACAGGATCGGCGATGCGATAAGGAACGGCAGGAACGCGTTGCGTTCGTTCTTGTAGAGGCCTGGCGCGATGAATTTGTAGATCTGCGTGGCGATCAGCGGAAAGGCGATGACCATGCCGCCGAACATGGCGAGCTTGACCTGGGTGAAGAAGAATTCCTGCGGCGCCGTATAGATCAGCTCGACCTTGTGCGGATCGAGCCCGGCCCACTGCGTGGCCCACTTGAACGGAACGACCAAAAGATTGAACAGCTTCTTGGCAAAGAAGAAGCAGACGAGGAAGGCGACGAAGAAACCGCCGATCGACCAGATCAGCCGCCGGCGCAGTTCGATCAGATGCTCCATCAGCGGAGCCGACGACTTCTCGATCTCGTCCTTTTCGCTGTCCGTAATGCTCACTTGGCGGCCCCCGCCGTCTTCTTGGACGCGGGCTTCGTGGCCGGCGCAGGCTTCGGCTCAGCCTTTGCGACTGCCTTCGGTGCAGCAGCGGGCTTGGTGGCGGCTTTTCCAGGTGCAGCCTTGGCGGGCGCCGCTGACGGCTTGGCCGCAACCTTCGCCGCAGGCGCCGGCTTTGCCGGTGCTGCCTTGGCTGCCGCTGTTTTGGTTGCCGGGGCCTTTGATATCGCGGCCCCCTTGGCGCGCGCGTTTCGTGGCGCTGCTGTTGCTGCAGCCGGTGTCACCACCGCCTGATCGGTCATCGCCGGAAGGATCGGCGCCGCCGGCGCTGTTTCCGGTCCGTTGACACCCGGCATCACCGTCGCGCCGTTCTTGAGCGGCTCGGCCGGCTGTGGTGTTTCTGCCGCGGGCGTTGAGGGGTCGACGGCGGGCTTCGGCTTCATCACCGCATCGACGCCGGAGCGAACCTCGGCTGCCGCCTGTTCGAACGGATTGAGCTGCTTGCGGATTTCGGCCGCCGGATTGAGGCCGCGCAGCGTATCGACAGACTTCTTGACGTCGTCGAGCTCGGCTTCCTTCAACGCCTCGTTGAACTGCTTCTGGAAGTCGGAGGCCATGGCACGCAGCTTCGCCGTCGTGCGGCCGAAGGTGCGCAGCATATTGGGCAAATCCTTGGGTCCGACGACCACGATCATGACGATCGCGATCACCAGCATTTCGGTCCAGCCGACTTCAAACATGGCAATCAGTTCCGACTAGTGCTTGTCTCCCAAAAGTGCGAAGCGGTTTTGGGACAACGACTTGCACAAAAGCAACAACCTTCGGCTCAGCTCTTGCTGGCCTTTTCCTTCACTGCCGAAACGGTCTCGTCCGGGCGGTGCTCGACGGTGCGCTTGTCTTCGGCGGTATCGTCGTCGGCCATGCCCTTCTTGAAGCTCTTGATGCCCTTGGCCATGTCGCCCATCAGCTCGGGTATCTTGCCGCGGCCGAACACCAGCAGCACGATCACCAGCACGATCATCCAGTGCCAAATCGAAAATGAACCCATTGTAACTCTCTCTCGAATGTTTTCCCTGGCGATGATCTATGCGTTTTCGCGTTGGGATTCAAACACAACAGCGACAAAGTTTATGAAGGCGCGGCTTATGTCACGCATTTTCGGCAAAGCTGCCCGCTACCAATCGGCGCATCTACCGCAGCAATGCAGCTTTTTGACAGCGGCTTGCGGTCAATCTTCCGTGACGCGCGGCGTCAGCAGGCCGAGTTCCTCGAGATCGATGTCGGTCAACGCATCCTCGTCCTCGGTCAGCGCGTCCAGATCGGCCGGCGGCAACGGGATGGCGAAATTCGACGGCATGCGGCCGGAGAGCAGCCCTGCCCCCTTCAGTTCGTCCATCCCGGGAAGATCGCGGATCTCTTCCAGTGCGAAATGGTCGAGGAAAGTGTCTGTCGTGCCGTAGGTGACGGGACGGCCGGGCGTGCGGCGGCGGCCGCGCATGCGCACCCATTCCGTTTCGAGCAGCGTATCCAGCGTGCCCTTCGAGGTCTCGACGCCTCTGATGTCCTCGATCTCGGCGCGCGTCACCGGCTGGTGGTAGGCGATGATCGCCAGCACTTCGAGCGCGGCGCGCGACAGCTTGCGCTGCTGCACCGTGTCGCGGCTCATCAGGAAGGCGAGATCGCCGGCGGTACGGAACGCCCAGGCATCGCCGACCCGAACCAGATTGACGCCGCGCCGCGCATAGATCTGCTGCAGCTCAGCCATGGCAGCGGCAATGCTGATGCCATCGGGCAATCTGGCTGCGAGCTGCTTTTCGCTGACCGGCTCGGCGCTGGCGAACACGATCGCCTCGGCCATGCGTATGGCTTCGGCCATATGCAGCCGTTCGCCAGGATTCAGAAGCAGGGTATCAGTCGGATCCTGGGCGATAATGCCCTCCTCGGTCTCTTCTTCGACCTTGAACGGAATGACCGAAGCGTTGGCGCGTTCGCTCATGATGCCACCTCGACTGCCTTGATTGGTTGCGCGCGGCCGCGCAGATAGAGCGGCGCGAACACCTGGTCCTGTCGCATCTCGATGCTGCCTTCGCGCACCAGTTCCAGCGACGCCGCAAACGAGCTGGCAATCGCGGTACGCCGTTCGTCCGGGCTGGTCAGGTAATTGATCAGATAGCTGTCCAGCGCCGTCCAGTCGCGCAGCGAGCCGATCAGCCGGGTCAGGATATCGCGCGCATCCTTGAGCGACCACACGCCACGCCGGGCAATTGTCACATTGGTGATCGCCTGTTTCTGGCGCTGCTGCGCATAGGCGGTGAGCAAATCGTAGAGCGAGGCCGAATAGGCGTTACGCTTCTCGACGATGACCATCTCAGGCATGCCGCGTGCAAACACGTCGCGGCCGAGCCGGTTGCGGTTGACCAGCCTTGCCGAGGCGTCGCGCATGGCCTCCAGACGCTTCAGCCGGAACTGCAGCACCGCGGCCAGTTCCTCGCCGCTTTCGCCTTCTTCGCCGGGCTGCTTGGGGATGAGGAGCTTCGACTTGAGGAAGGCCAGCCACGCCGCCATCACCAGGTAGTCGGCGGCAAGCTCAAGCCTTAGCGCCCTCGCCGTCTCGACGAAGGTCAGATACTGCTCGACCAGCGCCAAGATGGAAATCCGCGACAGATCGACCTTTTGGTTGCGGGCGAGATGCAGCAAGAGATCGAGCGGACCTTCGAACCCGGCGACGTCGACGACAAGCGACGGGTCGCCGGTGACCCGTGAATCGTCGTTCTCGGCCCACAGACGGTCCATCGGTGCGGCCTTCGCAGCCTTGCTGTCCAATGTTTCCGCCACTTGTTCCTTTACCTCTGGTTAGAGCATGATGCCGAAAAGTGTGAAGCGGTTTTCGGACGACATCATGCTCTCTCTATCTTTAGAGACGGATGATTTCAGGTCGAACAGACCTGAAATCATCCGTCTCTAGGCCACCGCATCGAAATAGGTGGCAAACTCGGCGCGTATCTCGGTTTCGTCGGCCCGGTCGCGATCCCTTATATAGGTCAGCACCCGCTTGGCGCGCTCCAGCGACGTCCCTTCAAGTCCCGTGGTTCGCGATGCGATGCCTGCCATCTCCTCGAAAACGCCATTGCAGTGAAGGACCAGATCGCAGCCCGCCGCAAGGATAGAGGCCGCCTTTGTCGGGAAATCCCCAGAAAGTGCCTTCATCGAGGTGTCGTCGCTCATCAACAGCCCGTCGAAGCCGATCTCGCGGCGGATGATCTCGTCGATGACCTTGCCTGAGGTGGTCGCTGGGTTGTTCGGATCGATGGCGCTGTAGACGACATGCGCCGTCATCGCCATCGGCAGATGGCTAAGCTCGCGGAAAGGGGCGAAATCATGCCGCTGCAGGTCGCTCAGCGAGGCGTCGACCACAGGCAGCTCGAAATGCGTGTCGGCGAAGGCGCGTCCATGGCCCGGAATATGCTTCATGACCGGCAACACGCCGCCGGACATCAGCCCTTCCGCGGCGGCGCGGCCAAGTTCGATGACCGGGCGCGGCTCCTTGCCATAGGCGCGCGCGCCGATGACGTCGCTGGCGCCCTCGATCGGCACGTCCAGCACCGGCAGGCAATCGGCCGAGATACCGAAGCGCAACAGGTCGAAGGCGTGCAGCCGCGCCATCAGCCAGGCAGCGCGGGTGCCGGCATCATGGTCCTTGCGCCACAATGCACCGAGCGCGCCGCCGGCGGGATAGTTCGGCGCCAGCGGCGGCCGCAGGCGCTGCACCCGGCCACCTTCCTGATCGATGAACACCAGCGCGTCGGGGCGCCCGATACAGTCGCGCATTTCGGCGACCAGATCGCGGATCTGCTCCGTTTCGCCGATATTGCGCGCAAACAGGATGAAGCCCCACGGGCATTCATTGCGGTAGAAACGGATTTCTTCGCGGGTCAGCGATTTCCCGGCACAGCCGAGGATCATGGATTTTGATTCGGTCATTCCACCAGTTTAGGGCTTCGCGCCGCCAAAGGGAATCTCCCCGGACGGCAAGCGCCTCAACCTCTCGCCCATCCACATGAAAAAGCCGGCGCGACCCTTGGGAACGCACCGGCTCTGATAATTGGATCCGGCCTTACCGCGACACGAAGCAGTTGCCGCCGGCAGCCTTGTAGCTGGTGCACAGATTGATCGCATCGTTGCGCGATTGCGCAGGCACCCGGACACGGTAGAAGGTGCCCTTGCCGGCGATCTCCGCCTTGACGATGTTGGCGGTGCGACCGGCGAGCACATTTCCATAGCGGCGCTGCAGGTCGGCGTAGTTGGCCTGGGCGCTTTCGACCGTCGGCTGCGAAGCGATCTGCATCGACCACGAACCGCCCGATGTCGAAGCCGTCGCCGGGATGGAGGCAACCTGGTCGGGCTTGACCTCGCCGACCACGTCGACCGGCTGGTCGGACGGGCGCTGCGGCGCTACGGCAACCGTCTGCGGCGTGTTGGCGGACTGGGTCTCAGCCTTCGGCGTGGCCGCCGGCTTCACCGGCTTGACCTTGGCGGTCTCGGCACTTGCCTGGTCGCTATTTGCCTGATCGGCAGGCGCCACGGTGCCGGTCTGCTCGGCATCGGCCGAAGGGGCGACGTGCTGCGGCGCCGGGTCAAGCGGCTCAGTCGCCGCAACCTGTGGCGCGGCCGGCGTCGAGTCCTCGCGGGCCACCAACGAGCCGTCGGGCTTGACCACCATGGTCCGCACCTTGCGCGGGGCAACGGCGACCGTATCGGGGTTCTTGTCGGCTTCCTGCAGCACCTGAGCGATGCGGTCCTCGGACTTTGGCGCCGGCGCGACAGCCGCGTCGGGGTTGACGGCAGCTTCGGGGTTGCCGGCGGGGTCGGGGCCTGGGGCAGCGTCGGTATCGTCGGGCGACAGATCGACGACGCGGCTTTCAGGCTCCTGCGCCTTCACATCGACCGGCTCTTCGGTGTTGGTGACCAGCTTCTCCTGAACCGGCTCGGCCGGCTTGGTGCCCTTGGCGACCGCATCATAAACCTTGTTGTCCTGGTTCGGCACCACGGCGCCGCCCGGATTTTCGGGCTTGACCTTGATCGGCCTGTTGTCGGCCTTGACAATGACCGGCGCATCGCTGCCGCCCTTGCCGCCGAACGACAAGGCGAAGGCGCCAAGGCCGCCGGCAATCGCAACCGCAGCAACGACCCCCGCGACCAGCAGGCCGCTCCTGCGCGGCCGTGCGGCTTCCTGCTCGGCGAGGCCCGGCACCGCCATTGCCTCGTCCAGATCCGGATCGTAGTCGAGTTCGTCGACCGCGAAATCGTCGGCCTGCGAAACCGGCTGGCTGCCGGGCAGATCGTCCATGTCGAAGCCGCCGGCGGCATCGGCGTGGTGAGCTTGCGTGGCTGCAAGCACTTCGGCTGGCCGCGCCGCATAGGCGCGCTGGTCGAGCTCGTGGCCCGAACTGAAGCTGGAACTGTAGGAATCGTCATCATAGCCGGCACTGCGTGCGGCAGTGGGCGGCGCCACTTCCACCGCGTTCATGTCGTTGAGCATGCCGGCGAATTCGGCGTCGATGTCGTCATAGGCGGCCGGCTCGTCTTGCTCGAAGCTGAGTTCTGGAATGTCGAGGTCGTCGGCAATCGCCACCACACGCTCCGGCACATCGACCGTCTCGACATCCGGCATCTCGTCATAGGCCTGAGGCGGCGCCTGGCGCGATGGCGTCGGCGCCACATAGGCAGCAGCGGCAACCGGCTGGTCGCGATAGCTTGGCGCTGCCGCCGGCGGCATGGACGGCTTTTCTGCAAAAGAAGCTTGCGGCTGCGCTGCAAAAGAAGGTTGCGGCTGCGCTGCAAAGGAAGGCTGGGCCGGGGTGGGAGTCACGCGGCTCCACGAACGCGCCGGCTCCGGCGGCGTCGAGCGCCAATCGCCAGCGACCGGTGCTGCCGTATCGTCATGACCGAGATCGATGCCCTTGGCCAGCGCCGCGTCGAAGGCGTGATCATCGAACTCGATCTCGGGCACATGGCCTTCAAGTTCGCCGGCAAGCAGATCGTCGAAATCGGCATCGTCCGCCTGGGCCTCCTGAGGAGCAGGCGCGTGTTCGTCCAGGTCCCAGTCGAGATTATCGACCGGAGCGACCGGCGTCGCGACGGACCGCTGCACCGGGGCAACCGGCTCATAAGTCCTGGTGGGCTCGATGGCGGCAGCCCTGGTGGGCTCGGTGACCACCGGAATCGGGGCGACTGGCGCCGGGCGTGGTGTGGTCATGGCGCCAAGCAGCGCGTTGAGTTCATCTTCCAACGTCCGTTCGTCAGCGACCGGAGCGGCCGGGGTCGCCATATTGGTAGGCGCCACATAGGCTGGTGCGACCGGAGTTGGCTGAACCGGAGCGGGTGCGGTCTCGGCCACCGGCTCGTGATCGGCAAGCGCATCATCGATGCTCAGATCGAAATCGTCGAATGCTTCGTGCGCAGTCTCATGAGAGGGGCTGGCCTCCACGGTCCAGGCCGGCGTCTCGTCCACTTCCGGCGCATCCATCTCAACCGGCGCGCTGACCTGCAGATCGCTGACATCCAGATCGCGCTCTTCCGGATCCTCGGCCTCAACAGGCTGAGCCTCGAAAGCCTGAGGCTCGAAATGCTCGGCTGCAAAATCCTGAGCTGCAAATTCCATGTCGACATCGGCCATCGCGTCATCGAAATGAACCGCAAAATCCTCGTCGGCAACAGCGTGGTCGGCGGCGCCGACGACCGGCGCCTCGGCTACTGGCGCGGCATACTGGTCCTGCGCCGGGGCAGGACCGTCCAGCGTCAGCTCGTCTTCCAGCGACATCGAGACGGCATTGTCGAAATCATCGTCGAACGCGAGATCGTCGGCAGGCGCAGCAGCAACCTGCGCGACATCTGCGGCATGGGCGACGGTCGCATCGTCATCGAGCAGCAACCCCTGCTCGAGCGAAGCGGCAAGCTCGTCATCCATCGGCAGGTCGTCTTCGAGCGGCGATACGTTTTCCAGTGAACTGGCGACGGCATTGTCGAAATCATCGTCGAATGCAGCTTCGTCGAATGCGGGCTCGGCAAACGAAGGTTCGGCAAACGAGGGTTCAACGGGAGCAGCCGCAGCCTGCGGGGCAGCGCCGAAATCCAGATCGGCGGCATCGTCGAAGACGAAATCATATTCCAGCGAAGCAGCCAGCGCATCGTCCATCGCGGCATCGGTGGTTTCCGGCTCGCGAATCTCGGCAGCAGGTTCGTAGGGCTCAGCGGCAGGCTGGTGAACCTCGGGAGCTGGCTGGCTGGCCTCCATGGAACCGACTTCATCGCCGAATTCGCCCATCAACTCCTTCTCGAGGTCGATGTCGAAATCGCCCTCGTCCGCAGCCGTCTCGACGGCTGGCGCCTGCGGCTTGACCGGCTGGCGCGGATCGAAACCCATGATCCTGGTCAGTTCAGCGAACGGATCATCTTCGGCGATGTCGTTGTTGTCGGCTACTCTCAGCTGGGTTCTGTCTGCCATTATTGTTCCCGAACTCGCACTCATTCGGACGCCATGGACGTCGCGTAGGGTTGGCCCTTACCAGCGCAATGTGGGCAAATGGTGACAGGTGTTTTAGTTAAACCTAACGCATCTCAGTGGGCGCATCAGCCCCAATCAGCGTCAGGCCGGAGGTCAAAACATCCGAAACAGCCTGCACCAGCCCTAGTCTGGCATGAGTCAATTGTCGGTCGTTAACCTTAACAAAACGTAAGTCGGCATTCTCGGTGCCCCGATTCCAGTGTCCATGGAAGCTGGAAGCCAGATCGTAGAGGTAGAATGCCAGCCGGTGCGGCTCCAGCGCAAGGGCCGCAGATTCGACCAGCCGGGGATATTCAGCCAGCTTCCGGATCAGGCCGATCTCGCCCTCATCGGTGAGCGACGCCGAGGCCGCGGCCAGGCTGTTGCGGTCGAAATTGGCCTCGCCCAGTTGCTCGCTCGCCTGCCGGAACACCGAATGACAGCGCGCCGAAGCGTACTGCACGTAGAACACGGGATTGTCCTTGGACTGTTCGGTGACCTTGGCGAAATCGAAGTCGAGCGGCGCGTCGCTCTTGCGGTAGAGCATCATGAAGCGGATCGCATCGCGGCCCACCTCCTCCACCGCTTCGCGCAAGGTCACGAAGTCGCCCGACCGCTTCGACATCCGAACCGGTTCGCCATCGCGAAACAGCTTCACCAGATTGCACAGGAGCACCGTGAGTTGCAGCTTCAGATCATCGCCTGCAATCGCCCGCGCCAGCGCTTCCAGCCGCTTGACGTAGCCGCCATGGTCGGCGCCCAGCACATAGATCAGGCCGACGAAACCGCGGTCGACCTTGTCCTTGAGATAGGCGACGTCGGCGGCGAAATAGGTGAACGAGCCGTCGGACTTGACCAGCGCCCTGTCCATGTCGTCGCCGACCGCCGTCGAGCGGAACAGCGTCTGCTCGCGGTCTTCCCAGTCGTCCGGCTTCTCGCCCTTGGGCGGCGGCAGCTTGCCCTTGTAGATATGGCCCTTCAGCGTCAGATCGTTGATCGCCGAGCGGATTTTTTTGGCATTGTCGGCATGCAGCGTGCGCTCGGAGAAGAAAACGTCGTGATGCACATTGAGCAACGCCAGATCCTCGCGGATCATCACCATCATGGCGTCGATCGTGCGGTCCTTGACGATTGCCAGCGACTGATCGTCGGGCATCTGCAAGAGCTTGCGGCCAAATTCGGCAGCCAGCGCCTGACCGACCGGCACAAGATAGTCGCCGGGATAGAGACCGGCCGGTATCTCGCCAATGTCGTCGCCCAGCGCTTCGCGGTAGCGCAGGAAGGCCGAACGCCCGAGCACGTCGATCTGCGCGCCGGCGTCGTTGATGATGTATTCCTTGGTGACGTCATAGCCGGCGAAGGCCATCAGATTGGCGAGCGTGTCGCCGACAACCGCGCCCCGGCAATGGCCGACATGCATCGGCCCGGTCGGATTGGCCGAGACATATTCGACATTGGTCTTCTTGCCGCCACCAATGGTCGAGCGGCCGTAGTTTTGCCCCTCGCCGAGCACCGCGGTCAGATGTGCCTGCCAGAAAGCGTCCTTGAGCCGGAGATTGACGAAGCCGGGACCGGCGACGTCGGCTTCGGCAACATCGGCGTCGCTGCGCAGCACTTCCACCAGCCGCTCGGCCAGCGCCCGCGGGTTGTGCCCTGTCGGCTTGGCCAGTACCATCGCCGCATTGGTGGCGAGATCGCCATGGCTGGCGTCGCGCGGCGGCTCGACGGCGATGCGCGACAGGTCGGGCGAAACGCCATTACTGTCTTTCAAATCAAGCGCTTCGACGGCTTTTGTGATTCGCGCGCTGAAATCGGCGAAGATGTTCATGGGTCTTGCTCTGGCGGACTGTGCAGGGGAACCGGCTCATTGGCCGGCAAATCGCGCCCGCCCTAGCTTAAATCGGGCGTATGGTCAAACAGACGGCGGTGTTCCTTCAAGGCGTAGGTATCCGTCATCCCCGCCAGGAAATCGGCGACGCTGCGCGCCTTGATGCGGTCCTCCGCCCGGTCGAGCCCCTCCCGCCAGCCGTCCGGCATGGCGCGCGGATCGGCGAAATAGACATCGAACAGGTCGCGCACGATCTGCTCGGCCTCAATGCGAACGCGCATCACCTCGTCATGCCGGTAGAGATGCTTGTAAAGAAAGGTCTTCAAATCCTTCTCGGTCGCCGCCATGTCTGCGGAAAAGGTCACCATCGTCTCGCCCGCCGCCCGCACCGCTTCGGCGCTGTCAGGCTTGATGCGCTCCAGATTGGCGGTGGTGGAAACAATGACGTCCTCGACCATCATCGTGATCTGCCGGCGCATCAGCTCATGGCCGGTGCGCACATCGTCCAGGCCCGGATAGCGCGCGCGCACGCTTGCCAGGATCGATCCCGGCAGCGCCACCGTTTCCAGCATGTCCAAGGTCAGGAAGCCGGAGCGCAGGCCGTCGTCGATGTCATGGGTGTTGTAGGCGATATCGTCGGCGATCGCAGCACATTGCGCCTCGATGCCGGCGAAATGGTCGAGTTCGAGGTCGTGCAACTCGGAATAGTCGCGGATCGCCTGCGGCACCGGGCCTTTGAGCCCTTTTCCCTTGGCGTCGGTCAGCGGGCCATTGTGCTTCACCAGGCCTTCCAGCGTTTCCCAGGTCAGGTTCAGCCCGTCGAACTCGGCATAGCGCCGCTCCAGCCGCGTCACCACGCGCAGCGACTGCGCATTGTGGTCGAAGCCGCCCCATTGGGCCATCCGCTCGTTCAGCGCGTCCTCGCCGGTATGGCCGAACGGCGTGTGACCGAAATCGTGCACCAAGGCGACCGCCTCGGCCAGATCCTCGTCGCCGCGCAGCGCTCGCGCCAGAGCCCGCGCAATCTGCGCCACCTCGATCGAATGCGTCAGCCGGGTGCGGTAGTGATCTCCTTCATGGGCGACGAACACCTGCGTCTTGTGCTTCAGGCGGCGGAAGGCAGTCGAATGAATGATACGGTCGCGGTCGCGCTGGAATGGCGTGCGAGTCGGGCTCTCGACCTCGTCATAGAGCCGCCCGCGCGACCTGGCTGGGTCGCTGGCATAGGCCGCGCGCGGCCGATAGCCGAACCCAATGTCGCCAAGCTCATTTGTCATGGCTGATGCCGCCGCAGTTGACTTGCCCCTTCCCGCTTCATACCTATCATGTGAAACTGAAAGCAAGGTGACGCCCATGGGCGCTGATGCCAAGACTGCCATGAAAGTCGAGATGACCGAGTCCGCCGCCAGGCGGATCGCGAAAATCGTCTCTGGCGAGGCCGGCAAGACGGCGCTGCGCGTCTCCGTAGAGGGCGGCGGCTGCTCCGGCTTTTCCTACAAGTTCGACCTGGTCAATACGCGCAACGACGACGACGTCGCCATCGAAAAGGACGGCGCCACCGTGCTGATCGACGATTTGTCGCTGGTCTATATGGGCGGCTCGGTGATCGACTTCGTCGACGATCTGATGGGCCAGTCGTTCCAGATCCGCAACCCCAATGCAGTCGCCTCCTGCGGCTGCGGCACCAGTTTCTCCATCTAGGCAGATGTCCGGCGTCGGCGCGGTCCGTCAGGTCGCACTGTCGGCCGGGCGCGATCTCGACGTCACGCTGGCCTTCTGGCACGATGTGCTCGGCCTCAGCGTTCATGCCCGCTACGATCCGCCGGGCATCGCCTTCATCATGGCCGGTGATATCAGGTTGCTGTTCACCGATGGCGTTCCGGCCGGCACCGTCTATCTCGATATAGCCGGGCTCGAAGCCTTCCACGCCGAGGCGAAAGCGTCCGGCGTTCCCTTCACCGCACCGCCGGCGCTCGTCCACAACGACACCGAAGGCACGTTCGGAACGGCGGGGGAAAGCGAGTGGATGGCCTTTCTAAAGGACCCGGCAGGCAATACGATCGGGCTTGTCGAACGTCTTTCGCCCGAACATCCCTGAGGCCGCCCATGAAAATCGTCACCTGGAACATAAACGGCATTCGCGCCCGCATCGGCAACCTCACCCACTGGCTGAGCGAAAGCCAGCCCGACATCGTCTGCCTGCAGGAGATCAAATCGGTCGACGAGCAGTTCCCGCGCGCCGAGATCGAGGCGCTTGGCTACAACGTAGAAACCCATGGCCAGAAGGGCTTTAACGGCGTCGCCCTGCTGTCGAAACTTCCGTTCGACGAGGTTATCAGAGGCCTGCCAGGCGACGAGACTGATGAGCAGGCGCGCTTCATCGAGGGCGTGTTCTCGACCGACCAGGGCGCGCTGCGCGTCGCCTCGCTCTATCTGCCCAACGGCAACCCGGTCGATGACGAGAAGAAGTTTCCCTACAAGCTGGCCTGGATGGAACGGCTGCATCGCTGGGCCGAGCAGCGGCTGCTTCTGGAGGAGGCGCTGGTGCTGGCCGGCGACTACAATGTCATCCCCGAGCCGGTCGATGCGCGCTTCCCCGAGAATTGGCTTGGCGATGCGCTGTTCCAGCCGCAGACCCGGCAGGCCTTCCGGCGGCTGAAGAATCTCGGCTTTACAGAGGCGGTGCGCGCCGTCACCGATGCGGCCGACGTCTACACCTTCTGGGACTACCAGGCCGGCGCCTGGCAGAAGAACAACGGCATCCGCATCGACCATCTGCTGTTGTCGCCCGAAGCGGCCAACCGCTTTTCCTCGGCCTCGATCGAAAAGCATGTGCGCGCCTGGGAAAAACCTTCCGACCACGTGCCGGTGGCGATCGATCTGGCGCTGCTGCCGGCCTGATATCAGCCGAAACCCTGATATCGCCACAATCGCGCCATTCAGTCAGAGATCAGCATGGCGGCTGGGGTTCCATGGCACTACGATTCCTCCTTTGCCCGATCGGCCTGGCATTTGCCATGGCCTCCCCTGCAGCGGCACTTGCCGACCAGCAGTGCCTGGCCAATGGCAAGTCCTACCAGGTCGGCCAGGTCACCTGCCTGACGGTTTCAGACAAGAGCCATATGGCCCGCTGCGACCTGGTGCTCAACAACACCTCATGGACCAAGATCGGCGACAGCTGCCCCGACAGCACGATGAAGCCGCATCTGCACGTCACGCCGATCTCGATGCCGGTACACAGAGCGGCGCCGGCGGAACTCACCGAGAACTGATGGATGTGAGCTAATCTCCCCCCTTGCGGGCATAGGCGCTAAGATAGGTATTGCCCTGCGGAATCGGGTGTGATTCTACACTGCGATGACACACGAATCGCTTGTTGATGACGGCTGGGCCGAGACGATTGAGCTTCCGGGCGGCGAAGAGTTGATCGCAGGAAGTGCCCGCGAGACGAAGGCGTTCCTGCGCCCGCGGGGCGTCAGGTCGGCGAGCGACCTGTTGCGCCTGACACTGGCTTACTGCCTTGGCAAGGTTGGCATGCGGGGCGTCGTGGCCTGGGCGGCGGCGAGCGGGATTGCCGACATTTCGGACGTGGCGT